>CAJXXI010000144.1 GCA_913062615.1 uncultured bacterium | reverse complement strand
ATCATCGACACGATCGAGTTGGGCAGGACAGGTGTGGCGTCGGCACGCTTGGCTGCTTCCTCCCCGGCGATCGCGCCCATGACCAAACCTTCGAGCAATGAGTTTGATGCGAGCCGATTTGCGCCGTGCAATCCGGTGCACGAGACCTCGCCGACCGCGAGCAGGTTGGGTATATTGGTGCGCGATCTGAGATCGGTCCTCACGCCTCCGATAGCGTAATGGGCGGCGGGGTGGACAGGGATGAGGTCCTTGGCCGGGTCGAGCCCGAACGATCCGAGCGTGGAATGGATGCCAGGGAATCTTGTCGGGAAGTGCGATATATGTCGGCAATCGAGCCAGACATGCTTGCCGCCTTGGATGGCGAGCTGGCGGACGATCGCGCGGGCGACGACATCGCGCGGCGCGAGCTCGGCGAGCTCATGGATCGCGGGCATGAACCGGTTTCCAGAATGATCGAGCAGGTGCGCCCCTTCGCCTCGGACGGCTTCAGAAATCAAAGCGCGGGCAGCACCGGGGATATAGAGCGTGGTTGGGTGGAACTGGACGAACTCCATGTCGGTGAGTTGGGCACCTGCGCGGTACGCCATCGCGATGCCGTCGGCTGTTGCGACGCGTGGATTGCTCGTCTCACGGAAAACCTGTCCCGCGCCGCCCATCGCCAGAATCGTCGTGCGCGACCAGATGACCTGCAAGCCATACTTTGGGTGCCAGGTGATCGCGCCGAGCACCGGCGAGCCCGGTTTGTTTGAACTCGTGAGCAGGTCGATAACAAAGCAATGATCGAAAAGCCGAATGTTCTCGTGTCGGGTGGCTTGGTCGATGAGTGTGCGTTGGAGCTCGACGCCGGTGGCATCGCCCCCCGCGTGGTAGATGCGTGATGCGTTGTGCCCGCCTTCGCGTCCAACACGAAGCTCCCCTTGCTCATTGCGATCAAACTCCATGCCCCAATCGATGATCTCGCGGATCCGGGATGGGCCCTGTTCACAGATCAGTTGCACCGCATCGAGATCGCACATGCCAGCGCCTGCGGTGATGGTATCTTTGATGTGGGCCTCGATAGAGTCGTCCGATTGCAAGACCGCCGCGATCCCGCCTTGAGCCCAAGAGGTGTTGGTGAGATCGAGCGATTCTTTGGCACACACGATGACCTGCCCGCTTTGGGCTGCCCCGATGCCCGAGCGGAGCCCGGCGACACCCGAACCGAGGACGAGCGTGTCGCAGAAAATCTGAGGCAATAGCCCGGTTCGGAACGGAATGAGGTATCGGCGTGTGTCGTATATCGTGTTCAAGCTCGGCTCCGGGTTGTGCCTCGGATGAGTATCGGTCGTTGAGACCGTGCTCTGTGTGCCCATGTTCGTGCCCGATATTCTACGCAAGATATCTACACCGGGCGTGAGCGAGAATTATGCCAGAAAAACCGTCTAGGATAGATGGAAGCGTCGATGATAGTGGGCACGCAGGAACCGATGGTTGGAGTAGTGATCGCACATGGCCAAAAACACACGCAAAGCCGCCGAGTGCTTCCTCAAGGGGACCCAAGCGATCAAGATTGAGAACTTTGGGATCGCCAGAGTGATGCTCCTCAAGGCTCATGAACTCGATAAGGACAACCCCGACATCATGCTTCGTCTCGGGCAGGTGCTCATCGCGGTGGGCTATGCGCAAGATGCGGTCATTGTCCTCCGCAAGTGCGTGAAGCGCAAACCCAACTTCCCAGACTCGTTGTTGCTCTTGTCGCAAGCCTTGATGGGAATCAATGAAATCGATGAGATGCACGCGGTACTCGATAAGGCGCTCACGTGGGATCCAACCCACGGCGCATGCTTGCACGCCAAGTTGACCGGGTACATCAACTCGGGTCAGCTCGAGCTCGCCTCCCAAGTTGTTGAGCGTGCGAAAAAGATTGCTGATCCACACCCGTTGATACTGTTGTCACGCGCCAAGCTTGCGCGGGTGCTCAAAGAGTATGGCGAGGGGATCGATGCGGTCGAGGCGCTGCTTGCGCATCCCAAAGCACTCGATCGTCATAAGCGATCCGCTCGCTTCGAACTCGGGCATCTGTATGACGCGATGGGTGAATACGACCAGGCGTTTGAGTCGTTCAAGCTCGCCAACGCCGGGCATCAGCAGGGCAAGAGGCTCCATGCTGAGCCGCTCATTTCGATGTGGACTCCCGAGATGCTCAACGCGATCCCACACTCTTCGATCGATTCGCACCGTCCCGTATTTATTGTCGGCATGCCCCGCTCGGGCACCACGCTGACCGAACAGATACTCTCAGCGCATCCGGTGGTATCTGCGATCGGGGAATGCCCATTGATCGCCCAGATGCTCCGCAGGCGTTCGCCAACATCGCTCAGTGCCCGCGACATCGATTCCTATGCACAAGAGTATCTCGATCATCTGAGTCATTGTGTTGGTGATGATCAGATCCGCGTGATCGATAAACATATCGGAGCCGAGCGCACGCTCGGGTTGATCAGCCGAATGTTCCCCAACGCCAAGGTGATCAACTGCCTGCGTGATCCGATCGATACATGCCTGAGTTGTTATTTCCAGAACTTCGGTACGAATGTTCCATTTTCGCGAGACCTTGTCCAGCTCGGCAAGCAGTATCTCGCGTACCAGCAGGTCATGGATCATTGGCGTGAGGTGCTTGATATCGAGATATATCCAAGCCGATACGAAGAGCTTGTTGCGGACCCAGAGCCCAAAGCACGGGAGCTTGTGGCGCATATCGGGCTCGAGTTTGACGAGGCGTGTCTGCGGTTTCACGAATCTCGCAAGCATGTCGCTACGGCGAGCAGCGTGCAGGTTCGTCGCCCGATTTATCAATCAAGCCGACAGCGGTGGCGTAACTATGAGCACCATCTCGCTCCGTTGATCGAACAGCTCGGTGAGCATGCCAATACTGATTCAGATCTTTCATCCTCCACCAATTCCTCCATCGAAGACGGAGCATAATACCTATGTCGCAGTTTAACACATCAAGTTCGAATGCCCCGGTGCAGACCGCATATGCCAAAACGGTTCAGAACTGCCACAATCTGGTCGCTGCGGGCGAGTTTGAATCTGCGATCGCTTTGCTGACCAATGCACTCAAGCAATCGCCCCGCGATGTACAGGTGCTCCGGATGCTTGGGCATTCGTTGATGATGATCGATGAGAGTGTTGATTCGGTGCGATACTTCACGTTCGCTGCCAAGCTCGACCCGCGGAATCCTGAGCTGCTCTGCGATTTGGCTTCGGCATTGCGTCGGCTCGACGAACTCGGCAAGGCGCACAAAGCGGTTGATGAAGTTCTCAAGTTTTCACCGGCCCATCCGCGGGCCATCACGGTCAAGGCCCGTCTGCTCCAATCGCACGGCCAATCCCAGCGCGCTTTCGAAATTGTCGATGCCGCGATCGACACCAACTTCGATGCGGGGTTGCTGGGGACCTACGGGCAGCTGTGCCGAGAGCTCAAGCACCAGAGCAAAGGGATCGACGCGATGCGCAAGGGGCTCGCGATCGTCGGGCTGCCCAAGAACAATCGCCAAGATATCCTGTTCGTGCTCGGGCATCTGCTCGATTCGGTTGGCGAATATGACGAGGCCTTTGACTGCTATTCGAAGGGCAACGCGATGAGTGCGCAGGCCACCAATACCGATCTCGTTCACTATCTTGAGCGATGGGAGATCGAAAAATACAATCAAGTGCTCGCTTCAGAGCATGACGGGTCACGCGCGGTGTTCATCGTCGGCATGCCCCGCTCGGGCACAACCCTCACCGAGCAGATCATCGCATCACACCCAAACGCCGGCGGCGTTGGCGAGAGCCAGGTCATCGATTCATTCACACGCCATCGTGATCTCGAAGCGTATGACCAAGCTTATATAAACAACGCGGGCAAGGGCTATCTCGCCATGCTCGACAAGAACTTTCCGGATCAATCAATCAAACGTGTGTGCGACAAGATGCCCGAGAACTATTTTTTCTTAGGTTTCATTCAACGGATTCTGCCCGGATCACACATCATCCATTGCAGGCGTAACCCGATTGATACATGTTTGTCGATTTTCTTCCAGCGGTTTGGGCCGCGGCTTGTCTATGCGATGGACCTTGAGTTCTGCGCCAAGCAGTACATGATCTATACCAAAGTGATGGAGCATGTCACCGAGAAGCTCGGCGTCACCGTGCACGACGCGGTCTATGAAGAGACAACATCAAAGCCGGAAGAATCAATCCGCGCGATGCTCAATCACATTGGGTTGCCGTTTGATCAGGCGTGTATGGATTTTCATAAGAGCAAGAAATCGGTTCATACCGCGAGTGCCACCCAGATCCGTCAGCCGATGTACACCAGCTCGACCCAGCGATGGAAGAACTACGAGAAGCATATTGGCCCACTGATCGAAGCACTCGGCCCATTGATGGACGAGTGAGCGAAGCGAATGTATCTATAAAAAAACCGCCTCGGCAAATGCTCGAGGCGGTTGTTGTATTATCTGTTCAACTATTTATTCGTCTTCGGTCGCAGGCACTTCGGTTGCCGGTGCTGGTTCCGTAGTTTCTGCAACTGGTTCTGCAACTGGTTCAACTTCTGGTTCGGGTGCTTTCTCAGGATATCCGAGCTTGATGCGGACCAGTTCGGTGATGTCTACGCCGCTCGGCGGGGTCATCAGCGGGCGTGCGAGGATTTCTTGGGTGATGCCGGTGATGCTGTCGGTCTGGATGAGTTCACCATCAGAGCGGGTCGCGAATACAAACACGAACCCTTCTTGTGCACCGATCTCGTTGGCTGCCCCATAGATTTCTTGATACGCGATCGAGAGTTGTTGTGCGATGAGTCTTTCGTAGGCCTGGCTGATTTGCTGCGATGCGCTCTGAAGCTGGCTGTTGGCGTTTTGGTATTGCTGATAGGTCGCGGCGCCGTTGGGATCATCTTGCTGCATGGTCGAGAGCTGTGCTTCGAGGGCCGCGATTTGCTGATTCAGCCCGGCGAGGTCTTCACGCGATTGAGTATTAAAATCTTCGCGCTGTTGTGCGAGTTCTTCGCCGATCAATGCCTTGTCGATGAGCTTGAACACATCGACGAATGCGATGTCGCCCGATTCGATCGTGTAGCGCTTGCTCGCGTCGGCCGGTGAAACGACCATCGTGATGATGATGGTCGCGAGGATCGCGGTGGTCAGGGTGAAGAGTTGCGTCGTGCGTTTCATGTCTGGATACTCCGTTTGAATGAAAAAACTGTGTGAATCGCGTTCGACGCGTATAGTTCGGTCACAACTGTACGGCTGCGATCCCGGTTCGTGTTCATTGGGGGCACGAAAAACAGCCGAGTTGTTCATTTATGCCCGATTGGAGACTCTGATGCGCGATCAACGTCTTGATAAACTCGCCGATGTCATCGTTCGATACTCAACAAAGATCAAAAAAGGCGACTTGGTGGCCATCAACGCCGATCCCATCGCCATGCCAGGGATCGAAGCGATCTTTGAAGCCGTCCTCAAAGCCGGCGGGCATCCGTTCTGGCAGCCCAGAGGCGACGCGCTCACGAGCATCTTCATGGAGCATGCAACCGATGAGCAACTCGATTATCTCAATCCGATCACGATGAACACCGTCGAGACGATCGATGTGCACATCGGGTTCTGGGCTGAGGTCAATACCAAGTCGCTCTCTCGCGTCGATCCCAAGCGTGTGACGCGCCAGCGCGTCGCCAACGCCCCGCGGTCGACCAAGTTTATGAAGCGGGCCGCCGACGGCGATCTCCGGTGGTGTGGCACGCTCTACCCGACACTCGCTTCGGCCCAAGACGCCGAGATGTCATTGACACAGTATGAAAAATTCGTGTTCGAAGCTGGGCTCTTGCACCTGCCCGATCCAGTCGCCGCGTGGGAGCAGATCCATGTCCGCCAACAGCGTGTGTGCGATTTCTTGCAGACCAAGAATGAGCTTCACTTCAACGCACCCGCCCGCGATGGACACGACGGCACCGACCTCCGCGTCAATGTCGACAACAGTAAAGCCATCTGGATCAACTGCTCCGGCGGCGAGAACTTCCCCGACGGCGAAGTCTTCTGTGGCCCACAAGGCGCCGACGGACATGTCAACTACACCTTCCCCGGCGTCTACAACGGACGCGAGGTCGAGGGTATCCGTTTAGAGTTCAAGGACAACCGGGTTGTCAATGCGAGTGCAACCAAGAACGAAGAGTTCCTCATCGCGATGCTCGATCAGGACGAGGGCGCCCGCAATATGGGCGAGATCGCGATCGGGACCAACTACTCGATCAAGGAGTTCTCCAAGAACACCCTCTTCGACGAAAAGATCGGCGGCACCTTCCACGCCGCGTGCGGTGCCGGATACCCAGAATCCGGTTCAGACAACGAATCGGCATTGCACTGGGACATGGTCTGCGATCTCCGCGACGGCGGCGAAATCACCGCCGACGGCGAAGTCTTCCACAAGGACGGCAAGTTCCTGAATCCTGAATGGCCGGGGAATGAGTGAGTGAGAGCGTCCTATCTGTCACTGTATTGTGAGGCTGTATGAATATTGAAAGCTCTGAAATCGTTACTGGCTTGCTCACAAACGCAGCTCGATTTTTTAACAAATCCGTTGATTCGCTAGACTCTGAATATGCGGATATCGCAATCG
>CAJXXI010000143.1 GCA_913062615.1 uncultured bacterium | reverse complement strand
CAAAGACCGATCCATTTCGATGCATGCTCCGTAATTCTGCCAATCACCTCGCAGAATCAGAAACTTCTTATCGGATCGCTCGTACAACAAGTGCCGCAAGGTGTTATGCCGCCTGTGGGACATACGACGACCGATACCCGCCGATGCAATGAACTGATCGGTTGTGTTGTTCACCGAAGGGTGCACGAACCGCCGAAGAACAGGGCGTATAGACAGATTCACCGCAGAGCGAAGCCACCGCTTCACGATGCTAACGATTGGAGTCAAAATGACGAGTTGGACAAAGCGAGCAACTACTCTGGGAACTATTGGGATCATTGGTCTGCTGTGCACATTCTCGGGCACCGCCATCGCGACCAATAGCGAACCAGGAACCGTCCCCACCCAAGTCGCCACCCACGCTTCGCCGAGTTCCATCTGGGACGCCGCGATCAATGGAGACTCGGGCGCCCTCGATTCACTGCTCAGCCCAACGAACTGGGATGAAACCACCCTCGACGCCGACCTGTTCGCATCGATCGAACTGCTCAGCTCAAACATCGTCAAACGCGAAACGACCCGCGACGAGCAGATCACCGACGCCAACACCCGCTTGCTCGAACACCTCGAAACCTACGAGGAAACCCAATCCGGGATCCAGCTCTCCAAAGCACTCGCCGCAGCCGTAGAGCTGCAGATGCTCTTCAACAACGACGACAAGTTCTTCGTCGACGCCAGTGTTTCCAAAGCCATCTTTGTCTCGGTCCAAGCAGCCCGGGTCGCAGAAGACAGCGGCGACTGGATGATCGCATCCGAACTCTACTACCGCCTCAACGCCATCCACGATCCCAGCGGCATCTACAAAAAAGATGTCAAACGGCTCTCACGCCGACTCGCCATGATCCGCATGTACGCCCCAGAACGACTCTGGGAGATCCGCAACCAACGCCGGATCGATGAAGAGATGGACCCGTTGCCACCATACAACGCCTACGGCGACGACTTCCACGAAAAACTCAAAGGCATCAACTCGATCACCGTCCGCACCGCGATCCAACGCTCCGCCGATCAGCATGTCGGACGCAAAACCCGCAAGCACCCCGCCGGCGTGAGCATGAACGATCTGATCCTCTCGGGTCTTGCTGCGATCGAAACAATGACCACCACCACCGACCTCGCCGTCGCGTTCGATGGTCTTGAAAAAGAAACCAACCGCAACAAGTTCCTCGATGTGATCCAAGCTCAGAAGACAAAGATCGAATCCAAAGAGCACACCGCTTCGGGCTATGACCTCCGCCGATCGCTCGATGCGGTTCTTGTCGCCGGGCATAACCTTGTAGGCATCCAAGAAAGCGCACTGCTCCACGAGTTTGGCAACGGCGCAATGTCCGCACTCGACGACTACACCGCGATCATCTGGCCAGACGAGCTCGCACGCTTCCGCAGAAGCACCCAAGGCGAGTTCATCGGAATCGGTGTCCAGATCCAGCTCGACGAGTTCCAGAACATCAAAATCGTCACACCACTCGAAGGCACACCCGCACAACGCGCAGGTGTCCAATCCGATGACATCATCAAGAAGATCGACGGCATCACCGCCGTCGGGCTCGGGCTCAACCAAGCCGTCGACATCATCACAGGACCAGCAAACACCAAGGTCAATATCACCGTTGAACGCGAAGCAGAAGCCGGCGAAATCGTCGAAAAAGAGTTCACCATCATCCGCCAGAAGATCGATCTCCCGTCCGTCAAAGGCTGGTCTAAAACCGGTTCAGGCGATCAAGACTGGAACTACTTCATCGACCAAGATGCCGGGATCGGATACCTCCGCCTCACCGGGTTCACCCAAGACTCAACCAAAGAGTTTGACCTCGCGATCAAGGCGATGAAGGACGAAGGGCTCAACGCGCTGATCCTCGATCTGCGATACAACCCGGGTGGTTTACTCGACCAAGCGGTCAACCTTGCATCACGCTTCGTCCCATCGGGCATGATTGTCAAAACAGTTGACGGCACAGGGGTCACCAACTCGATCGACGACGCCAAGCATGTCTCGGCTCGCCAATCAGTCGCCAACATCCCCGTCGTCGTCCCCGTCAACGAAGGAAGCGCATCCGCATCTGAAATCTTGTCCGGTGCGATCCAGGCTTCCGCCCATCAGGGCAAAACCCAAGCACTCGTCCTCGGGCATCGCAGCTTTGGCAAGGGATCCGTCCAGAATGTCTACCTCCTCCCAGGAGGCTCAGCAGCAATGAAGGTCACGACCAACTACTACAAGATCGATGCTCCACGCATGATCCACAAAGTCCCGGGCGCAACCCAATGGGGTATCGACCCAGACCTGGTCGTCGATATGCTCCCGAGCCAACAGGCCGACGCCTTGTTGCTCCGCCGGAGCGCAGATGTCTTGCCACTCGACGAGAACGGCGAAATCATCGTTGATGCCGAGCGTCCAGATCCAAACACCCTCCTCACCGATGGCACCGATCTGCAGGTCCAAACAGCACTCGTGCTGCTCCAATCCCAGACCACGGTGGACAACACCAAGACCACGATGATGGACTAAACGATGGACTAAGTTTTCATCCAACCTGAATCACAAGACGCCATCCCACCGGGATGGCGTTTTTTCATGCGAAAACGGGCACTTTGAGCCCACAACTCAGCTCATTGGGCAAGAAACCTCTGCGGATTCTTCATCGTGGCAATTGGCATGATCAAAGCGGACTTCCTATACTCTGTGATAAGTCAGCCGAGCACCAATGTTTGGCTGGTATTGGTACAGACACGCCGCCTCGAACGCTTTAAATGAGTGTATATTCGGGCGGTGAACCATCATGATCAAGGACGACGCCATGACCCAGGCAACCGCCGCCTCTAGTGAGCACACCCAAATGAATACCGCGAAAGCAGATTCGCCCGCATCCGGTCTCGCACCGACCGCTAAGACCGCCACAGAGCTTCCAAAGGAAGTCCTTGTCAAATGGCTCTACGACATGCAGCTCATCCGTGAGTTCGAGAACCGAACCATGCAAGCCTACCAACAGGCCAAGATCGGTGGGTTCTGTCATATCTATACCGGGCAAGAAGCCGTCGCTGTAGGCACCATCGGGTGCACCAACTCCGACGATCCCGTAATCACCGCTTACCGCGATCACGGGCACGCACTGGCAAGAGGCATGTCACCCGAATCATGCATGGCCGAGATGTTCGGCAAGACCACAGGCTGTGCAAAGGGCAAGGGCGGGTCGATGCACATGTTCGATCGACCAAACTGGCTCTTCGGCGGCCACGGCATCGTCTCCGCACAAACACCAATGGGTGCAGGATTCGCATTCTCCGAAAAATACCAGCTCGAAGTCATGGGCATCGGCAAGAAGAAAGTCACCCTCTGCTACATGGGCGACGGCGCACTCGATCAAGGCTGCTTCCACGAAGCACAAAACCTTGCCTCGCTCTGGGACCTCCCAGTCATCTACATCCTCGAAAACAACGGCTACTCGATGGGCACCGCCATCAACCGCCACACCGCAAACTCAGAGAACCTCATTGATCGCGCCAAGGGCTACGGCATCAAAGCCGCCAAGATCGACGGGCTCGACATCATGAACATCTACAACGAGTTCAAGCCCATCGTGGACGAATGCCGCGAAACCTCGCGTCCCGCATTCATCGACCTCAAAACCTACCGCTACCAGGGTCACTCGATGTCCGATCCTCAAAAGTACCGGACAAAGGAAGAGGTCGACACCTACAAGGACAAAGACTCGATCGCCAAGCTCTGCTCGGACCTGATGCACATGGGTCACATCGACGAAGCCGGCTGGAAGTCCATGCGAAAAGTGATCAGCGACATCGTCCGTGCATCCGTAGAGCACGCCGAGAACGCCCCGATCCCTGAAGCCGGCGAGTTGTACACCGATGTATACGCGAATCCACAAAAGAACTTGTCACCAACTGCGACCTACACCCACGGCACCAAGAACCCGTTGATGTAAGTATCCGTTCGCACGCTGAGCCTACCGACAATACAAGAGATGCAACACGCACCTCATTAAGATTGAGATTACTCACATGACCACCATGCCCATGATTGAATCAGACATCCACCCCGCAGTCGATAATCCAGAGCTCCCGGCATTCCTCCCGAATGACCAGCTCCCACCATTCGATGGCGATCGCATCATCCAATACCGCGAGGCACTCCGCGAAGCGATGAGCGAAGAGATGCGCAAGGACAAACGCGTCTTCCTGCTCGGCGAAGAGGTCGCCCAGTACAACGGTGCCTACAAAATCTCCCAAGGCATGCTCGATGAGTTCGGACCGAAGAGAATCATCGACACCCCGATCTCCGAGAACGGCTTCGCGGGCATGGCCATCGCTGCTGCGATGACCGGCTTGCGTCCGATCGTCGAGTTCATGTCGTGGTCGTTCTCCTTCGTTGCCGCCGACCCGATCCTCAACAACGCACCCAAAATGCTCTACATGTCCGGCGGCCAGTTCGGTTGCCCGATCGTCTTCCGCGGCAACGACGGTGCCGGTGGCCAGCTCGCCTCGACCCACTCCTGGTGTGTCGAAGCACTCTACGCCAATGTCCCGGGGCTCAAGATGGCCATCCCATCGAACCCATACGACGCCAAGGGGCTCCTCAAGACCGCGATCAACGATCCAGACCCGGTCTTCTTCATGGAGTCCGAACGAATGCTCGGCGACAAAGCCCATGTCCCCGAAGAAGAATACTACATCCCCTTCGGCCAAGCAAGACTCGCCCGCGAAGGCGACGCTGTGACTCTGGTCAGCTTCGGGCGTCCGGTGAACTTCTGTCTCGAAGCCGCCGAAACCTTGGCAGCCGAGGGTATCGAAGTCGATGTGCTCGACATGCGGACCATCCGACCACTCGACATCGAATCCATCATCGAACGCGTCAAGGTCACCAACAAGGTCCTGGTCGTCGATCAGTCCTGGCCATTCGCCTCGATCGCATCAGAAGTCATGGCCCAGATCTGCGAAACCTGCTTCGACTGGTTGGACTCCGCTCCAGCCCGCCTGAACACCGCCGATGTCCCGACCCCATACGCCAAGGGGCTCGAGTACGACTATCTTCCAAACCCAGAACGAATCGTCGACGCTGTAAGGAAAATGCTCGGATGAAACTGTTTGGATGGTTCCAATCTGATCCCAAGCTCCAGGCTGACGATCGCCCAGATCGAATCAAGTTAGCCGAGGCGATGCGCCAGTTTGCATCTGGAACAATTACAAATCGAGAGCTTGAAAAGAGAGCGGTTCGTATTGGATTTGAAACCGATACGATCTTCGAAATGACTAAATTCACATGGTTGTATTATGACGAATTCTCAAAGTACCGCTTACGGGGACGATTCAAGCTGGATAAAACGAACCGGCAACTCTTTGCCCGTTGTATTTTATTTCTCCGCTCGAATCATGAATATGATCTTCCCAGCTTCACACAGGCTGACCCATCCCGTTTGAAGATCCTTATTCTAAATCTCAAATGCCGGCTCACTTCAGACCTGTCAGCAAAGGCAAGGCTTGACAAGCTAAACTCAGATAAAAATAAAATTGAACTAGCGATCCATGACCGCTTCTGGCCGTTTAGCACACGCCAGGATTATAATGAAGCACTCAAGCACCCGGTGTACCTCGCCGGCGCTGCATAAGAACGATTGACGGAGACCCGAATATGGCCATCAACATCACCATGCCCCGCCTGTCTGACACCATGGAACAAGGCACTGTCGTTAAATGGCATGTCAACGCCGGCGACACCGTCAATACGGGAGATGTCATCGCCGACATCGAAACCGACAAAGCAACCATGGAACTCGAATCATTCGACGACGGCATCGTCGCCACCCTCGCTATCGAAGAGGGCAAAGCGATCAATGTCGGCGAGACCATCATCGTTCTCGCAGAGGACGGCGAGAGCACGGAAGACGCCATCGCATCGGCAGGTGCTTCGGCTCCCGCAGCCGCACAGAACGGCGGGTCGGACATCGCCTCACCATCAGCAACCGCGATCGCCGAACCACCCGCGACGAGCAGTGACTCAGGCACCGGCGAACGCATCTTCGTTTCGCCCTTGGCTCGCAAGATCGCCGACGAAAACAACATCAACCTCGCATCCATCTCCGGCACCGGCCCTTCAGGCAGGATCACCAAGAAGGATGTAGAAACAGCACTCGCCAATGGCGTGCAAACCGCAGCACCTGCACCTGCTCAAGTTGCACAACCAGCCGCGGCATCTGCACCGATGCCGATGCCCGCCCCACTGCCCGCAGTCGGCGCTGTGCTCGAATCCAAGACCGTCGCGCTCAACACGATGCGGACGATCATCGCCAAGCGATTGGTCGAATCCAAGACCACCATCCCGCATTACCAGGTCACCCTCAGCGCCCGCATGGATTCGCTCAACGCACTCCGCGTCGAACTCAACGAGCAACTCGCACCCCAAGGCGTCAAGCTTTCGGTCAACGATTTCCTCGTTCGCGCCTGTGCCATCGCTATGCATCAGCATCCGTTTATCAACTCAAGTTGGGTTGATCAAGGACCAGCCATCCAGCTCCACGGGCATGTGAACATCGGCGTCGCCGTCTCGCTCCCACCGGAAAAAGGTGGAGGCTTAGTCGTCGCTTCAATCAACAACGCTGACCAAACCGGGCTGCGTCAGATCTCGGCAGAGACCAAACGCCTCGCCGGCAAAGCTCGCG
>CAJXXI010000142.1 GCA_913062615.1 uncultured bacterium | reverse complement strand
CCTTAATCATGTCATTGCCCGGCACGCCTTCGGTGATACAACAGATCAACCGGATCCCGGCTTCCATCGCTTCGAGCATCGCATCAACACAAAACGCCGGCGGCACAAAGATCATCGTCGCATCAGCACCCGTCGCTTCGACCGCCTGGCGAACCGTATCGAACACCGGCAACCCATTGGCATCGGTCTGCCCGCCCTTGCCCGGGGTCACGCCGCCGACCATGTTGGTCCCATAGTTGAAGCACCCCTTGGTATGGATCGCGCCATACGCCCCGGTGATGCCCTGACAGATGACTTTGGTGTTTTTATCGACGAGAATGGCCATGAGATGCTCCTGGCTGGTGAGGTTCTGGTTTATTGCCTCTGATTATAGCAAGACTACCGCTCTTTGACGGCACAGACGCCCCGGCGCGTGTCTTCTCTTTGCCCAAAGCAAGCAAGTCCACAGGGATGACGCTCGTACCACCAAATACAGGTATATCCAACACTTCCGTGCTATCATCCTCCCTAACTCTGGAGATCAAACATGCGCGCAATCATCACCGGCCAAGTCGGAATGGACAAAAAATCATACCTCAAAGATGTCAGCGATTTCGCTGCATCGCAGGGCGAAACCCTCGATATGTACCATGTCGGCAACATGATGTACGACGAAGCACTCGACATCCGCTCAGGACGCATCCTCGACCTGCCCATCTCCCGACTCAACTCACTGCGCAGAGCTGCCTTCAAAGACATCATTTCCGAGTCGCGAGACCAAGAAAACATGCTCGTCAACACCCACGCAACCTTCCGCTGGCGTCACGGGCTCTTCTCCGCCTTCGACTTTGACCAAATCACCAAGCTCGCTCCCGATATCTTCATCTGCCTCGTCGACAACATCGAAGTCGTCCACCAAAAGCTCCACGCCAAGCACGACATCGACGCCACCCTCAAAGACTGCATGGTCTGGCGCGAAGAAGAGATCCTCGCCACCGAACTCATGGCACAAGCAATCCCGGGGTCCAAGTTCTACATCGTCGCAAGAGGGCGATACTCACAGACCTCAAAGACCATCTTCCAGCTCCTCTGCCGGCCAGAGATGAAAAAAGTCTATCCGTCCTTCCCCATGTCCCATGTCATCGACATGCCTGAAGTCATGGCCGAGATCGACGCCTTCCGCGCCAAGCTCGCCGAGCACTTCATCACATTCGATCCGGGTGATGTCGACGAAAAACTCCTCCTCGACCGCGCACTCGACGCCGCCAAAGAAGGCAAAGACTTCTTCGATCATCAACCCCATCAACTCGGTGGCGTAGAGCAACAGCTCGACCCCATCCGCATGACCACCCGCGAAGTCCTCGACATCGCCGGCGATGTTGATGGCCAAATCTACATGCGCGACTTCAAACTCATCGACCAAGCAGACATGATCGTCTCGCTCGTCCCCGAGCTCATCTCCGACACCGGCAAGGTCATACCCGCCCTATCCAGCGGCGTAGAACGAGAACTCCAGCACGCCTGGGAGCACGCCAAAGAAGTCTATGTGGTCTGGAAACCATCAAAGAACCCATCGCCATTCATCACCGAAACCGCCACCAAGGTCTTCAAGTCCACCGAGGAAGCCCTCGATTACTTCGAAGCCCAAGGCATGTTCGGCGAAAAAAACCTCTTCGGCAACTAATCGATAATAAGCACCCTCATCGCCATCTATTGATTGACTACCATCCGTAATGCCCTTATCCCTAACCAGCGACTTGTGCAAACTCATTATTTCAGCCCACCTGTGCCTCCTTGCTGCGTGTGCGCCATTCTCCCAGTATCCATCCGAACCCAAGTCCGCCAATACACCAGATCCGAAAACCACTCAAGCATTTATCCCTCATCAAATAGACTCGTACCAATGGCTCAACGACTTCGTGCTCGCTGATGTCAACAACGACCTGCTGCTCGACATAACTTCAAACAACCACGGGCTCCGCCCACGCATACTCCTCAATACAGACAACTTCGCTTTCACACTCCCCCAGCAAAGCTCACCCTTCACATTCAATCAGCTGATGAACAACCTCACCCCAGGCTTTGATCGACCCAAGATGGATCGCCCCGGCCTGTATCTGTTTTACGATGGCTTGTGGGGAAAGATTGTCGGCAAAGACCTCAAACTCCCGCTTGGGGACCTCGTTATCACCGGCGACTCTGACGACCCATACGATTCCTTTGATGTGGTCAACATCACCGGCGAAGTGTACAAAACGACACGCTCACAGATCCAAGGCCGCAAACAACTCGATGTATCAATCGGAAAAAACTTTGAGATGACGCTGGCCCCGACCGGGGCGAGGAACAGTGTGTATGCGCACATAATGATCCCTTACGACATTCCAAAATCAAACATCTTTATTGGTCCAAGCTCTCTCGAGTCATACACAAACCAGATCACCTTCACCGGCTTCGGCAGGCAAGATTGGCACAACACCGTCTGGTTCGATTTCAACGCCGACAACATGCTCGACGCATTCGTCGCACAAGGCGGATCAAACGGATCCGCAACGACAGACCACCGTGTGTTCAATGACCTGCTTATTCTCTCAGGCCTATCGCCGCTCGCCTTTGATGCCGCACTCGAAACCGGAATCGTAAAGAACGGACTCCCCGCCAGAGGAGTAATGATCGCCGATATCGACAACAACGGCCTCCCCGACATCTATGTCAGAAACTCGAGAGAACAACCGCCACGACAAAACGCTGCAAATCTTCTCCACATGCAGAAATCGCCCCTCAGATTCGAAGAAGAAGCCCAAGCCCGAAACCTGAACATTGAAACAGCTGGAAAAGGAAAATGGATCGACATCGACTCCGACGGCTGGATTGATCTCATCTGGGGCGACGACAAATACATCAAACTTTTCCGCAACAACAACGGGGTCTTTACTGAAGAAATCATTTCAGACCAAGTCAACTTTGTTGCATGGATCAGCCTGGGCGACTTTGACAACGATGCAGACATCGATCTCGCAATCGCAGCCTACCCCAAATCCCTACTCCTCATCAACAACAACGGAACACTCGAGCCAAAGCCGTTCACAAAGTTCGGGCTCCCCAAAAACTGCAGAGGCGTTCAATGGGTCGACTTCGACAACGACGGCCTGCTCGATCTATACGCACGACCATACGGACTGTTTCAGCAGACACCAGACGGAAAGTTTGTCAAAACAGGTTTCCTTCTCGAAGACCCAACCTATCTCCCCTTTGGATGGGGCGATGTCAATAACGACGGACGAATGGATCTCGTCAGAAGAACCTCTTTGGAATCAGACCTGACAAGCAACTACACCAACATCCAAGGCGACACCGTCGAGCTTCACAAAAGACCAAAGTACACCATTTCAGTCTTTGAAAACACCGTTTCAAACAACAACAACTGGATAGAAATCAAGCTCATAGGCCCAAGCGAAAACCCACAAGCCGTTGGCGCAACAGTCCTCCTCAACCACAACGAGACCCAGCAGCTCGCCATGATCGGCCAGTTCGATTCCTCACAATCCTCCATCGGGCACTACCGACTCCACTTCGGGCTCGGAGCCACAAACACCCCCGCCGATTTGCCCGACATCACCGTGCGCTGGCCAAACGGAGATGTGCAACTCATCTGCAACATGAACCCAAACCAGCTTCATGTCATTGAGTACACACCTCCCGAAGATGACGCGGACTCGACTCACACACCTTAATATCCTTTACCTTCCGGGCACTACGCCCGGTTTTTCAATGAAATCCCCACCCACATTTCCCCAATCACAACTTGCGGGAACACCCCCGCTCTAGGATAATGGGTCATGAGCAACGAAAACCAACAACAAGCAGACTTCCGCCAGCCGCCGCTCAACGCCCAAGGCAAAGCATTTGACCCAGACGCCACCTCCGACGAACGAACATTCGCCATGTTCATGCACCTCACACTCCTGCTCAACCTCACAGGCGTCGGCGGACCGATCTCGTTCATCGCCGTCATCATCATGTGGCTCATCAAGAAAGATGATTCCCCATTCCTCGACGATCACGGCCGAGAAGCAGTCAACTTCCAGATCTCACTCTTCCTCTGGGCACTCATCCTTGGCATCGGCGCCATCTTCACCTGCGGCATATCCGCAATCTTCCTGATCGCCATCCCCATCATCGGTGCCATCGGCATGATCTACGCCGCCGTCGCCGCCAACCGTGGCGAGTTCTTCCGCTACCCAATGACCTTCCGATTCTTAAAATGACCCGAGCCAACACAAGCCCTACACTTGCCCATGGCACTCCTCGAAGCAATCGGGCTCAAAAAATCATACAACGACCGCACAGTCGTTGACGGCGTCTCTCTCGAAGTAGAACACGCCGAGATCGTCGGGCTCCTCGGACGCAACGGCGCTGGCAAAACAACAACATTCCGCATGACCATCGGCATGATCGAACGCGACGCCGGACGCATCATCTTCAACAACACCGAAGTCACCGGGCTCCCCATGTACCGACACGCCCAGATGGGCATCGGCTACCTCTCCCAAGAACCCTCCGTGTTCCAACGCCTCACCTGCGAACAAAACCTCCTCGCCATCCTCGAAACACTCCCCCTCAACCGAAAACAACGAAAAGCCAAAGCCGCCGAACTCCTCGAACGCTTCTCGCTCACACACAAAGCAAACGACGCCGCCCGCACATGCTCCGGCGGCGAAAGACGTAAACTCGAAATCGCACGCGCACTCGTCACCGATCCAAAGCTCATCCTCCTCGACGAACCCTTCTCAGGCGTAGACCCAATCGCGGTCGAAGACCTCCAGGCCGAGATCCGCCTACTCACCCAGCGAGGCATCTCCATCCTCATCACCGATCACAATGTCCAGCAAACCCTCCGCGTCTGTGATCGCGCCTACATCATGAACTCGGGCAAAGTCCTCGCTGAGGGAACCCCCAAAGAGCTCATCAACTCCGAGATGGTCCGCAACGCCTATCTCGGCTCCATGTTCAAAGGCGACGAGTTCGACGAACCAACAGACAACGACAACCCACAAGCCCAACGCGAGACACTCGATGCGTAAAACATCTGTCATATTGGCAACAGCCTGCGCCACCCTCGCCCTCACCGGCTGCGTCGAACGCCGAATCCGAGTCACCTCATCGCCAGCCGGCGCACGCGTCTGGATCAACGACCAACAAGTCGGCCTCACACCAGTAGAAACCCGGTTCACCTTCTATGGTGGATACGATGTCCGCGTAGAACTCGCCGGCTACAACTCAATCAATGAACTCCGCACCGCCGAAGCACCCTTCTACGAATACCCAGGACCGGACCTCATCGCCACCGCCCTCCCCCACACCTTCAAACCTGTAGTCGAGTGGCACTTCGAACTCACCCAAGTCGAAGAAACTACAAATCCAGAAGGCGCACGAGACAACCTCCTCAACCGCGCCGCCGACCTCCGCAACCAAGCCCAATCAGATTCTGATTAACCCATCCAGGTGCCACTACTCGCCGCCCCGGCGCAGTAGTGTCTTCCAATATCAATCGCCTATCTTCTTCGGATGCCTCTGCAGCTTGATGAAAACCACAAGCCCCACCACTATTGATATCAAAAACACCACCATCGAAAATCCGGCGACTTCTATGTACCAACCTTGGTATTTTCGCTCATGATGAGATTGGCCGGCTTCCAAATCTTCAACAACCCAGCTATACCCGCCATCAACCAAAGCTGATTTCATAAGCTCAATCAACTCTACAAGCCGCAACTCAGGAATCGATTCACCTCGCCCGTATTGTTCATCGAGCCTAGGAGTCACAGTATCTTCAATCCCTTCAGGCAGATTATCGAGCGTATCTTGAACCCTCTCCATAATCTCTGACATCCCAGCATAAACGGTGTTGTCCCTGTTTGCTTCTGGAAAATGCCAATACTTCTTCTCGCCCTCTCGATCTTCGCCGTCGGTAATCCGAATAAGAATCGACCGCTTCGTTTCCAACAACGAAAACAAACCTGTTGAATACCACACCAACGATTTTTCCATCCTCTGCACTTCAACTTTCGCTACCGGAATAAACGGCAGTACAGAATCAGCCCGAAATGTAAGCGATTCATGAACAATCGAACTCGTCGGATGATCGGAATCCGAATAATCAAATCCAATGTACAGCGTTTTCACTGAGCCCTGTGTTTGTACCTGTGTGATAAGCGGAAGAACAAGAGATACAAACACAAGTAGCCCGACCATCAATCCTGCAAATATATTTATCTTGTGTGTACTCATAAGAGCATTGTACACATTTCTAAACACCAACCCCAACAACCCGCGCAGGCACCCCAACAACCGTTGCCCCATCCTCCACATCTTCAACCACCACCGCCCCGCCACCAACAATGCATCCGCGCCCAATCTTCACGCCCGGCAGCACCGTCGCACCGATCCCTACCAGCGTGTGATCCCCCACAACAACACCCCCGCCGAGCACAGCCCCAGGACCAACATGCGCGTTGATCCCCACACGCACATCGTGCTCAATAATCGCACCTGAGTTCACAATCGCATGGCTGCAAATCTTCGCATGAGCATTGACCACCGCACCGGGACCAACAAACCCGCCCAACGCAATCCCCGCGCTCGCCGAAACCACCGCTGACGGATGAACGATCGGCGACGCGAACCCTGCACCAACCAATCGATCGATCAACTCGCCACGCAACAACAAATCACCAGATCGGAAGAGCACA
>CAJXXI010000141.1 GCA_913062615.1 uncultured bacterium | reverse complement strand
CTGGGCAGCCAAGCTGCCCTGTGTGTTCTTTCCGTATCCATTCCACAAAGACGAGCACCAAAGACACAACGCCCAGGTGCTCGTCGATGCCAAGTGCGCGATCGTTCTCACCGATCTCGTCGATGCCGATCGCAACTTTCATCAGCACCGCGACGCGTTGGCGCAAGTGCTGATCGATGCCCAAATCCGCCAAGCGATGCGTTGTGGGTTCGATGATCTCGATGCGCCCGATGGGGCATCAACGATTGCCCATGAACTGATAAATCTCGGATAACAGATCCGGACGCGCATTATCCGGACGCTGGGTCTATGTTGAGCAATGAATCGAGAGGTTTGGCGGGTTTTCGGGTGTTTTTGGCGTGAAATGCGATACACTCGTAGCAGATGACGCACGCACAATGCGAAAACACGACTGACCCCAAACAGGTCTGTATTCTCTGGCACCCAGCTGACAGGTCTCCAGCTGAAGCCTTGATCCGGGCGCTCTCTAAGCGTGGGTTGGCCGTCACCCTCGCTTCGGGTAAGCACCAGGCGTTCGCAGCGGCGTGTCGATCCGAAAAAACCGCCAAACGGGTCGTGATTGTGCTCGATGATCGAGATTCACTCCTCGGCGTCGATCGTGTGCTCGACGGGCTTGAGCGGTTCGGGCCGGGCGTGATTTGTTGGGAACATATCGAGGGTGCGAACCCGCCGATGGTCCCGGCCGTACGAACATCAGCGTCAGCGGGTGTGGTTCAGTCTCAATCCGATTCAGATCCCGAGCCTGAGCGAGAATCGGCATCCAGCACGCTTAGGCTTGTTGGCAACGGCGGGGCTTCGAGCGAGAAACCAAAGATTACGCTGCCCTCGGCTTCGCCAAAGTCCGGCACGATCAGTTCGAGCGATGTGCTCAATGCGGATGAACTCGATGCACTGCTTGCAGGCGAGATGGGTGAAGGACGACGCGGTAAATAGGACGCGGTAAATAAGACACGCTCAATAACAGGAACAAGATACAAGTGAGTTCGATTCCAAACCAACATGAAACCACCACACGCAACGATGTACCATCGTGGCGCGTGATCCTTGTTGGTCGGACCGGGCTTGATCAGCTGCTCCGGCGCGAAGCGTCGATCGAGTTGATCCGCGCCAAAGACACCATCGACGCCATCGGCGAGCTGTCCGATCCGATTGATATTGAGTCGCCCGCACAAGCTGCGGTTGTCGTGGCCGCGTCGATCGAACCAAGCGATGACGAACTTGGCGAGTTCATCGAGAGCTTGCGATTGATCGATTCGCAGGTGCGTGTGCTCCGCGTCGGTTCGCAACGAGCACCCTATGACGGGTGCATCGATTCGCAAGCAAATCTTGAAGCGATTATTCAAGCGATCGTGGCTGCAGAGCCTGCCGGCGAAGCGGTTGCGTTGCGATTCGTTGATGGACCAGAAAAAGAAGTTCCCGAAGCACCAACTGAACCAGAAACTGAACCAAAAGCTGAACCAGAAGCTGAATCAAAGACAGAACCCGAGATCGTGGTCGTCGCCAAGAACAAAGACTTTGAGCACAAAGCGCAGGAATCGTTCGAGGACGAATCCGAGTTGCACAAGCAGGTGCTCATGGGCATCGAGCCACCCGACAAGCCCTCATCACCAGCGCAGCGGGTTTCATCACCCGGTCCAAACGACGACCAGGCAATGGTCGAAGCGATGCTCGGCGGGCGGTCGGTGCTCAAGATCGCGGTCGAACGCATCAACGCTAGGCTCGATCGCGACGATATCTCATTCGTGTCCGATGATGACGCGATCGGGATGCCTGTGATGGTGGGGAACCAGATCGCGGGCACGCTCGTCTGCGCCGATCAATCGTGGGCGATCGGCGCTGGGCACAATGCGTTGATCCAGCAGAGCCAATGGCTCGCCGGCTGGATCAAGCTCGAGATTCAGCAGGCAGAGCTCCGCAATGCCGCGTTTACCGATTCGCTGACCGGCGCATGGAACCGTCGATACTTCACGCGGTATCTCGATGCCGCGATCATCCAATCACGCATCGCGCGTCAGCCTTTGACGGTGATGCTCTTCGATATTGATGGGTTCAAGCACTACAACGACGCCTACGGGCACGCCGCCGGCGATGAGATTCTTGTCGAAACCGTCAAGCTGCTCAAATCAGTGATCCGTCCATCCGATCGTGTCTGTCGAGTGGGCGGCGACGAGTTCGTCGTGATCTTCTACGAGCCCAAAGGCCCGCGCGATGTGCAGAGCAAGCCTTTGGAATCCGTATACCAGATCGCAACACGGTTCCAGAAACAGATTTGTATGCACCGGTTCCCCAAGCTCGCCGGCGAAGCCCAAGGCACGCTCACGGTGTCGGGCGGGTTGGCATCGTATCCGTGGGACGGGCACGATTCAGAATCCCTCCTTGAGCAAGCCGACCAGCTCGCGATGGAATCCAAACGCAACGGCAAGAACGCCATGACCCTCGGCCCGGGCGCCGAATCAATCTGCAAAACATGCACTGATTGATTGTCTATGCTCTGCAATGCCCGCCACTCATCATCCTATTGATCTGATCGCCATCGACCTCGACGGCACCCTCATGGGCACCGATGAACAGGTATCACGCGCCAACATCGACGCGGTCCATCGGGCACGCGATGCCGGGATTGGCGTGCTGATCTGCACCGGACGTGGGTTGTGTGAGTGCAAGACGGCGCTCAATGCGATCGACCAGCAAGACCCGGTGATGGTCGCGGGCGGATCGATCATCGCAGATCCGGTCTCGGGCAACACGCTCCACCGGTTCACAATGCAGCACCACATCGTCGACCAGGCAATCAACATGTTTCACGGTGCCAAGTGCCCGGTCTTGGTGATGAAGGACCCCTCCGAGATCGGGTATGACTATCTGATCGTTCACTCCGACGAAGAGCACCCGATCCATCCGATCACCGAGTGGTGGATCGAGAGTCACAGGCTACGTGTCAAATACGCCAATCGGCTCGAGCACGACGAGCATCCAGAGCACACGGTGCGCGTCGGGATAGTCGCGCCCAGCTCAATCTCGAATCCGCTCTCCAAAGAGTTGATCGAGACACTTGGCGATCAGGCATGGCTCTACGATTTTCCGTGCGTGATGCCCCCGGACCATGCCGGCGATGTCGTGCACATCATCGAAATGTTCGCAGCCAAAATCAACAAATGGACCGCGATCACCTGGTATCTCGATCAGCACGGGATTGATCCATCGCGCGTCGCTGCGATCGGCGATCAGGTCAATGATGTCGCGATGATCGAGGCTGCCGGCGTCGGGATCGCGATGGGCAACGCGATCCAAGAGGTGCAAGGGCATGCCCAATATACCACCGCCACCAACGACAACGACGGCGTCGCCCACGCGATCAACGCGATTCTCGATGGCGATCTCGGCGCGTTGAAATCCTGATCGACTACTATACAAGCCATGCAAACCCTCACCCAAATCCGCGATCTTCTGGCGATGGCCGGTCACGAGCCCAAGAAAGCGCTCGGCCAAAACTTTTTGATCGATCACAACCTGATCCGCAAACTCGTGGATGCTTCGGGGGTGCAACGCGGCGATCTGGTGCTCGAGATCGGGCCCGGAACCGGCGCACTCACCGTCGAGCTGCTCGAACGCGGGTGCGTCGTCATCGCGGGCGAACTCGACAAAGACTTTGTGCGAGTGCTGGGCGAAACCCTCGGCGAGCAATACCCAGACACCCTAACCATCATCGAAGGCGATTGCCTCGCCAACAAACGAGCGATGCACAAGAATCTCGTCGATGCAATTGCTGGACGCGAGTTCAAGATGGTGGCGAACCTGCCGTATCACGCCGCGACGCCTTTGATGCTCGCGTTGATAACAAGGCACCCAAACTGTGTGGGGATGTATACGACGATTCAGCACGAGGTCGTTGAACGATTCGGTGCATCGCACAACTCCAAGACCTACGGCACCATCTCAATCATCGCCCAATGTCTCGGCAAGGTCGGCACCATCGCCAAGCTCTCTCCGGGATGCTTTTGGCCTCAACCGAGTGTGGGCAGCGCAATGATGCGGTGGGATCGTTCGATGGAGGCAACCGCGAGCGAAGATGCCGATTGGTGGGCGACCATGGCCGACATGACGCAGTCCTTGTTCCAGCGAAGGCGCAAGAAGCTCGCCGGGAGCGTGAAGGTCATGACCAAAGTCCCGATTCAGTGGCCCGAGGGTGTATCGAGCGATGCCCGGATCGATGCGCTCTCGCCGATGCAGGTCAATATGTTGTGTAAAGCGATCGCTCAAGCATCTGAGGCATGAATTTTACGATCTTCATCGTCTAAGAGTCGCAGCGTGAACCAAATCGCAGTATAATGCGTACTCAAGAACGATCCCAGTCGATAATTTCCACCCCGGTTTGTAAAAAAGGATCAGCGCACGATGCCCCAGCTCGATGGACAAGCACTCGCCAGCACGCTCGATCCGCAACTCCATAAAGCATGCCATGGCCGACTCGGGGCGATCTCGTGGTTTCGGGCCACCTGGCAGCATGGCGGTGCGGGCACCGGATTTTCAACATGGTCATTGCCAGATCGCACCTGCGGGCATCGAGAGATCCCTTGTGTGGTCAAAATGCCCATTGGGTACTCTGAATACTTCTGGACCAAGCGACTCGGGCTGGTGCATCCCGATGAATGGGAAGAACCACGCTCGCTCGCGTTGCCTACGCCCAGGGTGCTCGCAGCGGGCTTTGAGCTCGGCGGGTATGACCTGGCATGGGTGGTGATGGAACGGTTCGCCAATCCGCCATTGGCGATGGAAAAGACCGAATCGTCGATGTGGGAGATGTTCGAGTCGGCTGCTGAGTTTCAAGCTGCAGCCATTCTGGAGAAGCCCATCGACATGGCCCAGCTCAAAGCCCCCAAGGACTGGGCTGATTTGGTCGAAAGAGGACTTGTTGCGCTCAAAGCAAACGAGATCGAAGACGCCGATCGATGGAGCAAAGCCCTTGAAAAGGTCAATGGCTGCCTTGATGGGCTCATCGAACGATGGGCCGGGCGCGAGATTGATACCTGGTGCCATCATGATCTCCATCCACACAACGCGATGAGGCGGGTGATGGACGAAGAACAAGCATCCCAAGGCTCAAATTTACACGGGCATTGCGCACTGATTGATCTCGCATTAGTCAGCCCGGGATCGTGGGTTGAGGATGCTTTATACATGGAAAGGCTGTTCTGGGGGCGTGAAGAGCAACTGTGCAATATTGACCCGCTCAAGACCCTCGGCGCGACCAGAGAAGCCATTGGGCTGCCCGCCAGCGACGAAGCATTCGAGCTCGCAGAGGTCCGAAGAGTGCTCATGGCAGCCTCTTCACCAGCTTTTTTACGAACAGAAGGCGACCCTGTCTACTTGAAAGCGGCTTTAGGGGTACTTGAGAGACTTTTGCCCCGGTTTATAGGGTAAGATAGTGCACCAGCCTTGGCGATGGATCGTTGGGGGGACAGTCATGCACACAAGACCGGGAACCGAGTGGGTATCCCAATCATACCGAAAGAGAGTGTCTTCTATGGATCAGCTCGAACAACTCCAACAACTCGCTGAATCATGCCGCGAGGATTACAACAAAGCCAAGGGCGGCAACAAAGCCGCCGGCACCCGCGTCCGCAAGATCATGCAGGATGTAAAGAACGTTGCGCAGGATATCCGTAAGGAAATGCTCGGTTCACGCGAAGATTAAGTCCTTCGTTTCGAGAAAACAAAGCAGTTCGGAGTTCGTGGCATGGCCTCAGCACCAAGTTCCCCATCTCAGCCTTCTGCCGATGCAAAGTCATCGAGTGGTTCATTCTTACTTGATCTTGATCAGATCGATCTGACGAGCACGGTGGCAACGCGCGAGCAGATGTTCAAGCTTATCCCGCATCGACACGAGATGGCATTGCTCGATCGTATCGTCTGGAAGAGCGAGAACGGGCTTTCGGGTGTGGGGGCGCTCAAGGTGCGAGGCGATGAGTTCTGGGTCCGTGGGCACTTCCCCGGAACCCCGATGTTCCCCGGGGTCATGATGGTTGAAGCGGGCGCGCAGCTGAGCTGCTACCTCTACAACTGCCTCCAAGAAACCCCCAAGCTCTGTGCGTTTCTTCGGATCGACAATGCCGTCTTCCGCCAATCAGTGACGGTCGGCCAAGAGCTCTTCTTGTTGTGCGATGTGATCAAGGCATCAGATCGTCGGTTCGTCGCCGAGATCCAAGGCGTGGCCGACGGCCAGGTCTGTTTCGAAGCGAAAATCTCGGGTATGCGGATCGCCGACTTTGACCAAGATGCCTAAGCCGATCGTAAAGAGTTCTCAGTGATTGAGTCTGCGCACACCATCTCGGTTGATGTAGAAAAAATCAATGAACAAAGCATTGAACAAGGCACGCCTGATGGTGTGCCTTGTTCTTTGGTGTCGATGATGTTCCCCTCTACGCGTGGAGTCGTGGAGATGATCGCCAACAACGCATCAACCGTATTACTCGCAGCAACCGGGCATATCCGCTCGTTCATCGCCCAGCGTATGAACGAGGATGCCCAACCAAGCGCAAGGGCCAACCTCGCCCCAATCACCGCCAAGATCATCGCGTATCCCACCGGGTCGGCGTTCGAATCCGACTGGATCGTCCATGAACGGGCGAGAGTGGTCGATGCGGATTTGTATACCAAGCTCAACGATCAGAACCGCCGGGCGATGTTGGTGCTCGATCCGCAATCGGGCACCTGGCGTGTCGAAGACTCACAGAGTTTGCAGATCGGAAATCAACAGGT
>CAJXXI010000140.1 GCA_913062615.1 uncultured bacterium | reverse complement strand
AGTACGAACTATAACGCATCTCGACAAATCATTGTGACAATGATACATAAAACCCTCCACCATAGCAAGTACACCGTTCCGATGATGCACTCCAGGTAGCCTTCGCCTTCACTCCCCCGCTGCCACGCCTTAGCAAAGCTCGTATTCGCCCCCAGATCATCATCGTTATCCGCTACATCATCTCCACGGTCGCGGGATCAAACGGGTTTGGGACATCGTCGAGGGGTATCGCGTCACCGAGTGTGAACCTGCCTACGCGTGTTCGGCGCAGAGCCGTGAGCATTCCGCCCGCGCCAAACTCGCTGCCGATATCACGCCCGAGCGAACGGATATAGGTTCCTTTGCCGCAGACCACATCGATCGTCAACATCGGCCATTGATATTCGACCACCTTGATCGAGTCGATCCGAATCGGGCGAGCGTCGAGCACGACCTTTTCACCCTTGCGGGCGAGGGCGTACGCCCGCTTGCCATTGACCTTGATCGCGGAATACGCCGGGGGCGCCTGCATCACATCGCCCGTCCACTTCTGGCACGCTGCCTGCACATCCTCGAGTGTTGGGATGGTCTCTGGGATCACTGATGTCTTCTCGCCTTCGAGATCATCCGTCGTCGAAATCTGCGAAAGATCGACGGTCGTCAGGTACCCCTTGACCCCGGCCATCACCTCGTCACACATCTTGGTCGCCTTACCGATCATCACGACCAAGACACCGGTTGCGAGCGGATCGAGGGTCCCGCCGTGCCCGACCTTGATGCGTTTGGGCGCACCACCAGCTTTGAGTCTTCCTCGGACAATTGAGCACACATTCATAGAGGTGAGATGCAAAGGCTTATCAACCACGATGATGCCTTTGGTCGGTTTTTCCTGCTCATTATTCATGGGTGAGTGTAGCGGCGAACTCCGTTCTCCATGGACAAATTAAAATCGTGCCGCCCGAAACACTCGGACGGCACGACGCAGGAAATGGGGTGATCCATAAAGTTGTTAAGCGGGGCGGCCACCAGACCCGGGGGCCGCCCCTGTGCTTGCGATTGAGGGTGAATCACGAGCACATTGTCTGTCGGTCGCGGTTAGACGACCATCGCTTCATCGAGTTCAACAGCCGGGAAATCGTTCTCGGTTTCGAGGAAGTGGTTGGCATAGTTCGTGTACAGGTTGAACATCGTGATCGCGAGCACTTCAAGAATGTCCGAATCGCTCAATCCACCTGCTTTGGCTGATGCAAACGCCTCGTCATTTGACCACCCGCGGGTCTCGACGATTGACTTGGCAAGATGAATCGCTGCCTGTACTTTGGGATCTGACGCCTCGCCCTTTCTGTTGAGTGCCCGCTCGTCGTCGGAAAGCCCGACCATTTTGCCAATCGCCTCATGTGCAGAAGCGCAATACCCACAGCTGGTGAATGACGCCATCGCCAGAGCAACTGATTCGCCGAGCTGATCGCCCAATGACCCAGCCTTGAGCGCCTCCTTCTGCTTGACATAGCTCAGCATTGCAGCGGGCGAGTTCCCGAAGGTCCCCAGGAGGTTTGGAACCCGACCAAGACCGCTCTGTATATTTTCGAGAATAGGCCGGGTGGTTTCTGGTGCGTTTTCGATGGTTGTCGGTGAGATGCGTGGCATATGGAGTTCTCCAAAGATTTAGGTGGGACTCTTCATTGAGCCCTCTATTGATTTTTTTCGCAAACGACTTGCGTTCACATACAGCATACGGTACAATAGACCGATCGTTCTGTTTATTCGATATTTTATTTCACTTTTGTCAAAAAACACTCGGAGTATATAATGGCTTCCCCCAAACGCGAAAAACTGCTCGAAGTCGCCCGCAGGCTCTTTGAAACCGAAGGCTTCCACACCACTGGTATCGATCGGGTCCTGGCCGAGGCAGGGGTTGCCAAAATGACCCTCTACAACAACTTTGGTTCCAAAGACGGACTGATCGTCGCGGTGCTCGAATCGGCGAGCAATGACATGGTCGCCCGGCTCCAAGAGGCGGTAATGGCGAGTTCTTCAGACCCTTACGAGCAGGTACTAGGCGTTTTTGACGCATTCGGGATCTGGTTTTCGGATCCCAACTTCTGCGGCTGCATGTTTCAAGCAGCGGTCGCCGAATATCCAGATCCACAATCTCAACCCGCCAAAGCAGCCCGGACCCACCAACTGCGTGTCTGCGATATGTTCGGACAACTCTGTGCCCAAGCCGAGCTCCCAGACTCAGAATCCCTTGGCAAAATGCTTGCCATGATCGCTTCAGGAGCCATGTGCACCGCCCGCCAAGTCCAAACACGCGAGCCGGCAGATCATGCACGCCAGATCGCCGAAATTCTCCTCGAACGGGCCGGTTCGATCGGATTTGCCCCAGCAGAAGCAGAAATTGCAAACGGCTTAGTCTAATTTTGACTCTCTTGGAATAGAATGATCTGTCTGGCTGTTCCCCTACTGTACCGTTTCACACCTGAAACACCCATACAACCCTCTTGAATGAACAGGAGTTCACCCATATGACCAGCGAATTCACCCAATCAACCCTCCATCTTGATGGCACCAACTTCGAGTCAACCATCGAATCCTCAACCCCGACCCTGATCGACTTCTGGGCGCCATGGTGCGGGCCTTGCCGGGCACTTGGGCCAACTATTGACAAGTTGGCTGACGATCTTGGCGATCGGGCACAGGTTGCCAAGGTCAATATTGACGACCACCCAGAACTTGCTGCCAAATATGGCGTTGCATCGATTCCAACCGTGATCGTCTTCAAAGACGGGCAACCAACTGACAAGTTCGTCGGCATCCGCCCGTACAGCGACTACTTCCACGCCCTCGAAAGCTAAGCCTTTCGAGACAACCCAAGCCCCTCTCTCTAACCCGGGTCTTTCTGACCGGGTTTTTTCGTATCCACCCGCGTCCACTGGCGACCTACTATCCCCACAGATGCCATCGCCCACCGAGACCAAACCCAAGAAACCAGTGAAAGACCCTTGGGATACTCCGGGGATGCGCCAATGGACCGCCATCAAAAAAGCCCATCCGGACTGCGTTCTCTTCTTCCGCATGGGCGATTTCTATGAGCTCTTCGGCGAAGACGCCGAGAACATCTCTCGCGACCTCGGGCTCTCGCTCACCACTCGAGGTAACGCGATCCCGATGGCGGGCGTCCCCCACCATCAAAAAGCGGTCTACCTCCAGCGGGCGATCGATCACGGGTACCGCGTAGCTGTCGTCGACCAGCTCGAAGACCCCAAAGATTCCATAGGTGTTGTCAAGCGGGGCGTGGTCCAGGTCGTGACGCAAGGCACCCTCGTCGACGAATCGCTCCTCCGCGAGGAGCAAGCCGTGCCCTTGGGCTCGATCGCGATCCTTGATGATGCCCACGCGGGCATCGCGATTGTGGAACTCTCGACAGGCGCGTTCCAGCTCTTCAACGGCTCGCTCGAAGAATGCACCGACGAACTCGCACGCATCGGCGTAAAAGAAGTCATCTACAACGCCCCGACCTTCGGCGAGATGCCCAAACGCATCGAAGAACTCACATCAGCTATCAACGCAACGGGCACCGGACGACCCGGATGGCAGTTCCGATCAGCCGAGGCGATCGAAGCGATCTACGAGACCTTCAATGTATCAACGCTCGATGGCTTCGGGCTCAAAGCAACCATGCCCTGCGTGCTCGCAGCCGGCGCAACCATCCGGTACCTCCGCGAAACCCAAGCGATCGAAGAGACCGAATCAACACCCAAATCCCGCACAGCGTTTGATCGTCCGGTTGCTACCCTCGCCCACTTGCGTGCCCCGATCCTGGTGGACCGCGCCCGCTCGTGCATCATCGATGCGACGAGCCTGCGATCGCTCGAGATCGAACAGACCATCCGCGACCAATCGCTTGTGGGTTCACTTGCAGGGATCTTCCTTGCCAGCCCGGTCGGCACGAAATGTGTGATGCACACGCCGATGGGCAAACGCCAGGTACGCGACTGGCTCGCCTCGCCCTTGATTGATCGCGCCCTGATCGAGCAACGCCAGCAATCGGTCAAGGTATTGATCGAGGATCACGCGCTCGGTGACGCGCTGGGGTCGATCTTGGGTTCGATGTGTGATATTGCCCGCATCGCCGGGCGCGTAGCGCTTGGCAGGGCGACCCCCCGCGATATTTCGGCGCTCGGGCGGAGCACGGGGCTGATCACCAAGCTCATCGAAACCATCGAACAATCACCTGCGCTCCACGAGTATCACGACCAGCTCGATTCGATCATCGAGCGTATCGAGCCGATCGCCAATGACATTGTACGTTCGTGTATCGACGAGCCGCCGGCGCATCTTCGGGCGGGCGGCTTGATCCGTGACGGCGTCGATGAGGCTTTAGATGAAGCACGAAACCTCGAACGCGACGCAGGCAAATGGCTCACCGAGTACCAAGCCCAGCTCTGCGCCGATCATGACCTGCCTTCGATCAAGGTCGGGTACAACAAGGTCTTTGGGTACTACATCGAGCTGCCCGCAGCTCAAGCGATCCGTGCACCCGACATCTTTACCCGCAAGCAAACCCTCAAGAACGCCGAGCGGTACATCACCCCCGAGCTCAAGGTCTTTGAGGAAAAAGTACTCTCCGCTTCGGACATCGCGATCGAACGCGAGCGGGTCCTCTTCGAGCAGCTCTGCAACAGCGCCCGCTCGATCTTGGGCGAACTTGGCGCGTTCGCCGACACAATCGCCACGCTCGATTGCTTGCTCGGGTTCGCGATCAAAGCCCGTGAACGGGCGTGGACCAAGCCGATCATTGTTGACGAACCAACGCTCGACATCATTCAAGGGCGACACCCGGTGCTTGATGAAACGCTGGGCCACAGATTTGTCCCAAACGACTGCACGATGGGATCTGAAATCTCGCCGGCTACCCTCGCGCTCATCACCGGCCCAAACATGGCGGGTAAATCGACCTACATCCGACAGAACGCGCTGCTTGTGGTGCTTGCACAAGCAGGCAGTTTTATCCCCGCCGACGACGCGACGATCGGGATCACCAAGCGGATCTTCACCCGTGTCGGCGCCGATGACGCGCTCCACCGCGGGCAATCGACCTTCATGGTCGAGATGATCGAAACCGCAAACATCCTCAACCACGCAGATGCATCATCGCTCGTCATCCTCGACGAGATCGGGCGGGGCACCTCGACGCTCGATGGCTTGTCGCTCGCGTGGGCGATCTGCGAATGGCTCGCAGAAACTGCACCGCGCACACTCTTTGCGACGCACTATCACGAGATCACTGAGCTCGAAGAGAGGCTTGCAAACAGGGTCAAGAATCTCAATGTGGCCGTGCGCGAGTGGACCACCGAGGACGGGCACCAAGAGATCGCTTTCTTGCATTCGATCCGCCCGGGCAAGGCCGACCAGTCTTATGGCGTGCATGTCGCTCAGCTCGCCGGTGTCCCCAAAGCCATCACGAATCGTGCCCGTGATATCCTCGATACCCTCTCTGTGCAGCACGCCGGGCGGGTTGACACCCAGCAGGTGCAAGCCCCCAAATCGAAGGCCGGCGATCAGCTCGGACTGTTTACCGAGTTCGTAGCCCATCCGGTCGTTGACGCGCTTAAAGAAATCAAGATTGATTCGCTGTCGCCGATGGATGCGTTTGATGTGTTGCGCAAGCTCAAAGACGAGGCGATGAACTAGCTTCCCATCCGCCACGCCGCCCCGCATTCTGGGCACACCGTGCACCCGTCAGATTCTGCGGGAATATCGCCAATCTGGTACACACATGCCGGGCACAAGCCGGCGCGAAGTATCGCCGCTTGGCCATGCTCTGGGTTTCTCCACATGGTCCTTGAGTACACACGCCCAATGATGCCGCCATAGATCACAAAGTAGATCGCAATCTGCATCGGCCAGTCCCGAAGTAAATACCGTCCCAGATCGGTTCCAAGCCAGCGTTCCATTGCAAACGAGAACCCAACAAAAACAAGGATCATCGTGATCGCAAATGATGCCCCGCATAAGAAAAACATCTTCCAGAAACTCACCGTGTCCTTTGGAGTTGCCAGAGCTGATCGTTTGATCCCGCTTCCTTTGACGACCGATTTAATCGGCAAGACAATCTGCCGATCCCCGCGACAGTCTTCAACCGAGTTCCTTCGTGTCTTTCTCATGACTAGAGTGTATTCAATACCAACACACGGGGCTTGAAAGGATCATCCATATGTCACTCACCAACTACATCACGCTCGGCAACTCCGGGCTCCGCGTCTCGCCGCTGTGCCTGGGCACCATGACCTTCGGCAACGAATGGGGAGTCGTCGGCACCAACCTTGAAGAATCGCTCGATGTGCTTGGGTGCTATCTCGATCGCGGGGGCAACTTCCTCGACACAGCCAATGTCTATACCAAAGGGCACTCCGAGAAAATCATCGGGGACTACTTCGCCAACAACCCCGCCAAGCGCGATCGCACCGTCATCGCGACCAAGTTCTGTGGCAACATGCACCCCAACGATCCCAACGGCGGCGGCTCCGGACGCAAAGCAATCATCCACCAGGTCGAAGATTCACTCCGGCGATTGCAGACGGATTATATCGACATGCTGTGGGTGCATTTCTGGGATCGCCACACGCCTCTGTGCGAAACGATGTCCACACTCAATGACCTGGTGCGATCGGGCAAGGTCCGCCATATCGGGTTCTCTGATCACCCGGCGTGGGTATGCGTTGAAGCTCAGAACATCGCCAAAGCGAACCATTGGGAACAGCTCATCGCGATCCAGATCGAGTATTCGCTCTTGCAACGAACACCCGAAGATGCGTTGCTCCCG
>CAJXXI010000139.1 GCA_913062615.1 uncultured bacterium | reverse complement strand
CGATCGCTGATCTCGATCACGACGGATTCCCCGATGTGGTCATCGGCGATGCGGCGATCGACGAGATTTCGATCTTCATGAACTCGGCAAGCGAAGGCGACCCGCTCTCGCACATGTACCCACGCACCATCACCGCCATCGGCGCGAGCGAAACAACCGCGATGAGCACCGGCGATTTCAACAACGACGGATACGACGATGTGGCGATCGCGCTCGCGTCGCCGCCGACGCTTGCGGTGTTGCTCGGGCAAGAATCTGGTGGGTTGGGCGATCCGATCCTTCACTCGCTCCCCGCCCCCGCAACCGGGATGGATAGCGGCGAACTAGAAGGATCTCCCGGCGACGAGCTCGCTATTACTTTTGGTTCAATCGGGCAAGTCCGTATCTTTTCCTTCAATAACACTATCTACCAATCCGAGTCATTCATCCTTGATGGCAATCCTGGAGCGGTGTCGATCGCCAAACTCGTTGGATCTGAAGAGTACTTCGATTTGGCGATTGCCAGAAGAGATACCAATACACTGTGGATTGGAAGAAATATAAATGGTGATGGCTATACCCAAGCCGCCAACATCCCCACCGCCAACGACCCAATCAAGCTGATTGCCACGGATATGGATGGCGATGGCGACACCGAGCTCGTCGTGCTCTCCCAAGCCGGCAGGCGCGCCGAGGTTTTCGCCGCCGATGGCAAGGGTTGGTCACAAACCAACAGCATCGCCATCAACCGCGATGGGCGAGGGATAGCTGTCGGGCTCTTCAACGACGACCAGCACCCCGACATCATCACCACCTCGTCATCCTCCGGGCGCAACCTGCAGCTCTTCGAGAACGATGGCCAAGGCGCATTTGACTTTGGCGACAGCACCCGTGTTGGATCCGGATCACGGTTTGTCGAACTCGTCGACATGAACAACAACGGCAACCTTGATCTGGTCATCTCCAACGGCGGCCTTAACGGGCTGATGCTCATCGACAACCCGCGCGGATCGCCAATATCCAATCCGGGACGCTTTGCCGATGGCGAATACTTCCTCGAACTCAACATCGCCAACCAGCGAGCCGACGACCCAGACCCGGTCGATCAGCTCGCCGACCAGTTTGACACCTGGCGAGCGGGGCTTGCGGGCAAGGTCGATGCGGTGCAGTCTGTGATCGTTGGTCGCCATCGTATCTCGACCAACTCATCAACCACCGTCACGATCGAGCTCCGCGATTGGCAGGGCAACCTGCTCGCAATCACCGATCCCGGCGCGTGGTCGCTTGATGATACTAATGGCCGATTCGCCGCATCGGCGCCGACATTGATCGAGCCGGGGATTTTCGAACTCGAAATCACACCCCTCGGCTCCATCGGCCAAGACACACTCACCATCCGTGTGGGCGATGGAACAGATCAGGTTCGGTTGATGCCCGAGTTCGGGGTCTTCGTGCTTGAGAACATCGCCGACTTCACCGCAGACGGCGTGCTCGACTTCTTCGATATCTCGGCCTTTCTCGGCGCTTACTTCGCGGGCGATCTCGATGCTGATCTCACTGGCGAGGGTGAGCTTGACTTCAACGATGTGTCCCTGTTCCTCCTTGCTTTCAACAGTTAGAGCGAAAGATAGATGCGAGAATGGTTATTCCTTGGGGTATCGGTTTGCCGATGCTAAACTCAAATAAGGGACACCGTAGGGAAATATCAGGAGCACACCCATGAAAACCGCCATCAAAGTCATCGTCGTTCTATTCGTCTTCCTCGTTCTCGCGGTGGTGGGCATCGTCTTCCTCGCGCTGGGGCAGGTTGATAAAATCGCCAAAGCCGCGGTTGAATATGGAGGCACCTACGCGATGGGTGTCGAAACCACGGTCACCCAGGTCGATGTCGCCATCACCCAGGGCACTGTTGAAATGGGCGGGCTCACCATCGACAACCCAGAGGGATTCGATACCGGGCACTTCTTCACACTCGCCAGCACAAACGCGTCATTCGATATCGATTCACTCAATGGCGACGCCTTTATCGTTCCCACCGTTCACCTGCAGGGCATCGATGTGATCCTTGACAAAGGAGAAGACCCGTCGAACTACAACCAGATCCTCGAAAACCTTGCACGGTTTGAATCTGGCGAAACCTCACCAAACGAAACAAAGGCTGGGAAGAATGTCATCATCAAATCGTTGATCATCGAAGACATCAACATCCACATCGCCAACATGCCCGGCGTGTCGCTCCTCGCAGGCGATGTCGCGATCAATATCCCAAAGATTGAACTCCAGAACATCGGCGAGAAAGAAAACATGAACGCGGGTGATATCTTCAACCTCGTCATCAAAACCGTGCTCGCTGCAGCGGTCGAAGCAGGCGGCGGGATTATCCCGGGTGATGTGCTCGGCGAGCTGGGCAACGGGCTATCTGGACTCACATCGCTGGGCGATATGGGGATCGGTGTCATCAGCGATCTGGACCTTGACAATGTGATGGGGAATGTCGCTGAACAGCTCGATAATGCGTCAAAAGAAGTCCAAAACGCGGTTGATGATGTTGCCGGCACCGTCGACGATGCGGTGAATGATGCAAGCGACAAGATCAAAAACATCTTTGGCGGCAAGAAAAAAGACGATTAATAACAGACCCGCCCGTCACCAATCAAGCCCCGGCAGGACGACCTGCTGGGGTTTTCTGCTGGATTCAAGGGCGAGATCAAAGAACACATGCAACACATCGCCTTGATCTGCGTATCGAAAACCGGATCGGGGTTTCTTTTGCCGATCTCCCAGCGTCTTCTTCGCTGGATTGCAAGCAGGTGAAATACAAGATGGAGGTTTTACGATTGCTACAGACAAGTCTGTAGCAGCGGTAATCCACCGGGTTTTCGGACTTGCGGGCATGATTGTTCTAGCGAATGCTCGGCTTTGATGTGATGATGGGCAGCGAATGGTTCTAAACTATCCGCCGAGTCCAACTTATGAGTGAAAACGGTCGATTTGGCGAATGTGCTGTGCGGGGATCTTTCCCAGTTTCATGCGGAATGCACCTGTGAGAATCCGGTAAGAAATCTGAAATGAGCCAAGCGATGATGAACACCAACACACGAACGATCCAAACAACAAGCGCAGCCATGCTGCTCTTGCTCGCCTGCGGATTATGCTCCGGCCAATCAACAGGACAACCAACTGGCCAAACAACAGGACAACCAACTGGGCAATCAACCGCCCAAGACACACCCAACACCCCGGTGGCCCTTTCGAGCGCACAGGTCCAATCAATCAGCACAGCATACAACTGGCTCGATCGCGATGCGGGGATTGTTGCCAGCACCATCACCCCCACGACCATCTTCATCGAATCGCCCGGGCTCAAAGAGCGAACGGATTACCTCAATGTCAAGGTCAAATCACAAACGCAAATGATCGAGCAGATCACCCGTGATGCGATCAATATGCCCGGTGCCCAAACCATCGGCGCACTCAACATCCAATCCGCCCGAGGCGCGACGATCGCATTCAATCTGCGCATCACCCAAGCCGATCGTCGATTGGTCGAGGCCCGCGCCCGGCTCGCGCCTTCGTTGCGTGAAGCGTTCGACGATATCGATATGCACTCGGTAAAAATCCCCGCGGGCGTGAGCGCAGAAGTCGCAGCCGAGGCATTGATGCAAACCGGTGATTACGAGTTCGTCTCGATCGACTGGCTCTGCTATCCAACCGACACCACCCCAGACGATTCACTCTTCAGCACCCAGTGGCATCACGCTTTCGATCGTCTCGATTCGATCGGCGCTTGGGATTTCACCCAGGGATCGCCAGACACAATCATCGGCATCTGCGATTCGGGTGTTGATCTCGATCATCCGGACCTTGCGGGAGCGCTCGTCCCGGGATACAACGCGGTCGACAACATCGCCCAGGTCGATGGCGGCGGCGTAAACGATGATCTCGTCGGGCACGGCTCGCTCGTCGCCGGCTCGGCAGCCGCGATCGGCAACAACGCGACGGGTGTCTCGGGTGTCGGGTGGAACTTTGGGATCATGCCCATCAAAGTCGCCAACAACTCGGGCGGCACCGCGTTCCTCTCCGATATCCTCGAAGGTGCACGATGGGCATCTGACAACGGCGCTTATACATCCAACTGTTCCTTCGGCGGCGCAGAAGATCCTGCAACGCGATCCTCGGGCGGTCACATCCGCCTTGAAGGGCACCTGCTCGTGTTCGCTGCAGGAAACGATGGGCTTGACAACCAGGTAAACGATTGGGACAAGGTCACCATCGTCGGCGCATCGACCCAGTCCGACGCGTGGGCGGCATGGTCGCACACGGGCGTAGGAATCGACTGCATCGCACCCGGATCCAACATCCGATCAACAAACCGCACCGGCGGGTACTCATACACCACAGGCACAAGCTTCTCGTCGCCGATCGCTGCGGGCGCGCTAATGCTCATTCACGATGCCAACCCATCGCTCGATGCTGACACTGTTGAGTTCCTCTTGCTTAACGCATGCGACGACAAACAAGCCATCGGCGAAGACAACCAGACCGGGTGGGGACGCATCAATGTTGGACGCGCGGTCGAAGATGCGATCTTTGGGCCGTCCGTTACCAACCTGCCTTTTGAAGAGTTTTTCCCAACCACAGTCCTCTCGAACCAATGGCGCAACCCCATCGGCGATGTGTTTGTTTCCTCAGACATCGGCTCGTTCGCTCTCAACCTCGATGACACCGACTCGATCGAAACCATCGCAATCCGCACCGCGATCCTCGCTGGGAGCCCCGGCGAGATCGAGTTTCTCTACCAGTACCGCGGAGTTGAAGCCGGCGAAACAATGACCATCGAGTACCTCGATATATTGACGAACTGGTCCACGCTTGTGACGCTGACTTCTGACGGGATCAACCAGACAGAGTTCACACACTTCCGATTCGCGATGCCTGTGCTCGGAATGCACAACGGGTTCAAACTCCGGTTTATCGCCAACGGCTCGGACACCTCCGACGATTGGTACATCGACGATGTCGCGGTGCGATCCTTCACCAACAATCCATTGCCCTGGGAAGAGGGCTTCGAAGACGGCATCACGCTGACACTCGACTGGGCCGTCAGCAGCGCGACCGCATCGACCAATGCGATCAACGAGCCCGACGGCACCATGAGCGCATTGCTTAATAATCAGGACACCATGACGAGCGCCAATGTCGATGTTTCCATGGCTGCTTCGGCGGTATATCTCCGCTTCTCCACCGAGCACATCGGGGTTGAAGCTGGCGAGTCGCTCTTCGTAGAATACAAAACGCTCGTAGGCGATTGGAACCCGTTGACCACGATCGTTTCTGATGGTGTTGACCAATCCGCATTCGAGCCTGCCCAGATATCGCTCCCATTCGATGCCTATGGCGACACCACCGCGTTGCGCTTCACCGCTGATGGCGACGAGGCGGATGATTCGTGGTTTATCGATGCGATCGCGATCACCACCGAGTTCATCGACACCTCGTGCCCCGCCGATTTTACAGGCGATGGCGTGCTCAACTTCTTCGATGTCTCCGCATTCCTTCAGGCCTTCAATGCCGGCGAAGATTACAACGGCGACGGCGTAACCAACTTCTTTGATGTTTCACTCTTCCTCGGCGACTTCGCTGCGGGATGCCCGTAATAGAACAACTCATTTTACAAACACGAATAGCAGAACCAACCCAAAAACGGAGACGGTTGAATGAACCTCAAGCACCAACGAACCTACGCAGCACTCACCATCACGACACTTGCACTCCTCGCCGGCTCATCGCTCGCGATGGGGCCTGACTCGTCATCCAAATCGTCGCAACGCACCGAGCAAGCCCTCGAGCACACAACCGGCATCGCGTTGCGATCCTTAGCGCTCCAGCCCGGCGACGCTGATTTGTTCGCGGGTTCGCCCCAAAGCCCCTTGGTCTTTACCCAAGTACCCAACGAACGAACATTCACTGGTCAGCTCATTGTCCATGCCAAAGCAGCGACAAAGCAAACCGCAGCGGCACGGGTCTCGCCGCTGACTCTCAAGACCAGCTCGTTCGTTGATGAATATGTCGTCACTGTGCCCGCGGGCATGAGTGAAGGAGAGCTCGCTGCGATCCTGATGGCGACGGGCGACTATGAGTTCGTCGAGCCAAACTGGCTCCGGTATCCTGCGGTTGTGCCCAACGATTCGCAGTTCGGCTCGAGCTGGCAGCACACACGGTTGCAATCGGCAGCCGCGTGGGATCTCAACACCGGCAGCGCAGACATCATCGTCGCGGTGTGCGATTCTGGTGCAGACCTCAATCACCCAGACCTCGTCAACTCCCTGATCTCCGGGTACAACTCGGCATCGAACCAAGAACAAGCCAACGGCGGCAATGTCAATGACATCAATGGGCACGGCACTTTCGTCTCAGGATGTGCCGCGGCGAGCGGTAACAACGGCACCGGGGTTGTGGGCGTCGGGTGGAACTTCTCGGTCATGCCCATCCGCGTCACCAACAACTCCGACGGCACCGCGAGCAGCTTCGATATCCTTGAAGGTGCACGGTGGGCTGCCGAGCACGGCGCACAAATCGTCAACGCAAGCTTCTCGGGTGGCACCTCGTCATCAAACAACACCGCGGGCAGATATCTCAAGACACTAGACTCGCTCCTATTCTGGGCTGCAGGAAACGCCGGGTCGTTCATCTCACCAAACCGCCCTGACATCGTTATCGTCGGATCAACCACCTCTTCTGACAACCGATCCGGGTTCAGCAACTTTGGACCCGCGGTTGATGTGACAGCTCCGGGTTCGAGTGTCCGTTCGACACGCAACGGCGGCTCCTATGGCAACGGCTC
>CAJXXI010000138.1 GCA_913062615.1 uncultured bacterium | reverse complement strand
GGCGGTTTTTGAAGTTGGGCGTGACGAGCCGATACGATGGAGGCATGTTTATCAAGAAGAAGAGTCGCCATCGGGAAGGGTTCGATGGGCTTGGACACCATCTGGGCCTGGCGAGTATGTCGTGCGGGCGAGGGTGGTGGTGGCGTTGTTGCCCAAATCCGCTCGGCGGTCCAAGATTGACTGGAAAACAGATGAACCTGTCTTTGAGGCCTCTCCGATTTGGTACCGGATGATTGATCTGGAGCACACGATTCTTGTTGAGGAATGATTTAGGATGTATTTGAGGGTGAGGGTGGATTTTGGTGTTGCTATTGAGAAACATTCTCAATGACTAGTTTTCTCCACTACATACCAATCGCGACCACTGTCATTTCTGTGTTCTTTATCATCACGCTTTTGAAGCGGGCGAAGAGTCGGGAATGGGCGCCGCATTTGTTGTGGTGGGCGGCGGGGGTGTTTTTTTATGGGGTGGGGACGGCGTTTGAATCGGTGATCACGCTTCACGGGAACACGCTGATGTTGAATCGGTTGTGGTATTGGGCGGGTGCGATTTTGGGAGCGTATCCGTTGGCGACGGGGTCTGTGTATTTGTTACACAAGCGGAAGACAGCGAATATTCTGACGGGGTTGTCTTTGATTGTGGTGATCGTGGGTTCGGTGGCGGTGTTTATGACGCCTTTGATTGCTGAGAACTTGGATGTCGCCAAGCCCGACGGGAACATCATCGGGTGGACCTGGATTCGGTTTCCGATCACGCCTGTGATTAATATTTATGCGGCGATCTTTTTGATCGGCGGGGCGGTGGTGTCGAGTGTTCGATTCTTTGAGACGCCTGAGATGCGGATGCGGGCGTACGGGACGGCGTTGGTCGCGATCGGTGCGACGCTGCCGGGGATTGGCGGGACGATGGCCAAGATCGGTACGAGCGGCTCGATGAGCGAGCAGGGGATGGTCGAGGTGCTGTATGTTGGTGAGTTTTTGGGATTGGTGTTGATGTGGTGGGGCTTTGAGCTCTGTACGAGGGCGCCCATGCCGATTTTGCAACAGGGTGATGAGGTTGGCGCGTTGGAAGCGGTTTCGGAATGATGTGGTCGGGGCGGCACTGGGCTGAGCGGGGTTTACAAGCTTGAGGATTATGAACACGGGCGATGCTCGTGTTTTTTATTGCTTGGGCTCGATAATGAGTGCCGGTATAACCGGAATATGTTCACTAGGGTGTTTTTTCGGAACGGGCCGAAAGAAAACCTGTATTGAGAGGTTGTTAACTTGGGGGGGCAATTGGATGTTCTGGGTGTGGTTTCTTCTCGCGGGGGGAGAACGAGGATCACGCTTTTTTGTCTACGCGGGTTATACGATTGCAGTATGACACACACACAAACGACGCGTCGGTATCGAATCCCTGGAGGACTCATGCTTCTGAATCTAACTGCTGTACTTGCTGCCTGTTCTTTGGTTTCTTGCGTAACGCTCGTGAGGGCTGATGATACGAAGGGCTCTGGGTCGGGCAATGGTTTTCCGCTGAGCCAAGCGGATGGGTCTGGCGGATCGAATGGGTCAAATGGTCCCAACGGCGGTTCGGGCGATGGGAGCGGCCCATCGAGCTATGGGCTTGATGGTGATCGTTGGCAGGATCGGGTGCCTCGTTTGCCGATGTGGTACATCGCGACGAGCGGGGGTGTGTATAACAGTTCGGTGCATCCTGAGGATAACTACCGCGGGTATGTCAACTGGTGGCGTGGCGAGAATGCGGTCGAGGAACTGATCACGAGGATCGGTCGTGGATACGAAGTTGGTGCTCGGTGGTTTTTTATAAACCGCCCGATGGGTGCGCCGTCGAATACGCATGTGCCCGGGGCGAGTTGGCTGACGATGAGCGCTGATAAGCGTGAAAAGATACCGGCGTTGTTGACCGATGCGTTGCTTGATCAGTTTGATGAGCCGGTGCATGTGGTGTGGTTTGTTGGGTCTGACATGACCGATGCGCGAGATTATCCGGGGTGGAACGCGGGGAATGAGGACGCGTTCTTTGGTGTCGGCGAAGATGCCAACTGGACTCAGGTGGTTTCTTCACGGGTGACACTTGGCGGTTGGATATCGACTGGTGCTTCGGGGATCGCCTTCGATCATTCTGGTCCGATTGGTGAGCGGGATCATTATATTCGTCTCTTTGAGCAGCTCAGTGGGTTCCCGTTCCATCTTGCGATCTATGGCGAGGCGTTCCCGCTGAAGAATGAGAACGGGCGTGTTGCCCGCGGTGCTTCTGGTTCGCCTTTGTTTGATGAGGATGCGATCAACTCGATGCCTTGGATTGCGATCGATCGATTTATCGATGGGCGTTGGCCGATTCATGGCAGCTCAGAATCATTCCCGCTTGATGCGGACATGACACGGATGTTCGTGTGGTTTAACAAGGCGGGGCGCCACTATGGGAGTGAGAATCAGCGTTCGTATTTAGTGAACTCGTATATGGATCAGAACCTGATTCCGATTACGAATGATCCGGTGATGTTCCAAGAGGCGATGAATCGTTTGAGCCCATCGTATTCGTCCACTGGCGGCGGCGGCAGTGGTGGTCAGGCGGGCAACTCGAACGGTCAATCGGGTGGGGGATCTGGTTCGGGCACTTCGAGCCAGAGCGCGAGCGCTTCGGGCGGTGGTGGCGGTGGATCGTCTAGTGGTTCGTCGGGAGGCGGCTCGAGCGGATCGGGGATACAAACCATGAGCGGACAGGGGTCCAAGTCTGGATTGCCTCAGCGGTATACGCGTAAAGGTCGTCAGTCGAATTAAGTCGAGTTAGATACCGGTGGAACCAAATCCATCGGTGCCACGAGCCGTGTCGTCGAGTTCTTCGACGACGCGGATTGTTGCGTGCGCGACGGGTGCGATGACCATCTGGGCGATGCGGTCGGCGTGGTTGATGGTGAAGGGTTCATTGCTCAGGTTGATCAGTGCGATGAACATTTCGCCTCGGTAGTCGGCGTCGATGGTGCCCGGGGCGTTGGGGAGGGTGATGGCGTGCTTTGTGGCGAGCCCTGAGCGTGGGCGGACTTGTCCTTCGTAGCCGAAGGGGATGGCGCAGGCGAACCCGAGGGGGATTTTGACGATTTGTCCTGGTTCGATGGTGACCGATTCGGGCATGTCGTGTCGGGGAAGGCATGCTGCGAGATCGAGACCGGCGGCGTGTGCGGACTTGTATTGTGGGAGAGCCGCGCGATTGTCGAGTCGTTTGATGCGGAGGACGGTTGCGTTGACGCGTCCGCCGCCGGGGACTTTGATCTCGGCGAAGAAGTCGGAGGGGTTTGGATAGTGCGCGGTTGTTGTCATGCGCTGATCATATGAGATGTGGGGTGCATTGTCACGCGGGGGTATTGGTGTGGAGAGGGATTAGGCAAGATTGGCTTCGATTGCGCCGATGAGTTCGAGGTCTTCTTCGGTGAGGTTTCGGCGCAGGTCGTCGAGGATGCGATTGAATGAATCGATCAGGCGACGGGTGGATGCGATCGCGGTGTCCATTGAAGACTTGCCCGTCACTTGTTTGATGAGGTCGGGCTGATGGATCTCGACGAGGTTGCGTTCGGAGATTGATTTGGCGTCGATGAGCGAGCGAAGAAGTGTGAGTGCTTCGTCGCGGTGTTGTGTTGCTTCGTGGATCATTCTTTGCTTGGTCGTGTCGAGCATGTCGGCCTCCTTTGCCTTCATCAAATCATAGCATTTGCGAAATCTGTATCGTGTTATTGTCGCATGCTTTAGGTCATCGGTCAACTGGGGTGGGTTATTCCAATATTTCAATACGCAACCTGATCATCACAGATGCACTGTGTTGGGTGAAAAGGTGCTGAAACACTGGGGAATCGGATGATTTGGGTCAGTCGTCGTCGTCATCGCCATCGCGAGAAGTTTGGGCTTTGTTCTTATTTTTGGAGAGGAAACCGAGCTGGACCATCAACCCGACGACGGTGAGGATGACCCATGCGGTTGCCCAGATGACGGCCGATTGGTTGAGGAAATCTGGTCGTTGACCTGATCTTGCGGTGAGCAGTGCGGTGGTGGATGCCATGACGGCGGCGGAGCCGAAGAGTGATGTGACGAGCGCGGTGGTGCGTTTGGGCAGCGCGATGCCAACGAGCAACCCGAAGGCGAGCCCGGCGAACCCGGAGCTGAGCGCGATGAGCTTGTCACGTGCGGGGCGTTGGTCGAGGTCGGCTTTGATGGTGTTGTAGATGTGGGAGACGAACTCTTGGGAGCGTGTGGCGGCGTCTTTGAGCTGTTGCTTGGTGGTGTCGTCGAGGACTTTGCCGTCTTCATCGAGGAGATTGACGACGGTCTCGGCGGCTTCACGGTTGATGGTGTCGTTGAGTGAGGTTGTGATGCCCGCGAGGGAATCGCCGGTTTCTACAAGGGCGGCTTCGGTGTCGGTGAGATCGCCCTCGGTGAGTGTTGGGTTGAAGTGGAGGAAGACCATCGCGCCCAATACACCCGCAGCGGCGAAGGCCATCGCGGAGGTGAATGCGATAACGAGTCGGAACATGGCGAGGGAGACGAGGGACCCGAGGATGCCCCCGGCGATGAGCCCGGTGACTCCGGGTGTGAGTGTGATGCCGCCGGGATGGAAGGTTGGGAGTCCGGTGAGTGGGAGAATTGTTGTGCCTACGAAGGCGCCGATGGCGAGCCCGAAGACGAAGAAGACGGGCTTGATGACGCGTGCGCCGACAAGCCAGAGGAGGAGCCCGCCCATGAGCGCCATGCCCAGGGGGACGGAGCCGCCCTCGGGGAGGGCCGTGCCTGTGCTTTGGGCGAGGATGAGTGTTGATTCGAGTATGGGCATAGCGGTTTGCATAACAGTGTATTGTTGGGATGGTCTTGGCGTGGATTTCGGTTTTTGATGAGAAAGGCAGCGGTGTTTGCGCTTTGTTGCTTATTGAGGCGGGTTCTTTGGGTTGTATCGGACAATCCTGCGCGAAGTCATCATGTCTGTTGAGCCTGTTGGGGAGAATGGGCGATATCCTCAGCGTATGGCTAAGAAAACAACGAAAAAGAAGACGGCCCCAAAGACCAGTAAGAAGACCGGCAAAAAGACCAGCAAGAAAGCTGCATCTGGGAGCGAGTCCGCGGCTGCATCTCAAGATCTCGCGGTGTTCCGCAAGAAGATCGATCGGCTGGATCAGAAGCTGGTGGATACGCTCAATGAGCGGGCGAAGCTGGTGGTTGAGGTCGGGGAGCTCAAGCGTGGGTCGGATACGCCGATCTATGCGCCGCATCGTGAGGCGCAGGTGCTGCAGAAGGCGATGGATCGCAACGAGGGGCCTTTGCTTGATCGGACGATTGAGGGGATCTATCGCGAGATGATGTCGGGGAGCTTTGCGCTCGAGCGTCCATTGCGGATTGGGTTCTTAGGCCCTCCGGGTTCGTACTCGCATCAGGCATCGGTCAAGCAGTTCGGGTCATCGGTGGATTATGAAGATCTTCAGCTGATCGGTGGCGTGTTTACCGAGGTTCGGCGCGGGCATGTGAACTATGGACTCGTGCCGATCGAGAACTCGATCGGTGGGGGGATCACCGAGACGCTCGATGCGCTGTCGCACAATGCGGGGAATGTGCATGTGTATGCCGAGGCGCAGATTGCGATTAAGCATATGTTGTTGACGAACTGCAAGCCTCACGATGTGCGGCGGATTCATTCGAAGCCTGAGGTGTTTGCGCAGTGCCGAAACTGGTTGACGACGCAGTATCCTAATGCGGCGTTGATCCCCGATGCGTCGACGAGCCAGGCGGTGAAGACCGCGCTCAAAGAGAATAAGCTGGCCATTGAGATCGGAGCCGAGCCGGGTACGGCAGCGATTGCTTCGGAGCTTGCCGGCGAGTTGTATGGGCTCCCGGTGTTGTTTAGCAATATCGCCGACAACCCGGACAACATCACGCGGTTTTACATCATCTCGAAGGAGAAGGCGCTGCCTACGGGGGATGACAAGACTTCGATTATGTTCGCGACCGAGGATAAATCGGGTGCGTTGGTCGAGGTGCTTCAGGCGTTCCATAGCGAGGGCGTGAACCTGAGCCATATCGACAAGCGGCCATCGGGTAGAGAGAACTGGAGCTACGCGTTTTATATTGATGCGCTGGGGCACCGGGATGACAAGGCGATGAAGCGTGCGATCAAGGGGGCGAAGGGGCACTGCAAGGAGCTGCATGTGCTTGGGTCGTATCCGCGGTCGAAGCGGATTTTGTGAGTTGGTCAGCATCTAAGATGTCTCAACTCGCCGTCTGAGGCGAAATTAGGGTCTTCTCTCGGTTTTCTGTCAGGCGTGCAGCATGGCTCAATTGCACTTGCCAATATCAGTTCGGTTTGGCACGATCATTTGTAAGTCTAAAAATGTTGTTTACACAATTGGAAACACACCATTCTGGAGTGTACTCGGTGTTGATTTTGTCTTCATCTAGACCAAGTTGTACAAGGGTTGCTGAGACCTCGCTGAGTGTTTGGTGAGCGTAGGAATAGTTACGTATTGTTCGGATATTTTTCAGAAACCGCTTTTTGTAATTTCTCGGAATGATAATTCGTTTGTGTCGATTGAACTCAAGAGCCATCGCTACATGAAGATCGGTGTGTTCTAAAAAAACAAGATCGTTGGCTAGGTCATACATATTTTTGAGTAGCTCGATATCAATGATAAAGAGTTCTATGTCAAGAGGTGTTAGGATGTAATTCCTGTCGTTGTCGTACGGAAGCTGCAATGCTTTTTTTAGAAGGTCTTCTCTTTTTTCCCAATCGGCTGTCACAGTGACGGCTTGGTATAAAAAATCGATTCTGCTCGATCCATTAAGTGTTGAGAATCCGCTGGATATTGATCT
>CAJXXI010000137.1 GCA_913062615.1 uncultured bacterium | reverse complement strand
TTAAAGCCGACCACCACCCCCTCGACAAACAGCGACATCGTCATCACCTGGTCCGGAAAAATGAGCATCCGTCCGATCGACGGCGATCTCCCCCCACAGCTCATCGACAACGATCTCACCATCGAACTCGTCGCTAACAAAGATTCGGGCGTCACCTTCTCGGTGCCAGATCAAGGGTTCGTTGGGCAAGCATTCTCAGCGAGCTACCACGCGACCCAAGGGCTCGTCAGCCTTAGCTCAAATCAAACCTCCGCGGGATACATCAAGCTCGAAGCAGCCCAAGCCGGTTCGCTTGTTGCCACTACGCTCGCTGCGAATCTGAGCACCGGCGAGATCACCCTCGACAATCGCGGGCAGATCACCTCGACACCCAAAGGCCCAGACGACCTCGATTCCCAATCCACCATCCAATGGAAAAAAAACGCGAGCTTCACGCTTGAAATGGACACCGCTGGACCTACCGATCGGCTCACCGATCGACTGACCCACGCACACTTCGCGGGCACCGTCATCGCCAGGCAGGGCGGCAACTCGGTCGGCGCACTCACGCTCGATGCCGACTTCGATCCAACACTCGATGCTTCACAATCACTCACCAAACTCACCATGACCCAAGGCGTGCTCTCGAGCGCATCACGCTCCATGCTCACCGGCGGGGTCGTTGAGATCGAGTTCGTGCCCGATGATGATGGCAATGGGTCGAACAATACAGTCCAACCGACCACACTGATTGCCGACGGACAGGTCTTTGGGCGCACTGTTGATTCGATGCTCAAGACTGAACACCTCGAAGCAACGATGTACCGCAACCTCGCCGGCGACATCGCCATCCGCACAGCCGATGCAAAGGGCAACATCCAATACACCGGCATCGACCGCACCACCGCGCAGGGCAACACGCTCGCGATCGATGGTGTCAACGAGACCATGCTCCTGCTGGGCTCGCCGGCCAAGGTCGCCCAAGGCGGGTCTTCAATCGTCGGCGATCACATCAACATCAACGCCCGCAGCAGAGGCATCGAGGTGCTCGGACCAGGCTCATTCGATCACGATATCGTGCTCGAATCTGACACATCCCCAGCACAAGCAACCGGGCACATCCGCGCGACCTGGAAGGGATCAATGCGCTTTGACGATGCGCTCGGGTCGATCATCTGCGAGAAACAAGTCCGTGTGGTCTCGACCCCGGACCCCTACACCCGCGACACCATCGATGCCCACCGCGCAGAGATCAAGCTCACCCCGATGCCCACCGCTGATCCGATCGCGGGCACCAACCGCCCTACGCCTCGCGCCAACAACGATCGCGAGCTCTTGACCGCTCGCATCTTCGGGCACGCCCCCGCCGGGCTTGATCCGGTCCCGGCGAAGATCGAATCACGCACCTACGACCAGGACGATCCTGAACGGGTGATCGGGTTGATCTATCTTGAAGGCCCGCAGATTCTGGTCAACAACCAGGCCCAGACTCTTGATGTCCCCGCAGCGGGCACGCTGTTGATTATGGATCGCTCTGAAGACGCCGATGCAGAGAAAGACGCAACGACCGATTCCAATGCCAGCCCGGGGCTCACTCGGTTCGCGTGGGAAGGGAGCATGAACCTCGACCGCGCCCAAGGCACCGCCCGGTTCATCGATCAGGTCGTCGTCCGCCAGAAAACCATCTCCACAGGCAAACTCGCTTCACTGAGTACCGATCAACTCGACGCACGCTTTGAGATTGGTCAGCAGGGACGCGATTCGTCAACCGAGCAATCAACTCGACTCCTCGGGGTCGACGCGATCGGCTCGGTCCGGTTCCTCTATGAAGGTAAAGAGCTGCTCGCCGACAGCGCGATCTATGACGCGATCACCGATTCACTCTTCGCATCCGCCATAGGCAACAAGCTCGTAACCCTCTACGACGACACCCAGCCCGCCCCGACGTCGTCCAAAACGATGAAGTGGGACCTTGCCAACGATCAGTTCGAGATCAACGCCCCGACCCCCGCACGCATCGGCGGGTAATCTCGAGCCGACATGTCGAGCTGGTGTTCTCGCATCATTCCCCACGCGCCAATCCTGCGCCCAGAGCGCACAATTCTCGGCTCATCATGGGTCCGGGTGTGTTATCTGCTCCTAGTGTGCGCACAAACATCCCGATATCGAGCAAGCACACGGGAGAAAGCAAGGCTGCAATCTCAATGCGTGGGCAACACCAATCGAGTACGGAGACTCACCGATGACTGACCTATTCTCATGGACAAAGTCCATCAACGACCAACCCGCGGGCCAATACGCGGACCTGCCAACTGCCCCCCCAGCAAAGCTCTCACGCGAGCAGGTTGTCGAGCAGATCATCTCGATCAACCACTCTGCAACCGCACAGTATCTCGAGCAGTTCGAGCAACGATCGCTCGATACCTACCTCGAACACCTTGTCGCAGCCCAACAACCCCGAGGCCCACACGCCCGATGGGATCGCCCGGGCGATACCCCCGCGATGATGTCGCGCCGACGTGTTATTTGAGTGCGGTATAAATAGTTTGCCCACAAGGGCGAACCAGGTGAGCTGAGCAAATGAGCCATTCTGTAGAGATACCCGGTATCTCTCCTCCTGTCGGACGGACCTGTGGTGGGGTCCGTCCGGCACTTTTTTTGAATCATCTGTCAAATTGGTCCATCCCGGGTTATCTCGCTTCAAGATTTTCAACCCACTCGTCCGATAAAGGTCTCATCGCGGGAATGCTTTGTCGTGGATCGGAGATCCGCATGGCACAACCGATGCCTCGCCCTCGCTCAAGAAGAGCACACACGGGCATGGGCGATGATACAAATGACAGGAAGGCCGGGCGGAGCCCACCGACCAAAAAACGAGACCACCACACGCTCAAAGCAGAGGCTCACAAGATGAACCGCATACTCAGCACAAACATCCGCCCAATCATGCTCCTCACACTCGCAGGCACCATCGCCATCCTTCCAGGGTGTGGCGAGAAGCGTGTCGGGTTCTGGAACAAGAGCAAGCAATCCCAGCTCCAACTCGAACAGGCAAAGCACCAAGCCGCCAACCCACCGGCACGCACCGACACCTACTTCGTCGCCGGCAATGAGGGCTCATCCACCGAGTTCACCCAGCTGACATCTACAGACCCGTCGATGACTCTCCAGAGCAACGCGAGCGCAACGCTCAACTCGCCGACACCCTCTTCAGGCTCGTTCACGCCTCCATCGTACCAGAGCCCCTATGAAACAGACACGGCAACAAACACGGCTACAAATACGCCTGCCAACGCCTTTGAATCCACTACAACTCCCAACGACGGGTTCACACCTGACACGCAGAGTTCAGGATTCGACAACGAGTTCGCTGCCAACCCGACAAACAAAAAATCGGGCGGGTCATCATCCTTCGGCTCAACGAACTCGACGCCTGGCTTTGAAATGAAGCTGGGCAGTGCCGATGCACCAACGCCAACTAAGCGTGATCCATACTTCACCGATGATACCAAATCACCCGCAGCACTCCGCTCGGGCGATATCTCCGCGTTCGTCTATGCCAACGCGATGGGTGTAGAACTCCCTTCGGAAACCAACGGCGACGCGACCCGCGCCACCGTCAATGTCCGCCAGGTGACGAGCTCATACGCCGGCTCAGACTTCGATCCGATCATTACCCCTGACGGACAACACTTGATATTCGCATCAACCCAGCACCGCCCCACCGCTGATCTCTACATCAAATCAGTCAACGGCTCGGTCGTGACGCGTCTGACTGATGACCCTGGGCAAGATGTCATGCCTGCCATCTCACCCGATGGACAGTTCATCACCTTTGCATCTGATCGCAGCGGCACATGGGACCTGTACATCATGCCTTTCGAAGGCGGCAAGGTTGTCCAACTCACCAATGAATCCGCCAATGACCTCCATCCAACCTGGTCACCCGACGGCCAACAGATCGCATTCTGTCGACTCGGCCAGCAATCAGGACGGTGGGAAATCTGGATCAAGGATGTCCTCGCAGACACCGGATCACAGTTCATCGGGTTCGGGCTCTTCCCTGATTGGTGCCCAGTATCAGGCACCGGCATCGCTGGCGCAGACCACATCCTCTTCCAACGCTCACGCGAACGAGGCGATCGGGCCTTCTCGATCTGGACCCTCGATTTTAATCCGAACCCCGGGACCGCGAGCCGAGAGACAGAAATCGCGACCGCACCGAATCAAGCATTGATCAACCCATCGTGGTCACCCGACGGCAACTTTGTCGCTTTCGCGGCGGTGCCCAACTCTGAATCATGGTCAGAAGGGACTACGGCTCGCCCAGACTCATCCACCATCTGGATGGTCTCGACCCAAGGCACCGGCAAGATCAAGCTCACCGATGGCTCCTCGATCGACCTGATGCCTGTTTGGGGACGCAACAACGATATCTACTTTGTCTCGAACATGGACGGGCAAGACCATCTTTGGTCGATGGAACTCTCGCCTGCCATCCGTGCAGCGAGCGTGATGATGCCTCACCTTGCAGAGTCATTCGCCACCGTCCCAACCACACCACCATCGTCACCGATGGGCAACTAATCAACGAACCCACCACTTACCCAATGCTGAAAAGCATTGGGCAAGTTTTCTCCCCAGACGGTCGTCTGGGTTCAAACCTTCGGACGAGAATGGATGCTCGTCTTTGTATTCGGCAGGACGCCATGACAAGTGCACAGACCATGCTTGCTTCGGTTCTTCTCGCAGCCCTCTTGGTGATCGTTCCGATCACGATGGGCGGGTGCGCGATGAGCCAAGATCGTGACGAGATGTTCCCTCCTGGGGTGATTGTCTCGCCGTATGACACGAGCGGGGGCAATGTCCTCTGGGCGGTGATCCCACCGATCAATGAATCGGGGACATCGCTCGCCGATGTTCTTGTCATCGGTGACGCCATTGTCGCAGCAGCCCAAGGCATCCGAGGAGTCCGGTGCCTGCCCATCAATCGCTCACTCGAAGCGATGCGTTCGTTGGGACTCGAAAACGGGATTCAATCGTCCGCCGACGCACACGAGATCGCCGAGTACCTCGGCGCTGATGCGGTTCTTGCGGGATCGATCACCGCGTATGACCCGTATAACCCGCCGATGCTCGGGCTTGCCCTTGCCCTCTATGCCCGTCCGGGCACGATGGCCAACGCATCGCAGACCAGACTCGATCCCCGCGCTCTGACCATGTCGTTCACCGACTTTGGAACTTTCGATGGATTGTCCTTTGCGGGCAAACCAGTTTCGGTTGTTTCTGAACACCTCGATGCCCGCGACCATGGGGTGTTGATGGCAGTCAAGGGATACGCCGATGGGCGATCTGACCGCAAATCCGCCCTTGCGTGGCGTGTGTATACCGCAAGCATGGAACTGTACACACAGTTCGCCGCCCACCACACGGTGGGTCGGTTGATTGACGAGGAATGGCTCCGGCTCTCGCGCCAAGCGAGGCAGCCGCGCCGATCCAATCCCTGACTGGGCAACTGATGCCCCGTCCTGAACGGAGTGCATCAGTGAGCGACCAGCAAAGAGAACATCCAGAGTATAAACCCAAGCCAACCAAGCAGCCCAAGCGCCCTCGTGCCCAAGGCGCCAGCGAAGACACGGTTTGCGTCACCCTTCAGAGACCGCCCCACTTCTGGCGGTTTGCCTGCGCACCCGAGCAGACCTCCGATCTGCTCGAAAGGCTTGCCGAAATCGCTGACGACCCGAACATCGAGCTGACATGGGCGGATGCCGAGCTGATCGCATCTGAGATAGTTATCCATCATCACGCAGATACACCTTCAGCCGGTCCATCTAACGACCGATAGCACACAAAGAAATCACTGTCCCTCGACCACCTTGCCCACGCACCGATCCTGTTTGGATCATTCGGAGTCCGCCAATGACCACCATCCCCATCACCCAAAGCTTTGCCTCATATCTTACTGATGAACGCCATTTCTCGCCGTACACCGCTCGGTGCTATGGTGCGGATCTGCGTCAGTTTATCGAGTATTTGTGCGAAGATACGGGTGTTTCCCTCGATCAGGCTGCGGAAGAACTCGCGTTCAAATCGCGTACCTCGACCGGCAGCGATGTCGTGGGCAAAATCGACCGTCCAACGATAACCCACACGATCTGCGAAGCAGATGCTGATCTGATCCGTGGGTTCCTCGGGTTCCTCGGCGAACAGAGCTACTCCCCCGCGACGCTCGCACGCAAGATTGCGACCCTCCGCTCATTCTACAAATGGGGCAACCGTCTGGGCTTTACCACCAACAACCCGATGACCCTGATCCGCACGCCTCGCCAGTCCAAGCGCCTGCCCAAGGCGATCACCATCGAACAAATCGAACGCCTTTTGGCGGCACCAAACGACGGCGATGTCCTCGGTCGTCGCGATCGCGCGATGCTCGAAACACTCTACTCGACCGGGATCCGTGTCTCAGAACTCGTCGGGCTCAACCATGACGATCTTGATTTCGAGAACGAAGCGATGCATGTCCGAGGCAAGGGACGCAAAGAACGCATCGTGCCTTTGGGCTCGCATGCTCTTGGTGCGATCCGCAAATATATCGAACTGATGAACAACGATGCGAAGTTCGCACCGATCTGGGCTGCCCGTGATGCTGGCGAAGAGTCGTTGTCCTTGTTCCTCAACAAGCACGGCAGCCGATTGTCCTCACGCTCGGTGCGTCGCAAGCTCGATAAGTATCTCCGCGCGGTCGGGCTTGATCCGACCATCTCACCACATACCCTGCGTCACTCTTTCGCAACACACCTGCTTGACAACGGTGCTGATCTTCGATCAGTCCAAGAACTCCTCGGGCATCAGTCGCTCTCGACCACCCAGGTGTACACCCATCTCTCGACAGCGCGTGTTGAGAACGCCTACAACGATGCTCACCCACGGGCAGAAGCCGGGTAAGGGCAATCAACCCAGTGATTCGAGCACCCCGAGCAACGCTTGGGGTGTTTTTTTATACATAGGAATGACGAGATCGGGCGCGAGCTCACACATCGGCACGAGCACGAACGATCGAGTGTGCAATCGCGGGTGCGGGATTTCGAGCCCGGGCTCGTCGATGATCACATCGCCATACACCAGGACATCAAGGTCGAGTGTCCGGGCACCCCATCGTATTTCGTTGGCTCGATCGCGCCCGAGTTGTGCTTCGATCTTGAGCA
>CAJXXI010000136.1 GCA_913062615.1 uncultured bacterium | reverse complement strand
CGCGGGGCGCAAGGTCGTTGCGATCAATGTGAACGATGCGGGCGCGATTGATATTGATGATCTTCGTGCCAAGGCCGAGAAGCATAAGGATGATCTTGCTGCGGCGATGATCACTTACCCTTCGACCTGCGGCATCTTCGACGACAATATTCGCGCCATGATCGACACGGTTCATGAGTTTGGCGGCATGGTGTATCTTGATGGCGCGAACATGAACGCGCAGGTCGGGATCTGTCGCCCGGGCGATTATGGCGCCGATGTGTGCCATCTGAACCTGCATAAGACATTCTGTATCCCGCACGGCGGCGGCGGGCCGGGTGTTGGGCCAATCGGCGCCAATGACAAGCTCGCTCCGTTCTTGCCCGGGCATCCGATCCGCAACCCGGCGAGCGCCGGCGAGCATGCGGTTGGGCCTGTAAGCTCTGCGCCGGAAGGCTCGGCGAGTATTCTCACGATCCCGTGGACCTACATCGCGCTGATGGGGCCCGATGGTTTGAAGGAAGCTTCGCAGGTCGCGGTGCTCAATGCCAACTACATGGTCGAGCGGCTCAAGGATCATTATCCGGTGCTGTTCCGAGGCTCGAAGGGGCGCGTGGCGCACGAGTTTGTGATTGATTGCCGCCCATTCAAGAAGAGCGCCGGGATCGAGATTGATGACATCGCCAAGCGGCTGATCGACTTTGGTTTCCACGCGCCGACGATGAGTTGGCCGGTGCCTGGGACGCTGATGGTTGAGCCTACGGAGTCTGAATCGAAGGCTGAGCTTGATCGGTTCTGCGATGCGTTGATCACGATTCGCGCCGAGATTGCCAAGATCGAAGCCGGCGAATATCCGCAGGACGACAACCCGCTCAAGGGTGCGCCGCATTCGATCGCGGCGGTGGGGGCCGACGAATGGAGCCACCCATACTCACGCGATGTCGCGGCGTACCCAGCTGCGCATCTCCGCCGATTCAAGTTCTGGGCCCCGGTGGGTCGCGTGGACAATCCGTTCGGTGATCGGAACCTGCAGTGTTCGTGCCCGAGTGTGGCGGATATGGCCGAGACGGAATAATCTGGGTGCCCTTACTCGCCGTCTTCGGCGCAGTGAGGGCTTTTCTTCCTCGTGAACATTTCAAGATCCCGATTGCGCCGAAGACGGCGAGTCGGGGCACCCGGCTACCACTTCCACCAGCGGGGGCGCAGTAATACACAGGGAGTTGGTATGGCTAATAGCAAACTTAAAGCAGAGATTTGTGATTTCCTTCAATACGCATCAAGAGACCTTTGTCCAGATGTCTTATGGCTGCACATACATCTTGACGAGATTCATGACTCGTCCGACGCGATATCATTCCGGAAGTATTTGTTTGATGTCCTGAGAACCGTATCCTCCTCTATGGTATGGGATGTCCAAAATCAGCTTGTGGGAATTAGTGTGGCATTGGATGGTAGCGATGCTTTGGTGATTGAGGGGCCTAAGAGTTGGGAGCAGGTGTTCCTTGAAAACCTGCGTAGCAAAGAACCGCCATCTGTAAACATTAGCTACTTGCCAAACCTGACGCTTCCATTGCCAACAGGTAGAAAGTTTACAGAACGAGTTGAGTGTGGTGCTTTATTCGATGGTTTTGCGGAAGCAGGCTTGTCAGACTATTGTATTTTGTACACTTCAGTGTTGTATGATTATGGAGAGCCTTCCGAGGTGTGGTCTCGATCGCTAATATTTTATTGGAATGGCGAAAGAGGGTAAAAATTGCCAAGTGCCATGCTAGTGGCGTCTTCGGCACCAGCCGGGTGCCCTGCTTACGCGTAGCTTAAGCAGGTTTTTCATTGTTGGCGATCTCGATCCTGCTTAAACCCGATGAAGACATCGGGCGTAAGCAGGGCACCCATCGGTTTGGAAGATCACAGGCGGGACGCCTGTGCCACGGGGTTAGGGTTTTACAAATGTTCCGCGTTCGCGGTCTTTGGTGGGGCCGGGGAACTGGTGGGCGTTGCCGTGGGCGACGACATAGATTCCGGGTTTGAGTGAGCCGGTGGCGAAGATGGATTCGTTGAGGTTTTGGAGCGCGTCGGAGCGTTTCATCTCGAAGGGACGCATCGCGCCCGTCAAAATGATGGGGATGGTTGGGTCTTCGATTTGGTTATAGAGGTATTCGCCGGTCTCGCAGAGGGTGTCTGTGCCGTGGAGGATGATGATCCCGATGCAGTCGGTGGGGTCGTCTTTGGTGCCGGTGAGCAGATCGACGGCTCCGGCGATTCTTCGACGGTCAGAGTCGGTGAAATCGAGCGAATCTTTGGACATCAGCTGGAGAGTATTGATGTGGATGTCCTCTAATCGGAGCAGCCTGAGCATCTCTTGGACGATCGAGGATCGGTTGGTGAGGGTACCTGCGTGTTCATCGTAGGTTTTTTCGATGGTTCCGCCGGTGGAAATGAGTGTGATCTGTCGCATAGGCGTAATATTATCCCTCGTTCGTGACGATGTGTGAGCAGCAGTCAGGAGTATGCCGCGATGCCGATGTTGAGTCTCAAAGATGCGTATGGAAATGCCAAGGCGCTGTACGAGCAGGGATCTTATCGGGCTGCGGTGCATGCGTCTGGCGTGTTGTATAAACAACTCCCGCATCATCCACCTGTGGTGGCGTTGTATGTTGGGGCTTTGTTGAGATTTCAGCACTATGACGAGGGTGTCCGGATTGCAAAGAGATCGCTCCGCCATATCACCCATAAGGGGCACCGGATATCGATTATTGGGCAACTCAGCGATGGGTTGACCCAGGCAGGGCAGCTTGATGACGCGATCGAGCTCATCCGCAAAGAGTTTGAAACCCAGCCGGATAATCTCTCGCTTGGCGGATCGTATACCCATCTCTTGGTGCTCAATGGTCAGCACGATATCGCGATTGAGTTTATTGACGAGATGCGATCTCGCGGGGTTGAGGGGCTGTCGATGGCATCGGTGTTCGGGCGTGCGGTGTTGCGCAGTGATCGCCAAGACGAAGCGATCGAATGGATCGAAAAGCTGCTTGATGAAGCCGATCCAACCGATTCGCGTAGGCACCAAGCCTACAACACGCTCGGGCATCTGTATGATCGGGTAAAGCAATACGACAAAGCGATGGAAGCGTTTGAGAAATCCAATGCGATGATCGAGCCTGACTATGTCGATGCCCGATCGGCTTTGATTGTCGAGACGGTGAAATCGGTGTGGACACCCGAGAAGTTTGTGGGGCTTGAGCGTCCAGAACCAAGCGGGCCGCGTCCGGTGTTTATTGTCGGGATGCCCCGCTCGGGGACGACCTTGACCGAGCAGATTATAGATGCGCATCCCAAGGGATTCGGCGCCGGTGAGCTTGGGTTGATCGCGGAGTTGTTCCGCGATTTGAGCGGTTCGAAGATGAACTTGTACGAGACGGGCCCTGATGAATATGACCCCGAGCAGCTCGCCGAGGTCGCGCGGATCTATCGCGAAGAAACCGCTGCGATGGCTGGTGATTCATCGGTCCAGGTGATCGTCGATAAAGCCCCGATGAACTATCACTATCTGGGCATGATCGCTGCGGCATTCCCGGATGCAAAGATCATCCACTGTCAGCGTGATCCACGAGACAACTGCTTGTCGTGTTTCTTTCAGCTGCTCAACGCTGGGCATGCCTACAGCTTCGATCTCGAAAACTGCGGGCGGTACTATCGTCATTATCGCGCAATCATCAATCACTACACCGGGCTGCTCGCGAGCGATCCTGTCAATATACCGATCTTTGAGAATGTGTATGAGGATATGGTCGCCAACCAAGAACAACGGACACGGGACTTGCTCGATTTCATCGGGCTCAACTTCGACCCGGCGTGCCTGGCGTTCCATACAACCGGGCGCGTAGCGATCACACTGAGCAATGACCAGGTCCGTCAGCCGATTTACAAATCATCGACCAAACGCTACGAGCGGTACGCCAAGCATATTGGCCCACTGGTTGATGCCTTGGGTGATGTGATTGAGGATGGACACTAAACAACGATATTCCGGGCTCAAACGCGTAGACTGCGGCTGAGCCATCGAAACTGAGCGTCATACACCAGACGCGGGAGCAACCCAATGCAGCAATCACCACAACAAACCCAACCAACCCCCCAGCAGGTCTTCGAAGAAGGATACCGCCTGTTCCGGATGGGCGAAGTCTTTGAGGCTGCCAAGCGAGCGGGCAAGCTGCGGATGCACTTCCCCGACGACATCCCGATCCTGACGCTCCACGGATTGATCCTCGCCAAGATGGGCATCCACCCCCAAGCTCTGAGCGATCTGATCAAGGCAGCCCAGCTCACCGAGCATGCGCTCGAAAACGATGAAGAAGAGAACCCGTCGCGTCCACGCATCGTCGATCAGCTGATCCGCCTGAGTGTGGAGATTTGCCGATCGTCGGTTGTGATCGGTGAATACGCAGCGGCAACCGAAGCAATCGAGAATGCGCTCAAGTGGGATCCGGATCGCGGCGACGCCGTGGCTGCCAAAGCCCAGTTGCTCGCAAAGCAAGGAAAAGCCGACGAAGCCCTCGCGTTGATTGCTCAAGGGCAGACAGACAAGCTCGATCTTCGCCCGTTGGTGCTGGGCAAAGCGGGCGTGCTGCTCGAGGCAGAATCGCCAGATAAAAAAGCACTCAATACAACAATAAAAGAACTCGAAACCGAATCGCAAGTTTCTGGGCTTGGTGCGCTCGATCTTGGTGATCTGCTCCGTACGATCGGGATGGTGCACGATCGGATCGGGAATCATGATGAGGCATTTAGCGCATTCCGTCGTGCGGCCAAGCTCCGCCGGGGAACCTACGACCCGCGTTCGCACACCATGATGTCCACCAAGGTGATTCACGATTGGGACAGCGCAACGATTTCAAAGCTCGTCAAGCCCGAGCAATCGGGCGAACGATTTGTGCTTGTGCTCGGCGCGCCGCATTCGGGAGTTGGCGAGTTATCAGAGATGCTCGCCCAGATTGATGATGTGACTGTCGTTGGGCCGCTCGAATCGTTGTCATCGACCTGTGTGCGTCATCTTGGTGCGCGTCAGGGCGTGCTACGTCCGGTTCCGTTTGATGCGTCCAAACTCCGGGGCGGGCAGCTCAAAGAAGCCAACGAGACCTATACCAATCAGATCGTCCCAATGATGGGTGCATCTTCGAGCCGAGGCATTGATACGCATCCGCACAACATCCCGCTCGCCGGTGCGGCGGCGGCATTCATGCCGGGCATTCACATCGTGATGTGTCGGCGTGATCCAATGGAATCGACCCTGGCAACCTATTGCGATGCGATGATCGGGAACCATCCCTACGCGGGCGATCTGATCAACGCAGCCGGGTATGTGGCCGACTCCAACCGGATGCTCGATCACTGGGCAAGCACGCTCGGCGAAGAGGGCGTGGGCGCCAATGTGGTGCAGGTGAAATATGCCGATCTGGTGAGTGATCCCAAGAAGACAGCCGCCAAGGTTGCCCGCGAGATCGGGCTCGATGCGCGGGCGACATCAATCAAGCACACGCCTGCGTTTGATCGCGGCCCGGGCGCACATCCCGATGCGTACGAGTCATTCACCAAAGCGATCGAAGGGTTCTTCGATCCTGCTAGTTCATAAAATCTGTATGTAATTGATTCAGATCAATGATCGTGGCTGCAGCATCCGCCGCCGCCCTGATTGTGTCCGTGCTCATGTCCATCTTCGTGTTGCTGGTCATTGCCTTTGCCCTGTTCGCTGCATCCGCATCCGCCGCCACCGCCACCGCAGCATCCGGTTTTTTCGGGGATTGGGCCGAGGAGTTTTTCGATCTTCGCGTTGAGGAAGTGGGCGTGGCGTTCGAGGTGCCAGCAGTTATAGTTGACGATTTCACGAACAGTGACTGGGCCGTTGGTTGGGTGCATCCCTTGGCGGTTCCATTGTTCGTCGGTGAGTTGCATGAGCATCGCGATACTCCACGAGCGTGTGGTATGGATCATGGCCAGGTCGCCGCCCATTGGTGGGAGCAGGTTCGAGCCATCGGTACACCCATAGAGCCCGCCATCAATAAAGGCGTGCTCGTCCCAGAGGTTGAGCGTCGGGTTGTCCTCAGCGATAATCCGTCGGCAACGATGCGAGAGCACCAGTTCGCAATCGGCAAGGTGCCCAATCAAAACGCGGATCGGCCAAGTGCCCACGCCCACGTCTTCGAGCCACGCCTGGCTGACTTGCTCGTTGTCGAGTTCAACAACACGCGGATCAAAGCGTTCGAGCCCGATGAGCATCCGAGAGAGGAGCGTGTCGGTATCGAGATCGCGAATTTCGCGCATCGAAGGCAGCGGGCAAAGTGGTGGGGTTGACGATTCGGTCGGTGGGGTGGTGGTACTCATAGCCTGACGATAGGGGCGATCGCACAAAAAGAGCACCAAAGAGCAGCGGTTTTAGGGGACAAACCAGCGCAGGCGATAGTTTCCTTTTTCAAAGACAGTGTCGATCCCGATCCAGTAGAGCGATTCGTTGCGGGCACGCGAGAGTTGGAGGCTAAAGGTGTTTTTACCGGCGTTTTTGAGGTGCAATCCGGGGGTGTATTCGCCCATAGGCATGAAATAAAACAGCCGAAAGATGTCTCGCTGGCGTTTGGTTAACTCATCAAATGCCAATCCTGGATCGAGCCCTCGTTGATAGAACTCGTCTTTGGTGACTTGAGACAAGACCTGGTCGACGAAGAGTTCTTTTTCACCGTTCTGGATGGTCGTGGTGATGTGGGCCATCATCTGGCGGACAGATTTGGCATAGAGGGTGATGGTGCCGTCCTCGTTTTCGATGCGGATGCCCTCATCGGGTGTCCGCAGAAAATCGGGGAGTGTGCGTCGTTGTTGGATTTGCGGGAGTTGGGATTCCGAGCCATCAAGCCCAGAGAGCACGCTCGATTGGGCAACGACCCGTTCATAGCGTTGGCACCCGCCAATAGAGAGCAAGCCGATCAGGCAGAGGGAGAACGCCATGCTGGTAAAATGTGCAATGGAGTTGTGCATCAGTTCTTCGATACGCCCAGATCCGTCTTCGGTTCGACCTGGCTGGTCTGTGTGGTCGAAATCGGTGCGTCGAGTGGTGAGAGTGCTGTTGTGTACATCGGGTCGGTATTCCCACGCACCCAGATTGCGTGGTGGTGGGGGGAGTCGGGGGCAGCTTCGGTCTGGTCAACGAGCGTGTGGGTGCCGATGGAATAGGTACGTGCGAGGGCGGCTCTGGAAATCAACGCGCTCGCAGCAAGCATGTTCTGCACTTCCCAGCCGTCGGGTGTTTCGAAGATTTTATCGAGTGTGTATCGCCCCCACAGATCGAACATATCGCACGCGTCATCGAGCTTGGTCAGTGTGCGTTCGACCCCGGCGTTGAACCACATCGTGGATCGTAGGGTTGAGCGAACATCATCAAGATCAAGCTCGGCGTGGTTCG
>CAJXXI010000135.1 GCA_913062615.1 uncultured bacterium | reverse complement strand
GCCGTATGCTCGACATGGGCATGATGCGCCGCTTCGGCGTATGGTGAGTGGTAGCTCGCGGTTGATTCAGCAACCATCGATCCAACCCAGCCATGATGCTCGGCTTTGTCGATGTAAGCAAGCGAGATCGCGAGCATCGAGCACGCCGCGAGGATGATCAGCACAGTGTTGACCGCACAACCCGGAGCGTGTGGATGGAAGTCGCTTTTATCATCGCCATGACCATCTGTATCAAACTCTTCGCCTGGCTCGGCGTGTTGTTCGCCAAGAAATACGCGGAAGAAAACACGGAAGGTGTAGTACGCGGTCAGGATCGCGGTGAAGACTAATATCCAACCGATCATCCGGTAGCCGGGCGTGATGAACGCTTCAGCGAGGATCATGTCTTTGGAGTAGAAACCACTGGTGATGTATGGCAAGCCTGCGAGGTTCATACACCCGATCAGCATCGTGACGCCGACGATTCCCCAGCCCTTCATCCACGCAACGCCCGAGAGCTTGCGGAGATCGAGTTGGCCGGCAAAGCCGTGCATGACAGCACCACACGCGAGGAACAACAACGCCTTAAAGAAGGCATGGGTCAACACATGGAACGCCGCCCCGGTGGTGGAGAGCATTCCCAGCGCTGCGAACATGTACCCGAGTTGGGACACGGTCGAGTACGCCATGATGCGTTTGATATCAAACTGAGCCATGCCGATCGTCGCGGCAAGGAACGCGGTGATCGTGCCGATCCAGGCAACGATCGGGAGTGCATTCTCTGAAATCAAGAACACAGGATAGAACCGAGCGATCAGATACACACCCGCGGTGACCATGGTCGCCGCGTGGATGAGTGCCGACACCGGGGTTGGCCCTTCCATCGCATCTGGGAGCCAGACATACAACGGGAACTGTGCCGATTTACCGAACGCGCCGATCATCAAGAGCAACGCGATCCACTGGGCTTGCCCAGGGATGTGGGAGAAGTCCCCCACGGCTGCCGCGTTGATGTAGCTATGAAGTGTTTCGTTGGCGAAGAGTTCAGCGTACTGAATCGTGCCGAAGTGGACGAAGGTCAGATACACACCAAGCGCCAAACCAAGGTCGCCGATGCGGTTGACGATGAACGCCTTTTTCGCAGCTGCAACAGCCGATGGCTTCTTGTAGAAGTACCCGATGAGCAGGTATGAACACAAGCCCACGCCTTCCCAGCCCAGGTACAACATCAACATGTTGTCGCCCATGACCAAGCAAGACATCGAGAACACGAACAACCCGAAGGCTGCGAAGAATCGGCAATAGCCGGCGCCGATGTCGTGGGACATATATTCCGAAGCATACAACGCGATGAGCGTCGCCAGCCCGGTGACGAACAGCATCCAGAGGATGGTGAGCTTGTCGACATAGAAGGAGAAGTTGGCGACGAATGATTTGTCGCCATAGTGCAGGTTGAACCAATCAAACGCATGCACCGTGTACGGCGTGCCTTCGTAGGACAGGAACATGCTCAGCGTGGCGATGAAAGCAGCCGCGAGCAGGGCGATTGTTGTCCAAGCGGGGAGCTTGGACTTGTTGCCGATCGCCGCGTAGATCGCGTTGAGCACGAACCCGAGCAAGGGCAAGAACACGATCAGCAGGACCCACTTTGGGCCGGTGCCGACATGTTCGACCATACTGGCGAGCGCGTCTGATGCCGCGTGTCCGCCGCCATGCCCATCTGAGGCTGAGGCATCAGACATCAGAGCGAGCGGGGCATTTGTGAAACTGTTGGATATGCTCGATAAGAGCGAAGCGGTCATCATCCGTTGAGTTCCTTCCAGGCCGAGGCACTGAGTGATTCGCGGTGACGGAAGAGCAGAACAACGAGTGCCAACGCCATCGCTGCTTCAGCAGCTGCGACGGTGAGCACGAAGATGACAAAGGTTTGACCATCAGACCCAAGATGATGCCGACCGAACGCGATGAGCGCAAGACCCGCAGCTTGGAACATCAGTTCGGTACACAAGAACATGATGATCATGTTCTCGCGGGTCATGAACCCGATGAGCCCGATGCAGAACATTGCTGCTGACACGAACAGGTACGGCGCAAGCACCGAGTCGCTCATCTCCGCTGGGAATGCCAGCTGGGCAAGTTGAATGGAATCTAAGGCGTGCATCATGCGTGCCCTCCTGATGGTTCCCCATCATCAAACATGGTGCCGAGCTTGCGAGCTTGGGCCGCCTTGATTGCGTCTTCGAGTTCGGTATGCTTGCGTGCCAGAACAGTCGCGCCAAGCATCGCCATCAGCAGGATAATGCCCGCGACTTCGATCATAATTGGATGATCGTTGAGCAGGTTAAAGCCCAACCGATCGAGGTTGTCAGCGACGAGTGCTTCGGGCCAATCCTCGTCGGTCAATGTGCGGGTTTCGAGCACCGCGTCGTGCCCGTGATTGTCCATGCCAACAAGCTCGATCTGGATCGTGCGTGCGTCCGGATCAATCATCGCCATGCCGGTTTCGTGATCGCGTGACACGAGCCAACCATCTTCGAGCAACCCTTCGCGATCGAGGATTTTATCGACCTTCTTGGGGAGGTAGGCGAACACCGAGTTCTGTGCTTGTGCTTGGGTCATCTTTGGGCTTGGGAGTTCACCGACGCCCCCGAACATCGCTGCGGTGATGAGTCCGACCATCACGAACCCGATCGCCGTGGCGAGCATTGGTTCGCGGGCAACCGCGTCGACATCGCTCAGATCGTCGTCGCCGTCGCCGGTGGGCGCTTGCGTCGCGAGCATGATGACGAAGAGGTAGGTAATCAGGATCGCGCCGGCATAGATAATGACCAACGCAAACGCCATGAACTCGGCGCTGAGCAGGATATACATGCCGCACGAGGCGATGATCGTCATAATGAAGTACAACGCCGAGTAGACCGGGCGTTTGTGCGTGATCATGCGGACCGAGGCACCGATCGCGACGAACGCGAACGGGTAGAAAAACAAGTTGGGCATCGGGTTGCCAGCATCGGAGGCTTTGATCCCCATGAGCAACGCTGCAAACCCGAAGGCGGCGGCGACAATCACCGTGCCGCCATACCGGAAGGCTTTGTCTTTGGTGTGCGTGAGTCCTCGTCGCGGGAGCGCGAGGGCAATGCCGCCGGCTCCTAGAGCACAGATGAGGTACAACGCAATCGGAGAGATGATCTGTTCCACCGTGTCTCTTTCAAATGCCCTGTGAAGGGTTGCATACTGACACTATCAACGATCAAGACCGACTGTGATACCTCTATATATGGAGACCACAACCGAGCCTTGGATAGACTCTCGAAAAAGGCGGCGCAGCGCACCCCTTTCCCGAGACATGGAGGATAGTGCCTGTAAGCGAATCCTTCAACCTTTGAACCCACTTCAAACGCATACAACGCGATTCGTGCTGCCTGATCGTGCGCGTAGATTGCTGAAAATAATCAAGGTTCAACCAACGCCCATCATGGCGATGCCCAACTCAGGCCACTATGATCGTCGCATGGTTTCACCCCACATTGCAATGCAACAAGCCCAGCCCTCCCGCAAGATGCACATCCCCAATCTGCTCACGATGGGGCGTGTGGTGCTCGCGTGGGTCTTCGTGATCTTGCTCTCCTATGTCGAGCCCCGGACCATCAGCGCCCAACCCACTGGTACTGATCGACTTGGCGAAATAGCCCAGCAAGGAACAGGGCTTTTGATCGCTGCGACGGTCGTTTTCGTCATCGCCGCGATTACCGATGCACTCGACGGGCACCTCGCCCGCAAGTGGAAAGTAGAGTCCAAGTTCGGACGAATTATGGACCCGATGGCGGACAAGCTGCTGATCCTCGGCGGATTCGTCATGCTCGCCACACCGGCATTCAACGCCACCATCGCAGCCACGGGCTCGACGATGCAGATTTCTGGCGTTGCCGGTTGGATGGTCGTCGCGATGCTCCTCCGCGAACTGCTCGTCACCTCGATCCGTGGGGCATACGAAGCCGATGGCGTGGATTTCTCCGCTGGATCGATGGGCAAGGCCAAAATGGTCCTCCAATCCATCACCATCCCGCTGATCTTGCTGATCGTGGCGTTCGGATCACCCGGACCAGAATCCACCGGCAAGCTCGTTATCACCTTACTCGTTTGGGCGACACTGGTTACGACAATCCTCTCTGGCTTACCATACATCGGCAAAGCCCTCAAGCACACCATGGATGAACAAGCCCGGATGCTCGAACTGATGCGAGGCAAAAAAGCCCGCAAATCCACCAAGGGTGCCGGACAAGGCGCCAAGGCTCGCCCGAAGACCGCTTCTGGTGGGCAGAGCAAGAATCGCTAATCTGGTTGGAGGATTCCAAAGATGAACACAATGGGTCGCACAACGCAGGCTTTCTTGACCACCAACGGGCTCGGGCATTTTCCGATGTCGGGGACCTGGGGCTCGATGCCTCCGGTTGCCCTCGCGGGAATATTCATCTTCGCCGGGATCGGCCCGGGGACAGCGATGAGCTGGATCTACTACCTCACAATGGTGCTCATTCTGGTGATCTATTCCGGATCGTGCATCCTTTTCGGGCACGAAGCCGAAGCCAAATGGGGCAAAGACCCGTCCGAGGTTGTCGCTGACGAAACCGCTGGGCAGGCGATCACCTTGATGATGATCCCCGCGGGGATGCTCGGATCGCCCATCGCGATCATCAGCGCACTGCTCGCAGCGTTCTTGTTGTTCCGTGCGTTCGATATCTTCAAGCCTTGGCCCGCGGGCGCGATGCAGAAGTATGCGGGCGGGTGGGGTATTTTGCTCGACGATCTCTGCGCAGCGATCATGGCGGGCGTGGTGATCATGTTCTACTACGCCGCGTTCCACTGATCTACTCACTGATTCCTAGTATTGGTCGTGATTGGTCAACCATTAACATTACAGTGCCCCGATGGATCGGTCGAGCTCGACACGAATCTGTTGCTTGCGCCCATTGCAGGATGGTGTGAGTTGGCGTGGCGGATTACTTGTCGAGAACTGGGCGGGGTTGGGCTTGCGTGCACTGATCTGCTCAGCCCGCAGGGCTTGTTGATCTCACAAGAAACCTCCCACAGAATCGCAATGACCAATGAACTAGACCGCCCGGTCTGTATGCAGCTCTACGGCTCCGACCCCGAAATCCTCGCAAAGGGCGCCCAGTGGTGTGTCGACAACGGCGCACAAGTCGTCGATATCAACATGGGTTGCCCGGTCGATAAGATCACCAAAAAAGATGGCGGATCGAAGCTGATGTGCGATGTCGACCGCACATTTGATATGTTCGAGCAAGTCCGCGCTGCGATGCCCGGGCATGTGCCTTTGACCGCCAAGATGCGATTGGGCTGGGATCACCAAGCAAAGCTCGATGATGTCGCCAGCACGCTCGCTGTCGGGCTGTGCGAACGCGGGGCAGCGATGATCACCGTGCATGGACGAACAACCAAGCAAAAGTTCAAAGGCGCCTGCGATCTCGACGGGATCAAACGCGTGGCGGACAGCATCCGCGCGCACAACCCGAGCATCCCAGTCATCGGCAACGGCGATATCAAATCGGCTGATGATGTCATCGCGATGATGCACCACACCGGGTGCGCGGGCGTGATGATCGGGCGCGGCTCGTTTGCGAATCCCTGGTTGTTCAGATACGCTTGGGCGTTGCAACAACGGGTGATCGACAAGGGGATTGACCCGGGAGATGCAGACGCGGTCGGCGCGATTAATCTGAACGATATTCATCCCAGTGAAGACGAGAAACTTGATATGTTGCTCGGGTTCTTTGATCGCATGATCGAATACCGCGACAGCCACCACGCCCGCCATGTGTTCCGCCAGAAAGCCAACATGCTTGCGAAACAAATCAATGATGGGCATTGTCGACCACTCAAAAATGCGCTCCGAGAAGCAACGAGCGATGATGAGCTGAGGAATGCGATCGAGCACTGGCGAATCCACGGCGATAACTAGCCCAGCATTCACCAATCCTGGCCAACAGAGGCCAATTGCTATAATACTCATAATATTGCATGGATCACGATGGGTTTCTGGTATACTCCCGCTGAGGGGTATCCCCAGGAGTACCACGAAATGAAATCCAATCAAACGCTGACAACATTAAGCCTGCTCGCCCTCGCCACCGGCCTCGCAATCGCCGAACCTGACCTGATTGTGTCTGACATCACCTCGGCGACCACCTTTGGGGCTGTCGATGGAAAAATCGCGTACTCCTTCGGCACAACGATCTGCAACATCGGTAACAGTGAAGCAGCATGGATCAATGGCACGAACGAGAACCCGCTGATTTCGCAGACACTCTATCGGCTGGTTGATGGACAGATTCAGCAGATCGGAATCGGGTTCGCTCATTACACAACCCCACCGCTCTCGGGCAACGCGTGCGGGCTCGGATGCACACCCGCCGGATTCAATGCGCTCGGCGCGGGATGCTCGACTACGAGTTCAAGCACTATTCATGGCTTGCAAAGCACCATGGGCCCACGCACCGAGATCAATCCATTCACCGGCGACTACCCTTACCCGTTCACCTCCATCGGGCAGACCGGCGACGCGATCTACAAACGCCTCCAAGTCAACATCGCAGACATCAGCGATCCCAACGCGTTGTACTTTGTCGAGACTCAGGTCATCACGAGCGCCGAAACCACACCCGCAACCAGAGCGAACAATGTCAGCTATCGCCAAGTAACTTTTACGCCTGGATCAGCCACGGCAAGCGTCGTCGGTCCTACCTACACAGAGCAGCCCGCGATCTTCGCGTGGCGCGATCATGGCAACGGGATCGGGATGCCCAACTCGGAGGTGATGATCATCGAGATCACAATCCCCGGCGATGGCATCATTCATGCAGGCTCACTCGTCACTGATCTCGGCGATGGCACCTTCCGATATGACTATGCCATCCACAACCAGAACGCCCACAACGCGATCAGTTCGCTGATGGTGCCCGGAGCCGGAATCTTTGACGGGATGACCAATAGAATATTCCATGGCGTCGACTACCACGATGATGTCGACGGACTCATTGACGACTCTGACATTATTAATCGCACCAGTACCATCAACACCTATTGGGCTCAGAGTTGGACACCTGCGAATCAACTCCAAGAAGACGACAACGCGATACGCTGGGGCACCACCTACAGCTACTCATTCACCGCACCCAATGAACCAAGAAACTACCAATCAGTGCTCCACTACGCCGTTCCAGGAGCAGGGGGCAGCCCGGTCCCATTGGTTATTGAAACGGTGACACCCATCCAAGGCGATGTTTGCTTTATCGATCTCAACGGCGATGGAGTCCTGAACTTCTATGAGGTATCAACTTTCTTGAGTTCATTTAGCGCCCAAGCCCCATCGGTTGATTTCGTTCCTGATGGAATGTTCAATTTCTTTGATGTCTCTTCATTCCTCAACGCTCTCACTGCGGGCTGCCCATAACCCAATATTCGGAACAAATGGAACCCCTCCCAAGCTTTCTCGTATAGCTTGGCATCCAGAGCA
>CAJXXI010000134.1 GCA_913062615.1 uncultured bacterium | reverse complement strand
TTGCTTGGTCGACGCACGCCGTAGGCTTTGGATGCGTGGAAGCTGCCGAAGAGTCGTTTTCCGGTTGCGCTAAACGGGATCGGATCACCCGGTGCGCCACCGCCGACAAAGTATGAGTTGAGCCCGAACGATGGATATAAACTGATGACATAGCGCATTGCATGATCAGCAGCTGAGTTTGTTGGGGAATCAATCCCCTCTGCGAGCATATCAATCACGCGTGAATCTTGATACAGAGCGTCAAAGTTACCATCGAAGTAGGAAATCAGACGCCACGGATACCGTGCGCCGATGATTGGTCCGAGTCGCTCGCCATTAAAGTCGCGTGGGTCTTCGCGACGATCGACCATCCGCCCCCAGATGTTGTCGTCTGGGAACCCGACGAGGAGTTTGTCCCGATTATCCTGAGAGTACATGGTGTATGCGAGCATGGTCTGGCGCATGCCCGATTGCTCGCGTACAGCTCGGGCCGTCACGCGGGCCTTGCCCAACGCCGGAAGCAAGATGCCCATCAAAAGCGAGATGATCGCAATGACCACAAGCAGCTCAATGAGCGTAAACCCGGCCTGTGCCGAGTGTTTTGCGGATTGATTCCGTTGCTGACGCTGGTTGATCTGCTGACCCAGTTCCATTTTACACCAGTCTTTCTGTATGCCCAAGGCGTGTTTCTTCGATGAACACAGTATCGGGCATTTTTTTCTGTGAATGAGACTCGATCTCATCTATTTTGCTGATATACTTTCCCAACTGCGACTGACTCTCAAGTGTAGACATGGAAATTCTGTCCCGCAGGCGTGTTTACTGAAAAACAGGATATCTTTCTGAGGCAGTGTCGAGAATCAACATCAAGTATCCGCATCAAATCGAAGGACCAAAAATGACATCCACAATACCATTCAAATCTGCTTCGATTCCACTCCTGCTCGGGGCGATGGGGTTTTTCGGGCACGCCCAGGCGCAACTCATCGAGATTGATTACGCTGCTCCGACACTTGACCGGTGGAACTATCCATTCAACGGCTCACCGGGCTCACGACTCTCGGCATCAACTTTCGGCGCTGTCGAACTCGAAGGCTTTGACGACCATGACGCGCAACTCTTGCTCGGGTTCGATACACTCGGCGATATCCAGGTTGGACTCGACGCAACAGAGTATCGCGTGCTCTCGGCGACCATCACCATCACCAACTCCAACGCCGACAACTTCCGTTACGACAACACCTACGACACGCATGACACCTATCTTGAGTTCGACAACTCGCTTGATCTCGATCCCGGACGCCCGGTGCATCTGTGGGCGATGGGATATCGCAATGGCTATGACCAAACCACCTGGGGCGAGTACACCGTATTTGGAGGCATTCCAACGGTTGAGCCAACACAAGAATCACGCCACGCATTCGCGGCGTACTTCCCGGTTGACCAAACCCCGGTCGATATCTCGAACAACCTCAAGCAAGAGTTTGATCCAACACCGATGGCGATCGGGCAGACCGACACCGTCATGCCCGGCGATCTCGTCCCCGCGGATACTACTTATACATTCGAGGTCGACATGTGCGACCCATTCATCCGGACATACCTCGCCAACGGGCTCTCGTTGGGTGAAGTTCGATTCGTGGTAAGCTCGCTCCATGCTGCCACCGGCGGCGACGGCGGCGGCACCGGCGACACCCTCTACCCATTCTGGTACACACGCGAAAATCCGATCGCACAGATCTTTGGATATGCACCAACCCTCACCATGCGTATCCGGATCGGTTCGAGCGGCGATTACAACGGCGACGGAATCTTTGATTTCTTCGATGTCTCCGCATTCCTGGGCGACTTTACCACCGGCAATCTCGATGCAGACCTCAGCGGCGACTGCATCCTCGACTTCTTTGATGTTTCGGCATTCCTCTCAGCCTTCGCGGCTGGTTAACACGCATATACACCCAACTCCTGCTTTCGTATCGGCAGGAAACAATTCTGGAGAGAACAATGAAAGCGATTATCCTAACCACACTGGCAGCAGCAACAACGGTCTCAATGGCGGGCGTCACACCCTTCGCAGAAACCTTTGAAACCGGCACGAACGGGTGGCTCATGGGCACATTCGTTGCACCAAACTATCAAGCATCGGGCGCACTCGATGGCAGCGCATACATCTCGTCGACCGCTGATCTCAACAGCGCCGGCCCGTTCGGGCTTACCGTGTTCCGTGGCGAAGACAACTTCGACGCATCTGGCGATGCGTTCGTAGGAAACTACCTCGAAGGCGGGATGGACTTGATCACCTTTGATTTCCGCCATAACGCTGGCGAAGACCTTGGGGTTGCATTGCGAGTCGCGAGCTCGAACAACTTCCCAGGATTCGCTGTTGAGCTCCCAGGACTCGTGGCATCCGGCGAATGGGTCACGCTCTCATTTGAACTCAGCTTCTTTAACCCATTGCTCACGATCGAAGGCCCACCAACCCCAGAAGCCTTTGAAATGGTAATGGTTGCTGTTGGCAACTTGCAAGTTTCAGTCGATCGCCCTGATGGCTTGACCACACCATTGGTCGTTGACTTTGATCTTGACAATGTCACCGTAACCCCGACACCATCGTCACTGGCGTTGCTGTCCATCGGCGGGCTCTTGGCGACACGTCGCAGACGATAACAAACCATTTCCTTATAATCTATTTTTCATTCTAAGCCCCTCTTCGCACGAGACCCGATCGCCCCCCAGCATCGGGTCTTGTGCCTTTAACCAAGAGCGAGCCGATCTTGTGCGACCTTGATCGCTTGAGGATTTTGATCGCATCCACGGAACGATCGACCCAGTTGCTTGGCCGCCACGAGTGTCGTCCCCGACCCACAGCACGGGTCATAGACCAACCCATCTTCCGGACAGCACGCCCCGACGAGCATCTTGAGCAACGCCAAAGGCTTCTGCGTTGGATACCCAACGCGCTCGTCGGCCATGTTGTTGAGTGTCGGGATATCGAGCACATCCGTCGCTTTTTTGAGCTGACCCTTCATCCGGTTGCTCGTCGCGGGCACCATCGGCGGCTCAAAGTAGTACCGCTTTGGATCGATGCAATAGAACAGAATATCGTCATGCTTGCGGGCGAATCGACGCGGCGACGAGCCACCGAGCCCGTACCGCCAGATCAGATGATTCACAAACCGATCCTCGCCGAGGAGTTCATCGAGCAATACCCGCACCCGATGCGATGTCCGCCAATCGACATGGATCAGCACCGAACCGGTCTGTTTGATCTTTGGGATCGTCGCCTTGATACGATCGCCAAACCATTCCACCCACGCATCAGTCGTCGCCCAAGAATCCATATACGACCCCGCATCACCCGCTTGGGCTTTGCCCGTATTGAACGGCGGATCAACATAAAAAAGATCGACCGTGCCATCGCCGAGGCGTTGGACATGATCGATCCATTCAGATTGTTCTATATCCTGCATCACACCGGCTTCACATGTGAACGCCCGACGGAGTAGTAATGGAATCCCATCTCGCCGAGTTGCTGGCGTCGGTAGAGGTTTCGCCCATCGAAGATGACCTTGCCCTTCATCAGACCGGCAAGTCGCTCGAAATCTGGGCTCTTAAACTCGGCCCAATCCGTCGAAATCACCAACGCGTCAGCGTCCTTGCAGCAATCGTACATGTTGTCAATGATGGTGATCGTATCGCCCATCTCCTTGCGGACATTGTCCGCGGCGACCGGGTCAAACCCGGTACAGGCCGCTCCATATCCCAATGCCTTGCGGACAAGGGTGAGCGCCGGCGCTTTGCGGATATCATCCGTGCGAGGCTTGAATGCCAGACCCCAGAACGCGATCTTTTTGCCTTGCAAACCGGATTCGCCGCCGAAGTGATTGAGGATTTTGTTAAAGAAAATGTTGCGTTGTCGCTCGTTTGTCCCGTGGACTGCGTTGGAGAGCTGGGTGTTTACCCCGGCTTTATCGCCCATCATAATACATGCGAGCGTGTCCTTGGGGAAGCACGATCCGCCATAGCCCAAACCCGGATGCAAGAACGCATGCCCGATACGTGAGTCTGAGCACATGCCCTCGCGGACCCGGTTGATGTTCGCGCCATAGGCTTCGCAAAGATTCGCCATCTCATTGATGAATGAAATTTTCGTAGCCAGGAAGTTGTTCGCGGCGTACTTGACCATCTCGGCGCTGAGCACATCCATAATAAAAATGGGATGACCGTTGCGGACGAATGGATCGTACAGATCGCGGAATACTTCGCCCACTTTATCACATTCAACACCAACAACCACACGGTCTGGCTTATTGAAATCGGTGACGGCATCGCCTTCTTTGAGAAACTCTGGGTTGTCCGCGACATGGAACTTGATATCGCCAACAATTTCCTTGATTCGATCACGCACGCGGAATGTTGTCCCAACCGGCACGGTGGATTTTACCACGATAATCTTGGGCTTGGCATCCGGGCCGAGCTCCTTGATCGCATGCCCAATGTCATCGGCTGCACCATCAATGAAGGTCATGTCGGTATGCCCCTTCTCGTCGGAAGGCGTGCCCACACAGATGAAGATCATCTCGGCAGATTGATACGCGTGCTTCTTGTCGAGCGTGTAGGTCAGCCGACCGGATTCGCGATTTTTGATCATCAAATCAGTGAGCCCGGGCTCATAGATCGGACAAATATCCGCTTCGAGCTTTTTGATCTTTTCTGGGTCTACATCAAGACAAACAACATCGTTGCCCGAGTTGGCGAAGCAAACTCCGGTGACAAGCCCGACATATCCTGTTCCGACCATGGTGAGATGCATAAGTGATAAACCTCCAAAGATGAACACCGAGTGTAGTCTCGTCGGGCTCAACTGACCCAAATTCCGTTGAGATGCTTTCGTCTGCTCACGAGACCTACGCGACTATGCCCACTATCATTTCCGCATACTATCTCGGCCGAACGGCGATCGAGATTTTCTGCTATTCTCAGCATCCGGAGACAAATGCCGATGAGTACCACCACTATGCCCAATAAGCCTTCCCGAAAGCAGAAACTCGAAGAAAAGGCCGCCAAGCAGGCCGTTATTTCTGGAGCTTTCTCTGCATCCACCGCCAACATCCACGAGCTCTACCAGCTCTCCGTACAGAATGTAGAAGCCGAGATCGACTTCATCGACGAGACATTCGAGCAACTCCGCGACAGAAAAGCCGTCACCCTCCGCGAAGATTTCTGCGGCACCGGCAATACCTCCGCCGAATGGGTCCGCCGGCGCTCCACAAACACCGCCATCGGGCTTGATCTCGATCAACCAACACTCGACTTTGGGCACGAGACCCATGTCGCCAAACTCGATGCCGATGCGGAAAAACGGATATCGCTGATCTGCCGAGATGTTCTCGCCCCCGGCGATGCTTCGGGCTCGGACTGCGTGCTCGCAATGAACTTCTCCTACTGGCTCTTCAAGACCCGCGAAAATCTCCGCAACTACTTCATCGCCGTCCGCGAGAGCCTCGGCGAAGACGGCGTGTTCTTCCGATCATTACGGCGGGTCCGAAGCGATGACCGAAATCAAAGAACCCAAAAAAATCGATGACGGGCCAGGGCGTAAGTTCACCTATGTCTGGGAACAAAAACACTTCAACCCGATCACCGGCGACATGGAATGCCGAATCCATTTCAAGTTCCCTGATAAAACCAAAATCAAAAACGCGTTCGTGTATCACTGGCGGCTCTGGTCGCTCCCCGAAATCCGCGAGCTCCTCTCCGAAGCGGGGTTCGCCAATGTCGTGGTCTACTGGGAAGGCGATGACGACGAAAGCGACGGCGAGGGCAACGGCGAGTACGAACCAACCCTCGAAGGCGCCGCCGACCCCGCGTTTATCTCATATATTGTCGCTTATGATTGAATGTTTATCAAAATCCAAGGAGCCCATAATGCAAGGCGTACTCAATATCCCCAAAGAGCTCAGCGGGTTGCAAGACCTGCTGGCCAACTCGCTCCCCCGTGTTGAAACCGTATTTGCCGGGCAGCTCGTTTCGGATTTACCCCCCGTCGACGAGATGTGTTCGTACATCGAACGCTACCGCGGCAAAATGCTCCGCCCAACACTCGTTCTGCTCTGCGGCATCACGGCTAACCCCGAATCCGATGCCCTCCTCGCCAACAATGACTTCGACAAACTCATCACCCACACACACATCATCAGCGGCGCCGTCTGCGAGATGGTCCACATGGCGACACTCGTCCATGACGATGTGCTCGACGAAGCCGAGATTCGCAGACGCGGGCAAACGATCAACATGCTCAAGGGCAACGAAGTTTCCGTCATCCTCGGCGATTACCTCATCGCGTCCTCCTACGAACTTTGTGCCTCGATCAACTCTTCGATCCCATCACAGATCGTCGGCAACGCGTCGGCCGTCATGTGTACCGGCGAGCTGCTCCAGCTCCACCATCGTGAAAACCTCTCGATGGACGAATCAACCTACATCGAAATCCTCGAACGCAAAACCGCCGCCCTCATCGGAGCGTCCTGCGAACTCGGCGCCCTCGCCACACTCGGATACGATCAATCAATCAACCCCACCACCCTCGCCCTTAAGGGCTTCGGCCAAAAACTCGGCATCGCGTTCCAGATCCAAGACGATGTCCTCGACCTGCTCGGCAAGGAAGAAGAAGTTGGCAAATCGGTCGGCAAAGATCTTGAAAAAGGCAAGCTCACATTCCCGGTGATCCATCATCTCGAAAAAACCGGCGTCATGGACGGCACTCGTTCTTTGATGATGCTCCAGCAAGCAGCCGCCGGCGATCGGTCGGTGTTCCCTGAGATCACCAAAGCGATCGAATCCACCGGCTCAGTCGATGCGACCCAGAAACTCGCCGAGTCCTATGTCCAACAAGCAAAGGACGCAATCGTTGATCTCCCTGAATCCGCAGGCAAATCCATGCTCCTGCTAATCGCAGACGCCGTCATCAATCGTTCATTCTAAACGACCAAGAGAACCAACAGATGCCCAAACGCGTGTTCCATTTCTATCAGCGCAAACGGGTGGTCAATATCAATGTCAATGTGTTCATCGCCGGGCTCCTCTCCATCGCCATCGCCAAATACCCGATTATGCTCCTCTCGGACATGATCGGGCACGAGCACAAACTCAAGCTCTCGATCTTGGCGTATGTCATCGACACAACCATTGATGTCGGGCTCTACTTCGGGCTCCACTGGATCGCCAATCACTGGCGACCAATCAAACGATCCGGGATCGTCGACACGCTCACCACGCCGAGTGAATCACGCACCAAAAACTTCCTCGTCGATGTCGGCAAAGTCCAAGCCGAACGCTTCGCGCTTGTCCCGATCTTTGCATTCATCGCGATGGGCGGTATGTGGGCTTTGCAGCACTATTCAAGCCTCAAACCAGACTGGGCATTCGTCATCGCCTTCATCGTTGCGATGTGCGTCACCCGCGTCATCCACACAGTCTGGGGCTACAAATCAGGCACATTCCGGGATCATGACCACGCCAACGACCAGACCAACAATCACACACACGGAGA
>CAJXXI010000133.1 GCA_913062615.1 uncultured bacterium | reverse complement strand
CAATAAAAGATGGTGCATACGAGTTTGGCATTGGATTCCGGGAGCTCAGTGTTCCCTTGTCATCGCGAAATAGTCGGAAACGGGAAAACAATTTTGGATCGTAACTCTCAAAAGTTCCGCCATGAGTTAGAGAAAACACGGATACATCCGGGATCCATCCCGCACGATGTACGCGATAGGCCTGCACCCCGGCACCGCCCAATGCCACAATCACGCACAGCAACACAATGATTGTGATATGCCGCCGATTATTTGGCGGATTGAGTGTGGCGGGATTGGTTTCTTTGTGAGGCATGAATATTCATACGGCATTCATGATCATGTGTTTCAAACATATTCGTTTTAGATTGTGTTCAGGCGAATACTTACCCTGCACCCTCGCCTCGTGCTTCGTGTTCGGAGTCGAACTCTTCGGCGAAGAGGACTGGGCCGGGGAGTTCGCTTTTCCAGGGTTGGTCGGCGGTGATCTCTCTTGCTGCCTTGCGACCTTCGAGCACCCATCTCCGTTCGGAGTTGGTTTCGGGCGTGTCCATCGGCGAGTGCAACGCGTTGGGATCGTCTTGCACCATGTGAATCTTCTGCGTTGGGAAGGCGAACTCGACGCCTAGACGGTCGGCCAAGCGGACGACATCGAGCATGAAGCGGTGCTTCTCGCGGAGTTCGATCGACCAGTCTGGGCATTCGAAGAAGATGTAGACGAGGATGTCGAGGGAGTGGGGGCCGAACCCGTTGAGCCAGACATGGTAATAGTCTTTGCGGGTGAATGGGTGGAGCTTGACGATCTCGCGTATGCCGCTACAGAATGCTTCGATTTTGTCTGGGTGTGTGTCGTAGGTGACATTGAGTTTGGTGGAGAAGCGTCGGTATTGGCGGCGGCCGTAGTTGTCGACTTTGGCGCGGACGAGCGTAGCGTTGGGGACGGTGACGAGCGAGTTATAGAAGGTACGGATGCGTGTGGAGCGGAACCCGAGATCTTCGACGGTGCCTTCGACATCGTTGACGACGATCCAGTCCCCGATCTCGAAGGGTCGATCGAGGATGACGGCGATTGAGCCGAAGAAGTTCTCGATGGTGTCTTTGGCAGCGAACGCGACGGCCAAGCCGCCGATGCCCAAACCAGTGAGGAGGGGCATGATCTCGATAGAGAATGCGGACGCGATGTAGATGAGCCCGATGGCGCCGATGAAGAGCTTGGCGGTGCGTTTGACCATCGGGACGAGCAGGTCGTCGAACTTGGTTTCGGTTTTGGATGCTTGGATCGAGAGCCAGTCGGAGATCAGGTCGGTGATACGGAAGGCTGCCCAGACGAGCGAGACCATGAAGACGACCCGGACGGCGACGATGAGCACGATGGTGGCCGATGGGGGTAAGAGCCCAAGGTCCAGGGCGAGATACCAGATGCCGGCGGTGGCGAGGAGCCCGAAGGGGCGGACCGCCCGTTTGAGTGATTCTTTTTCGACCTCGCGTCCGCGTTGTATCTCGAACCGGTGCCAGAAGGCACGGAGGATCATGCGGACGAAGAGATCGACGATCAGCCCGACGAAGATGACGACGAGGATCCCGATCCACTGCCAGTGTTCGAGTCCCAGCGAGGTGCTGCCCTTGAAGCTCGCGGGGACGGATGATCGGATCTTGCCGATCAGGGTCTGATCGAGGACGATGCCCGCGAGTGTTCGTTCGGTCTCGGTGGCGATCGCAAAGTCATAAATCTTTTCGATTGTCGCCCGGTCGAAGCGCCAGTTCCCGAGATCGTCGGATGCCAGAGCGATGGAGAAGCCCGGATGCTTGGAGCTGAAAATGGCGTGGGTGACGATCTGGGATTGGGGGTAGTACACAAAACGGGTTTCGTCGAGCGATTCTGGGAGTTGAGACTCGGAGACCATCCCGATCCGCCCGAGCACGGTGTAGAGATCGAAGGCCATATTGCGTTTGGTCTCGTAGGGGAGATCGGGCTCGATATCGAGACATAAAATCGCTTGTTCGATCCCGACTCGGGCACCTGCGGGCGATTGAGCGTCGTTGAAATCGCTGATGGCGCTCAAAAAAGTGAACATCGTGGTTCTTGGAGAGCTCAGCAGCGGGTTGCCCGATGGGCTGGCGGTTGGTTCTGAGGCTGTTTGTTCGGGTGTTGCTGGGTCGCTCTGGGCGTGCAAGGGCGAGATGGTGAGCATGATGATGCTCAAAGCCATGATCAAGAGAGGTGCGGCGGTGACGAATTGTGCGATCTTGTGGGTCGTCTTCATAGCCTCGATGCTATCCGATATTGGCTCTGTATTCTTGGGTAGGATGGATTGTCCGTCAGTCGTCAATGTTCAGGCTCAATTGCCTGAGAATTGTTCGCCCATCGCCAATCATGGACCTACCCTATCAGTCCAAACAAACGGGCACATAGCCCATCATTCGAACCCATGCTAATCGATAGCAAGTCATCGAAAGGGAGCACTGCACATGGCAGCTGGGACCAAAGGTACAATCACGCAAGTCATCGGGTCGACATTCGACGCACAGTTCCCAGAAGGTGAACTGCCCGATATCTACAACGCAATCATCACCGAGTGGGAGCACAACGGCAAAGCCAACAAGCTCGTTGGCGAAGTCCAGCAGCATCTCGGTGGCGGACGCGTCCGCTCTGTAGCACTCGGTTCAACCGACGGTATGACCCGCGGGATGACTTCGGTCGACTCGGGGAGTTCTGTTACTGTCCCTGTTGGTGAAGAAGTCCTCGGACGAGTCTTCAACCTGCTCGGTGAAGCGATCGACAACAAACCAGAGCTCGATGGCGTTGATCGCTCGTCGATCCATCGCGATCCACCCGAGTTCTCGCAGCTCAACCCAAAGACCGAAATCCTCCCAACAGGTATTAAGGTCATTGACCTTCTTTGCCCGTTCGTGCGTGGTGGTAAGATTGGTCTCTTCGGGGGTGCGGGTGTTGGTAAAACAGTGATCATTCAGGAAATGATCGCTCGTGTTGCTCGTGAGTTCGATGGCTACTCCGTATTCTGTGGCGTTGGCGAACGGACCCGCGAAGGCAATGACCTTTGGCGTGAAATGGCCGAGGCCGAGTACACCGATGCCGAAGGCAATGTCGCTCATGTGCTCGACAAGGTCGCGATGGTCTTCGGTCAGATGAACGAACCTCCGGGAGCCCGCTTGCGTGTTGCTCTTTCTGGTTTGACCATGGCCGAGCACTTCCGCGACTCATCGGGTAAAGAAACCATGATGTTCGTCGACAACATCTTCCGCTTCACCCAGGCCGGTTCAGAAGTGTCCGCACTTCTTGGTCGTATGCCTTCAGCGGTGGGTTACCAGCCAACCCTTTCAACCGAAATGGGTCAGCTCCAGGAACGAATCACCTCGACCGCCAAGGGCGCGATTACCTCAGTGCAGGCGATCTATGTGCCTGCGGACGACTTGACTGACCCGGCACCCGCGACTGCGTTTGCTCACTTGGATGCGTTCGTTGTTCTTGAACGATCAATCGCCGAGAAGGGTATCTTCCCTGCGGTTGACCCGTTGTCATCAACATCACGAATCCTGGACCCAGCGATCATCGGCGAGCGTCACTACTCTGTCGCCCAGCGTGTGCAGAAGCTCCTTCAGCGTTACAAGGACCTCCAGGACATCATCGCGATTCTTGGTGTGGACGAGCTTTCGGATGTCGACAAGCAGGTCGTGAACCGTGCCCGTCGTATCGAACGCTTCTTGTCCCAGCCGTTCTATGTTGCTGAAGTCTTCACCGGCTTCCCTGGCATCAACTCGACGCTTGAGCAGACCATCGATTCGTTCGAGCGTCTGTGTGATGGCGAAGGCGACGATCTTCCAGAATCGGCATTCATGTATGTCGGTACCCTCGAAGACGCCCGCGCCAAAGCCGAGGCGGCTGCAGCCAACGCGTAAGCGTTTGTTGAATACAAATACAAGAACACCCGGCCGTTTGGTCGGGTGTTTTTTTATGCGGATGTATCTTTGGTTTGGTTTTCTGATCAGGCGGCGTTCGCGGGTTTGGCGAACTGAGTGTGGAACTGTTTGAGCATTTGCAGCGCAGCGCCGGGTGTCGAGTTTGGATCGGCCACTGCTTGTTCGCCGAGCATGCGGAGGGTGGAGAGATCGTTTGTGCCCATCTCGTTTGCTTCGAGCACGCCCATTTTCCAGGTCTGGAACTGTTTTTTCTTGAGTAATGTAAACAGAAAGACCTCGGGTTCGAAGACCGTGTCGTGGGAAGAAACAGAATCAAGTGCTGCTTCGAGCACCGCGTATTCGCCTTCCATGATCTCGAAGAGCTGTTCGCCGGCGATCATCATCATCCCGGTGACTCGGCTTTTGGCGCGATGACGGGTGAAGGTGTCTTTGAGCTCGTGCAGATCACCATTGCTGAATTTGGGTTTCATGCTAGCGGTATAAACGAGACATGCGAGTGGCATAGAGAATCCTTCCTCTTCATCATTGATACACACGATTTGGATCGTGTGCGTCGACAATGTCGATATCGTCGGGATTCAATACCGATTCAACGCCGACTCAATGCGACGGAAGATGCGTCAGCTTTACGCGGGGGCTGCCCTAGATACCCCCCTGAAATTCGATGAGAAGATCGCGCAGACTCTGCAGAGTTGTGTTATCGGCCAGCTGGCCAGATTAATCGGTGGGTGTTTCTTGATCGACGGTCCAGGTGATCTCGTCGCCTCGGCAATCTATGTGGATGCTGAAAAAACCGGGGGTGCCATTGGGGCCTGACGCGGCGTGCTTGTTGATCATCGGCCAGATGATCTTGCGATCAGTCTCGGGCTGAGGCAACCCGTCGATCTCATCAGGATGATGCCAACGCAGCTCGCCCTCGTCCATATGCCCGTCGATCACTTCGACCGGGACCATGACGCGGTAGTAGAACATAAGCCAGTGGGTCTGGTTTTCGAAAGCGGTCTCGGCGATCAAGCCGCCAAAGTGCAGGTCGCCGAGTTCAACATCGATCCCGGCCTCTTCTTTGATCTCTCTTTGTGCGCATTGGGCGGGGGATTCGCCGATGTGCATTTCGAGCTTTCCTCCGATTGGAGAGCAGAGCCCTTTGTTTGGAGACTTGATCCGATGGAGCAGCAGGATCCGCCCGTCTTTATCGCGCAGATCGCACAGGCATGCGATTTTATAAGGCAGCCCGGCGTTGGCGGGGTCTTCGGTCATTCCGGGCAAGATATTTGCAGCATCGCTCATAGGTTAGGGTAGGCGCATCGCCTAGCGGTTCCTATTGCTACTGTGCCTTATCCGCCGCTTGGACGACCTGTCGGTCGAGCACATTGAGGATGCGTTCGATCGAGGTGACGGTCTGGGTCGAGACCTGCTGTATGGTCGAGACATTGGTCTGGATGTCTTTGGTCACCTTGGTGGATTGGCTCGCGAGCTTGCTGACCTCTTCTGCCACGACGGCAAAGCCCTTGCCGGCTTCACCAGCGCGGGCGGCTTCGATGGTGGCATTGAGCGCGAGCAGGTTTGTCCGTTTGGCGATGCCAGAGATGACGGTGAACATTCGTTCGATATCACGGGTGGATTGGATCAGTTTGCCCGAAACATTCTTTGCGGTGGTGATATCGCCGATGAGATCGTTTCGTTCGTCTTGGGCTTGGCGGAGTTCGGTGGCATCGCTGTCCATTTGCTCGGTTGCTTCGTTGATGGTCTTGGCGGTTTGTTTGAACGACCCTCGGAACCCGTGTGGGAGAACTCTGCGGAAGTATTTACCCTCAGAGGCAAATGCCAACGATGCCCCGGCTTCGCGTACAAACGCGTCGGTCATGTCGAGCATGTGATTGATCGCATGGAGCATGGGCGCGAGCTCGGATTTTTCATCGATGTTGAGGATTCGTGCTTCGAGATCGCCGGTGGCTGCTGATGAACAGACACGGGTTGCCTCATTAATCCACTTCGATTCAATGGCGTTTGATGTGCCAATCGATGATTGGGTGGTGCGGACGGTTGAATAGTCTAATGTGCTCACGGGAATCTCCGCAGGGGGGATATGGTTTTGTTCAGGTGTTAGGCGCAGAGCTTGAAGATCAGTTCGTCGTAGGTTAATCCCATCGACTCGAGCTTCTTGACAAGCACCGGCAGCGATGCCTGCCATTGCTCACGCGGGGTGCGCTGCTTGGCTTCGATCGCCAACAACTCGGCGTATAAAGGTTTGATGACATCGAGTGCTTTGGGGCTGGGCACGCGTCGGCTCGAGTGATACCCGGTGATGTGTCCGTGCTCGTTGATGGTGGGTGTCACATGGGCGAAGACCCAGTAGTGATCGCCGTTCTTGCATTTGTTGATGACATATGCAAACACCTCGTGCCGGGCAGCGATGCGTTCCCACAAGAACCGGAACACACACCGAGGCATGTCCGGATGGCGAATAATGTTGTGTGCTTTGCCGAGCACTTCGTCTTCCTTGTAGAACGCGATGCGGAGAAACATCTCGTTGGCGTAGGTGATCCGCCCTTTGGTGTCGGTCTTGGAGACGATGAGTTCATCTTCGTCGAAGAACTGCTCGTTGCCGGTTAATGACATGTTTTTGTTCATGGCGTGTGCTTCCATATCTGTTCGCATCAGGTAGTTCGATGGCGTTGAAAACAGATCGGCACATTCAAGGTCCGGATTCACGAAATCCGGAGATACGTATCCGAATGTACTTCTTGAGAACTACCCCGCTCAAATAAGGGGGCTGAAGTTCCGGACTGAGTGCGTTTAAATGGTGTAGGCCGCGATGATACCTGATGCGCTCACCGAGGGTTCAAAGAACTCATTTCTGATCGCAAGATATTGCTCATCACCAAAGAACTGATCCTTGATCGCTTGATCAGGAAACGAGATCACAAACACTCGGTTATAGGACTCGTCGGCTTCGCCTTTGAGCATCTCGCTGACGCGAAAATCGTACCGGAAAAAACCATCCAGCTTTTCGAGCAGCGGGGTCATCGCAGCGCGGTACAGGTCGTATTGATTGTCATCGGTGACATGCAATCCGACCAGGATTTCGTAGCGTGATTTATCGTCCATGTGTGTATCCTCCATCAACTTCGAGCACGGTGCCGGTGACGAACTCTGCCTGTGCGATGTACGCCACCGCATCGGAGATGTCTTCGACCTCACCGATACGACCCAGCGGGTGGATCGGTGCGAACGAATCGGCACCTTCACCAATCAAAGGCGTGCGGATGATCCCCGGCGCGACTACATTCACACGAACATTGTGCTGGGCGAGCTCGGCAGCGAGTGATACCGATAACGCGTGGATCCCGCCCTTGCTCGTCATCGGGCCGGTGACCGGTGCGTCGGCCATCCCGTGATTGACCAGTGTTGTTCCGATGCTGATGATCGAACCACGCTTGGCTTTGATCATCTCGGGGACGACCGCTTGTGAGGTAAAGAATGTGCCCCGCAGGTTGGAGTTGTAGAACTGATCGAGGTCTTCACCGGTGGTTTCGAGGAACGGCTTGACCCCGAACTGCCCGGCGTTGTTGACCAGGACATCGATCCCCCCGAAGTTCTCGATCGCTGCTCGGGCAAGGCGCTTGCCGGTTTCTGGATTTCCCAC
>CAJXXI010000132.1 GCA_913062615.1 uncultured bacterium | reverse complement strand
GCTGCTCGAGATCGCCGCCGAGCGGGCGTCGAAGCTGGTGCCGGCCGACAAGCAATACATCTGCACCGGCGAGCGGTACCGATCGCAGATCCGCGAGGGGCTTCCATCCTTTGATGATGCCCACATTCTTGGTGAGCCTCAACCACGCGATACCGTCAACGCTGTTGCGTTCGCGGCAGCCGTCTTCGCCAAAGAAGACCCCGACGCGATCTTCTCGGTGCTCACCGCCGACCAGCTCATCGAGCCTGACGATGTCTTCAATAATGCGATGGACCTTGGATACAAGCTCGTCGAAGAAGATCCATCCCGACTCGTCACCTTCGGCATCAAGCCCGATCACCCGGCGACCGGGTATGGCTACATTGAGCACGGCGATCCGATCAAGGATACGAATAAGCAGGCGTTCCATGTTGCACGGTTTATTGAGAAGCCGCCACTCGAAAAAGCGGAGGCATACTTCCAATCAGGTCGCTATGACTGGAACGCGGGGATGTTTATCTTCAACGCCAAGACCTTCCTCAAGCTCTACGAACGCTTCATGCCTGAGAATGCGAAGTTAATTCAGCAGCTCGCCGACGCATGGGGCACCGATCAGCAGCAAGCCGTGCTGGACAAGATCTATCCCAAGCTCGAAAAGACCTCCGTCGACTACGGCATCATGGAGCCGGCCGCCGGCGAAAAAGATGTTTCGATCGTTGGTGTCAAGATGGAAATCACCTGGCTCGATGTCGGATCTTGGCCGGCGTATGGCGAGACGCTCGAAGCGGATTCCAATGGGAATAAAGCTGCGGGTGTCAACATCGCGACCCTGGGAGCCAACAACAACATCGTCATCGGCGAGACCGATTCCGACCACACGATCGCGTTGGTTGGATGCGATGACCTGATTGTGATCCGTACCGATCGCGCAACCCTAGTGATACCCAAATCTCGAGCTCAGGACATCAAGATGCTCCACGACGAGTTGCCCGACAGCCTCAAGTAAATCTATTTGGGCTCGATCAGATCCCACTTGTTGCCGTAGAGGTCTTCGAAGACGACCACTTTGCCGAAGTCTTCGTCTCTGGGTTCGCCGACGAACTTGACGCTGTGGGATTGGAGATGTGCGTAGTACGCATCAAAGTCATCGGTATGGATGAACAGGAGCACCCTTCCTCCGGTTTGGTTGCCGATGCATGCTTCTTGCTCTGGGGTCGTCGCTTTGGCGAGGAGCATCGAACACCCACCACCGGGAGGAGCGACCCGTACCCATCGCTTGGTTTCGCTGCGTTTGGTGTCTTCGAGAAGCTCGAAGCCCAGAGCCTTGGTGTAAAACTCGATCGCTTCGTCGTAGTCGCGGATAAGGATCATGATCTGGACGATTTGTTGATTCATGGCGGATCATATATCACCGGCTGCTCCCCTACCATTGCCCATGCGTATCTTCGCGGTAGATCTTGGTGACCAACGGACCGGCTTAGCCCTGGGCGATCGGATCACCAACATCGCTTCGCCGGCCGGGCTCATCGAGATCCCGATCGATCGCAACGGCGGGCAAGCACTTCTCGATGAGATTCTTCGTCATCTCCACGCCAATACGGGCGGTACTGATACTGAGATGCTCCTTGGGATCCCGCTCAACATGGACAACACCGAAGGGCCACGCGCCAAGCTGGCTCGGGTCTTCGCCCAACGATTAGCCAACGCATCCAAGCTCCCGATCGTCCTCGTCGACGAGCGCCGAACATCGATCGCGGCCAATGCACGCATGGCCCAGACCGGATTAACGCACAAGCAGAAGAAAAAGCGCCGAGACGCGATCGCGGCAGCCACTATTGCTCAATCGTACCTTGATGATCCTGATAGTGCGATTGATACGATTTTGCCGATGGAATCGGCGTAAAGCCTGCAACAAATCCGCTCGCCGAGCGTAAGAGAATAGATACATCATGACCATCATCCTCACCGCCATCCTCGCTTCGTCTCTCGCCCTTGGGTCGTTCAACGCCAACGAGCCTGAAGCTGCACCACCGGCAGAGCACCAAGCAGAATCTACGCCGCCGTTTGCCGATGCGGGCGAACTCCTCGATGCGCTCGCGACACATGACCAAAGCACCGACTCCCTCACCGGCACCATCCGCTTCACGACCATCAACGCCCTCGAAAACGATCGTCAGCAACGCTTCGGCAAACTCTCGATCCAGAAACATGACACCGGGCGTCACTATGCGGTCTCGTTCAACACACTGTTGATCGACGAGCGTCAAGAAAAAATCGCGGAGCAGTTCATCTTCGACGGGCGATGGCTCGTCGAACGCATGCCCGAAGAAAAGCAGTTCATCAAACGCGAACTCGTCCCGGCTGGCCAGACGCTCGACCCAATGGAACTGATGCGCGATGCCCCATTCTGGGTCTCGGTTGGGCAGGACAAGGACCGCTTGCTCGCGTCGTACAATGCCGAGCTGTTGCCATCAACACAAGGGCTACTCAAGAACGCGGACTTCCCCGAGCTCGAATACCTCGCCGCGATGGATCACATCGAAGGTGCTATTCAGTTGATGCTCACGCCCAAACCGGGCTCAGGGTTTGAAGACGACTGGGAATGGGTGCGTATTTGGATCAACCCAGAGACCCTTTCTCCGACGCTCTACATCAAAGCCGAATGGACGGGCGACCTACAGATCGTTGAACTCTATGGCGTAAAAACAAACGCCAAAATCCCAAGCGAGGTCTTCGACACGACTTCACCCGATGCACGCGATGGATGGAATATCCAGATTTCAAACTGGAGAGGGCAGGAATGAATCCTGCACTTATTGCCTCGCTGACGACTTCACTCGTTGCCTTATTGACACCACTGGTCGTTGCACAAACGGATGTCGATCTGGATCACGATCATCAGCCAGCCGAGCGTGTGGGCATGCCCGAAGAACTCGGGCAGATCACCCAAGCCCTCAAGGACCAGCTCACAGCGCCGTACCTAAGCGACGAAGAACGCGCAGCGTTGCGTGTCGATCATGGGCTTTGGACCCAATCCGATCTAGAGAACCCGATCTACGCCGCCCGTGCCGCGCTTGCTGTGGGCGTGTATGACCACCCATCGCTTTCGCATCCGCAAGCCGACCGTTTCGATCGTGCGACCGCCGCGATGCGCCAAGGTCAGCCTCAGCTTGCCCTTGATCTCATCGACCTGCCCATCGGGCGGCTCACCATCGCCGAGCTCTTCATCCACGCCCAAGCCCTCGAAATGCTCGGGCACCCAGACGCGGCGATCGCCACGCTTGTCGACATCGAAACCAAGATGGCCGAATCAGCCATCACCGACCCTGACGAGCTCGCATTCGCGGTCGAAGGATTGATGCAGCTCACCCGACTCCGAGGCCCGGCGGACAATACCTCGTTCAACGCCAAAGAAGAATACCAGAACCTCGCAAAGCTCCTCGCCAACGCCCGCGACAACCTCGATCGGCTCAGCTGGCGCATTCGGCTCGTCGAAGCCAAGCTTCTCTATGCGCACAACAACTACAAAGACGCGCATACCGCAGCCGTCGAGACACTCCGCCTGCATCCGCGCAACGCCGATGCCGCTGCACTCATCGCCAACATGGCGGTTGACTCATTCGACTTTGATACCGCCGAGGAAATAGCAACCAAGCTCGACACCATCGCCGCCGGCACAACCAACAGCGATGCTGAGAGACTCCCACCAACGCTCCACTCGGCGATCATCCATGCCCGCATCGCATTACGCCGGAAAGACCCCGAAGGCGCCGAGCACGCGCTCGATCCGATCCTCGCCAACATGCCAAACCAGCGCGACCTGCTCGAACTCAACGCGGCAGCGGCAGCCGCCGGATTCCGCATGCGATCGGTCCAGCACCTGCTCCAGAAGTACGACGAACTCTCCCCAAAATCGCCCCACGCGCTAATGCGTGTCGCCAACACGCTCGCCGAGTATCGCCAGTACACCTACGCCGCCGAGATGCTCCGTCGAACGATCGAGCGCGCCCCGCACTGGGCACAACCTCGCCTTGACCTTGGGTTATTGCTTGTCCAAGCCGGCGAGGACAAGCACGCCAAAGTCGAACTCGAAGCGGCACTCAAGCTCGACCCGTTCGATCTCCGCGCACAGAACTCGCTCACCCTCGTCACCGAACTCGCGTCCTACGCAACAATCGAAACCGAACACTTCATCATCCGGTACAAACCAGGCTCAACCGATAAAATCCTCGCAAGCGAAATGCCAGAAATTCTCGAACGCATCCACGCCCGCGTCTGCTCGGACCAACCCGGAGGCGTAAATCATGAGCCTCGCTCAAAGACCAAAATCGAACTCATGCCCAACCATGAATGGTTCGCGGTCCGCATCGGAGGCATGCCCTCGATCCACACCATGGCCGCATCCACCGGCCCGGTCATCGCGATCGAAGCGCCACGCGAAGGCAAGAAATCTTCGATCGGTCATTACGACTGGGCCCGCGTGCTTCAGCACGAATACACCCACACCGTCAACCTCTCACGCACCAAGAACCGCGTGATCCACTGGATGACCGAAGCCAACGCGGTATTCAATGAAGACGCACCGCGTGCGTCGAAGACCTGGTCGCTGCTCACCGATGCCTACGAGAACAACACGCTCTTCGATCTCGAAGAAATCAACACCGCGTTCGTCCGCCCAAAGAAACCTTCCGATCGCGGCTTGGCCTACGCACAAGGCGCGTGGATGTTCGAGTACATCATCGAACACTACGGCCAACAAGCCCCGCTCGACATCTACGACGCGTCGGCCGCCGGGCGATCATCAACCGATGCCTTCGCCCAGGTGCTCTCGACCACGCCGCACTCGTTCCTCGAAGAGTTCCGCATCTGGGCTCACGACCAGCTCCTCGAACGAGGGTTGATCTTGGCCGACGGCGTGCCCGATCTCGCCGAACTCTTCGACACCGACGATGAATCAACCGCCGCGATCCCAACCGTTGAAGCCATCGAAAAACTCCTCGAACAATACCCCGATCACCCCCAGCTCATCACCCTCCAAATCGGCGTCGCACTCGTCGGCGCAGACACTCGGCTCACCGATTCACAAGTCGCGATGCTCACCCGCGCGATAGCGATCCGCCCAACCGATGAATCCCCCCATCGACACCTGGCCCAGCATTATCTCGCGGGCGATTCATTTGAACAAAGCCGACAGGCGATCCCGTATCTCGAATACCTCGACGCCCGCGAAACCTACTCCACCGCATACGCTGGCGAGCTCGCGTTGCTCTACGCCCAATCCGATCAACCAGATCATGCCAAGTTCGCCATGCAAAAAGCATTGCGTGCTGTCAGCATCGCCCCCTACGACGCCGACCAACGCGAACGCGCTGCGCGGGTCGCCCTCCTCACCGGGAACATGGATGAAGCCGTGCACCAACTCGAAGCCCTGATCCAACTCGAACCCGACCGCCAAATCCACCAACGCCGACTCGACGCACTCAACGATCGCATTAATAGCTCAAATTAGCTATATTTGGCGCACTTTAAAACATAGACTGAACAACTTTGCCAAATAGTTTTGCATCACTACCGAAGATCGGTTAGTGTTGAGCAATATTTGTAACTAGTTCATGTTTTCAAAACCCACACCTCTCGGAGAATCAACAATGATCGCAAGATTTAGTTTTTTCACGCTCTTTCTCGCCTGCCTAACTTCATTGTGCGCTGCTCAGATGGTGTATACAGTACCTCCAGATTTGTTCCCGACACAGGAAGAGCTTGATACAAATCCTGAATCAACCATCAATATCTTGTTTTTGAACGAGATAAATAACAAGAGTACCGTTGCAAACCTGAATGGAGCGACGGTGAATGTGCAGGGCGATTGGATACCGTCGAAAGACGGAAGTGTTTATTCAAATGGAACGTTTATCGTTTCAGGCCGCATAGGGGGATCATCAGGCTGTTGTCATACGGTTATTGATTCAGATGTCATACTAGAGGACGGCGGGCTTATAGATTTTGACACAGAACTTCGTGGATTAAGCCTGATGAGCATCACTGGCGGAACTTTTCTTGAAGACTTTTGGGCTTATGATCAATCACGATTAGTGATTCACTCTGGATCATTTTATCCTGACGGCGCATCTCACTATTTTGAAGATTCGAGCCTTGAAATACTTGGCGGATCCGTAAACGGAGAACTTTCGGGACATGACAATGCAACAGGGGTCATATCAGGTGGTTCGATTAGTACGTATACCGTTACAGGATTTTCAGAAATGACGATTCAAGGTGGTGAATGGCCTGTAAGTATATTTGACAATGACAGTGTGACATTTGATGTCGGCCTTCTAAGCATTGAAGGCTCTTGCTTTGCGATCGAAGGCATTCGGCTCGCAACTACAACAGGAGTTCCAGTTAGTTATAGTTCGTCTGAAATCAGTGGGAATCCGGTGTATATTGTTCTCCCGAATGACACATCATTAATCGCAAATATATTGAAGAGCCCCGGCACAGTCGTGTTCATTCCGACGGGGGATCCGTGCCTTGCAGACTTGAACTGCAGCAATGACCTTAACTTCTTTGATGTATCGATTTTCCTAGAACAATATTTGCTTAACAATAGTATTGCGGATCTGAACAAAGACGGCGAGTTCAACTTCTTCGATGTGAGTGCATTCTTGATCGCGTTCGCAGAAGGGTGCCCATGACACCTCACGCTGTCGCCGAAGTCGCCACCATCAAGTCGCACGATGATTCCTCAATCGCAACCTCGCCCCACCCGGTCCACTCGGCATACCGCTTATGCAAATCCTGTGCGATCTCCGCGTTGCTCATGCCACTCTCTTTGTAATCGATCGGCTTCATCACACGGATCCGTGTGTTGCTCCGTGTCCAGAGTGAGTCCCACGCATTCGCCGCTTCCGTCGGCGTGCCTTCGATAATCACAGGCAGCACCCGAGCACCAGATCGCTTCACCAACACACCAACACCGGGTGCGAACTTATGAAGCTGTTTGGCCGGGCGTTCGATTTTGCCTTCGGGGAAGATCCCGATCACGCCGCCGTTGTCGAGGTGTGTCCGTGCTCGCCGGAGCCCGGTCCTGCCGTGCCGATTGCGTGCAATAAAGATCACGCCCGCCCAGTTCCAGAACCAACCCATCCCACGCACCCGCATGTCGTCAGCCATCAGCCAACAGATCTTGGTCGGCACCGCGGCACTCACCAGAATCGGATCGACACCAGCCGTGTGATTGCTCACCACGATCATCGGCCCACCCAAATCGTCAAACGCCCCGTCCTCTTCCTCAACCATCAAATCATGCATCCCACGGGCATATCCATACCCGATCAAATACAATACACCATCGAGCAAACTAAGCTCGGGTGTCCATCGCTTGCCAAAGGTTTTCGCGCCAACGAGCGTGGCCAAAATGACCAAAACCAGCACCAAAATGACCCAAAGCGTGATCAACATCAACTCCATGTTAGCATTTGCAAAGCTAGTGTTCCACAAGACCTATGAAAATATCCCCAATTCTCACAATCTAGGGATTCCATCCCATCAAACCCACTCATCCAACCCATACACTTCCCGTATGACTGATCTTTGGCAAGCAAATCGAGAATCCGCAGTGGATCGCATCGCTCCCCTCGCTGCGCGGATCCGTCCGACCCGCCTCGATCAAATTGTCGGCCAAACCCACCTGCTCGGACCA
>CAJXXI010000131.1 GCA_913062615.1 uncultured bacterium | reverse complement strand
AGCACCGAGCTCGCCGACCCGATCGCCGGCGGCTCAACCGATTCCAACCGACTCATCATCAAGTTTGCCCAGCGCGAGAACAAAGTCCTCTCCGGGCGCATCCGCTCTCACGAACCCACCGGCCCGGTCGATTACGACATCAATATCAAAGCACCATAAACGATCCTTGACGATCTATAAAGAAAGACACTCACCATGACCCGTTCAACAACCAGATCATTTATCTCCGTCTTCGCAGCCATCGGGCTTGGCATCTCGATGCTCGGCGCCGGGGCACTCGAAACCACCCAAGCCGTCGCGCCCAAAGCCCAGGTCGGACAACCCGCCCCCGATTTCACTCTTGTCGATCTCGATGGCAACGAGCACACGCTCTCTGAGTACACCGCCAAAGGGCAAACCGTGGTGCTCGAATGGTTCTCCCCGTTGTGCCCGTTCGTCAAAAAGCACTATCGCGAAGACACCGGCACCATGCTCGCGATCCAAAAAGACCTCAAGGACGAATCGGTCGTCTGGCTCAGAATCAACTCGGCCAAAGCATCGCATCCGGCAGCCAAACTGAGCACAAACCAGAAGACCGCAGAAAAATGGGAGATTACTACTCCGATTTTGATGGATCCGAAGGGCACAATCGGGCGTATATATGGGGCAAAGCGCACGCCTGAGATGTACATCATCGATGCTACAGGATTGCTTGCCTACCACGGGGCGATCGACAACAACAACAATGCTTCAACCCCAGGCGAGGTGAACTTTGTACGCAATGGGCTCGTACAAACTCTCGCAGGCGAAGAAATTACCACTTCGACCACCAAAGCCTATGGGTGCTCTATTAAGTACTAATCGCTCACGATTCGCTTCTGGCAGACAATCCATTGACTCCTCTTTTCGGGCACGCTCAGTACATCCACGGGCGTGCCTGTTCTTTCTCGGCCCTTGGTCAGATTCAAGCGAGCACCCAGAGCGTTTGAGCCGATACACTGTGGAGCAGATTTGTCCCGCCTTACCTGAGCATTCTCGCCGGAGCACCGCATGTTTGATATCCCTGGACCGCTGGGAACCCTCGTCAACTTCCTCACCATCGCACTGGGTTTCGGCTCCATCATCTTCATCCACGAACTGGGTCACTTTGTCGCCGCCAAATGGGCGGGTATCCGTGTGCTTGCGTTCTCGATCGGGTTCGGCAATGTGCTCGTTTCCTACCGCAAAGGCATGGGATTGTGCAAAGGCTCGTCCGAGCCTCAATACCGCAAGCTCATATATGGCGCGGGCGACGACGCCCATCAGGAAATCAGCCCCACCGAATACCGCCTATCCATGCTCCCGCTCGGTGGGTATGTCAAAATGCTCGGGCAAGAAGACATCAACCCCGAAGCCACCTCCGACGCACCCGATTCATACCAGAACTGCCCAGTCGGCAAACGCATGGTCGTGATCTGCGCCGGGGTCGTCATGAACCTCATCATGGCGGCAGTACTCTTTATCACCGTATTCATGGTCGGTCTCAAGTCATTCCCCGCCGAGATCGGATATGTCGGGCTCGATTCCCCCGCAGCCAACGCGGTCGCACTGACTCCGAACATCGAAGACGGGCTGCTACGAGGCGATCGCATCCTCTCGATCAACAGCAAGTCGGTCCACTCCTTCGAAGACATCCTCCCCGAAATCGCGATGGCATCGAAGGGCAAGCCCACATTGATCGTTATCGAACGCGATGGTGTAGATTCCCCCATCGAGTTCAACGCCACACCGATCGAAAGCCCACAGAGCGGGTTGCTCGATCTGGGCATCTCGCCCTCTGTCAGCACCATGCTCAAAGAGGCTCCCGAGGGCACCCGTCCGATCTGGGACATGGGCAGCGCACAGTTCGGTATGGATGGTCTCGAACCCGGCGATCGCTTTGTCAGTGTCAACGGGCAAGCGATTGACTCGCCGTTTGATATCGTTGATATCGCCGAGCAATCCAACGGCCAACCCATCACCATCCAAATCGAACGTCAAGACAGTAAGATATTCATCGATCACACCATCAACCAAGTGCCCGGCTTGCAGGTTGACCTAGTCAAGGTCGGCGATCAGGTCCAAGGGACCCGCCATCTGCTCGGGCTCGCCGGCGTGCTGATGGTTAATCCATACGCATCTCAAGAAGACACCAAGCAAGGCTTACACCCCGGCGACATCTTCGCCCAAATCGCCAATGTCCAGTACCCATCCATGAGCGAAGGCATCGTCGCCATCCGTGCGCACAAAGGCAAATCTCTCGATATCGTCATGCTCCGCAAAGACGACATCGGGCAGTACCAACGCGTCAAAATCACCGTTGATGTCACACCCGCGGGCACCATCGGGTTCTATCAAGCGACCACCGCCACGCACACCAACCTGATCTCCAAGCCCGGCGTGTTCCAACGAGCCGTCGCGGGTGATGACGCGGAGAAAACAGAATCGATCGAACTCCCCGCATCAACACTCATTGAATATGCCGGCTCACGCATTACGATGGTGGGGGACTATCCGACACGAACACTCCGCGATGTGCATCTCGGATTATTGATCGCTTCAGACATGGCGTATCAAGAAGGCAACGAATCGTTCGCTATCCCCGTCACGATCCAGCTCCCCCTCCCCGTCCAACCCGACGGCTCAATCCCCACAACCACCACCGATTGGACCCTCACCCGCGCTGACATCGATGCGGTGCGAGAACTCGGATGGACACTCCCCGGCTCGATCGCGATGGTTGACATGTTTGCCTACGCCCAGATCATCGACAAAGCCGATGGCCCGGTCGACGCGATCAATCGTGGGTTCGGCAAATCCCGTCGCGTGATGATGCAGACCTACATCACCTTCCTGCGTCTTTTCGAAGGGTCGGTCAAGGTGGAGCACCTCAAAGGTCCTGTCGGGATCGCACACCTGGGCACGCAGATCGCATCGCAGGGTTGGGTGTGGGTGCTGTTCTTTATGGCGTTAATCTCGATCAATCTCGCGGTGATCAACTTCCTGCCTTTGCCCATTGTCGATGGCGGGCAGTTCCTGATGCTCGTCTATGAATGGGTCCGAGGCAAGCCCGTCCCGATCGTGTTCCAGAATGTCGTCACGATGGCTGGTCTGTTGATGATCGGGACCATCTTCTTGTATGTCACCTTCAACGATGTCAAAGCACTCTTTGGAGTTTAGTTCATGCACCCATTGATCGGATTGGTCCAGCTGCTCGGGATTGGGTTTGGGCTGTACTTTATGATGCTGGTGATTTATACGATGTGGGGGCTCACTCACCCACACCGTCAGACTTACGCCTCGGCGCTCTCGCGCAACTTGCCCGGCGATCCTTCCGAACTCGATGTCCCGATCCCATTCGAAGAGCGTACCGTCAAAGGCGCCAATGGCGATCTGAGCCTATGGATACTCCAGGGCAAGAACGCCGATGGCCCGCGTGTTGTGATGACTCATGGGTGGGGATCGAGCAGACAAGGTGGGCTCAAACGGATCGTGCCCATGCTCGAGCACGCATCGCATGTTGTCCTCTGGGACCTCCCGGGGCACGGCGACTCTGACAGCATCGTCCGCCTTGGCTCGAGCGAACACCATGAGCTTGCCCGCGTGCTCGAATCGCTCGAACCCGATCAACCAACCGTGCTCTACGGATGGTCGATGGGCAGCGGCATTACACTCGCGTTCGCCAAAGCGTTCCACAAGGAACCGGTGAGCAGTTGCATCATTGCACTCATCTGTGAATCACCCTACATCGACGCCATTACACCCGCCCGCAATGTCATTCGGCTGCGAGGCGTCCCCTATCGACTCAATCTCAAACCCGCCATCCTCTTGCTCGGCACATTCTTCGGCGTTGGTCCATCATGGCGAGGGTTCGCCCGCGACCAGATCGCCAAAGATATCCGCCTGCCGATCCTGATTCTCCATGGCGATGCCGATCCGGTCTCGCCGATTGCAGATGCCAAACAAATCGCATCAGCTGCGCCAAACGCACAACTCGTCACCATCGAAGCCGGCGGGCACAACAACCTGTGGTCGGATGAAATCAATCGAAAAGAGATGGTTGATGCGATGAGTGGATTCTTCGATCAGCTCAGCGATCAGGCGTAGTTAAGCCATTGCAAATCGGATCGCCTGCTCGGCCATAATGTCGCTTGCGTTGTAGAGCGGCAGGGCGCAGTTGTCCGCGGTGATCATCAGCGGCGCTTCGGAGCATCCCAAGATCACGCCTTCGCATCCTTTATCGCCAAGCCGAGAAATCACATCGAGCATCTGTAATTGTGATTCTTTGCGTACGATCCCGAAGACGAGTTCGTCGAAAATAATCCGATTGAGCATTTCGGTGTCTTCTTCGCTCGGACGCACGAGCTTGATGCCCTTCATACCCAAATCGGTCTGGTAGGCCGACCCGGAGGTAACATATTTGGTGCCGATGACGCCGATGGTTTTTCGGTTGTCTTCTTCGATCCTCGATGCGACCGCACTGGTCATCTTGAGCCAGGGGATCGGGCACGAGGCCTCGGCGAGTTGAACCGCGTGCTGGACCGCGTTGTCAGGAGTAAAGCAGAACTCGGCGCCGATCGAGGCGAGCTTCTCTGCGGAGTTCCGCATCAGGGCCGCGACTTGCATCCAATCATCGCGCCGGACGGCTTCGACATATTGGGCGAGCGGGATATTGTGGACGCTGACGACGGGGTGCATGTGAGGCTCGAGCATCACAGCCGCGTGGCGGAAGAGCTGTTGATAACACAGCGACGCCCCTTCTGGACTCACACCGACAATCCCGATCTGCTTGGTCATCTCCGCTGCCCTTTCTGCTGTCCCACGAGCGTTGGGTCTGGTTTGGGTTTGGTACTATCATCCCCGATTGTGCCCCGTTCGTCAAATCAGAACCCGAAAATGGCACCGATCCCGACTACACTCATCATTCTATGTCCAAAACCAACAAGACCAACCCGTTTTCCACACTCCGCCTCCCCGCCCGGTTCGATCTCGACGCAGGTGTGATCGAACGAGCCTATCTCAGCGCACTCACTTCGGCACACCCTGATGCGGGTAGTGTGGGCGCGGACAGCGATGCTCCAGACGCTGCGGCACTCAATAAAGCGCGGGTGACGCTGCTCGATGGCGAACAGCGTGCGGTTGCACTGCTCGAAGTGTTGGGTGGGCCCAGCGCGTCGCAATGCAAAGACCTCCCCGATGGGTTTTTGATGGAGATGATGACTCGGCGTGAAGAGATCGAAGAGCAGATCGTCGACGGGGGCAACGAGTCTCGATCCAACTGGGAAGCATGGGCACGCGAAGAACGAGCGAGCTACACCAACGGTGCTCAAGGGCAGTTCGAAGCGATCGCAGAAGAATCAACGCCCGAAAAACTGGCCGATATCCGCGTCCTGCTCAACGCATGGCGGTATATCGAACGCCTGATCGAACAACTCGACCCAGAATATGATCCTGCCCGCGTAGATTTCCGATAAAGGAGTTGGAGACAGCCAAGGTATATGGACGCATCACAAACACCATTCTTAATCGTGCTCGCACTCTTGCTGGTGTGTTCTGCTTTGGCGTCTGCTTCTGAGACCGCACTCTTTGGCATCACCCATGGTCAGCGGGCGATGCTCAAACGCACGAACCCTCGGCTCTCGCGCATCGTCGAATCGCTCTTGGCTCGCCCGCGTGAGCTGTTGATGCAGGTGCTCTTGCTCAATATGGTGGTCAATGTCTCGTACTTCATCGTCACGAGTATCCTCACGATCAATGCCGATGGCGCGTTGGCGCGGGTGATGATCTCGTTGGGATCATTGACCGCGATTATTCTTATTGGCGAGGTCTTCGCCAAGCTCTTTGCCTCGTCCGCGACAATCTTGTTCCTGCGTTTGGCTGGGCCGATGCATGTGCTGATCCGCAAACCGATCGAGCCTTTGCTTGGGTTTATGGATGTCTGGATCGTTTCGCCATTATCACGATTGCTCGCGCCGAGCCGATCGCATCATCGAGTCCCCGGCGTATCGGCCGAGCAGATGGGCACGCTGATTAATCTGAGTGCAAACGATGGCGTGATCGACCAAGGCGAACAAGAGCTGCTGACATCAATTGTCTCGATGGGGCAGATGCGCGTCGAGCAGGTGATGACCCCTCGGGTTGATATGTCGTGGATTGATCTCGACACGACCAGCGACGAGATCATCGAGATATGCAGAACCACCGGACGAACTCGGCTTTTAGTCTGCGCCGATGGCATCGATGGCGGCGTGTCCGGGATCGTGAGTGCGCGCCAGATACTCGAAGGCGACACGATTGAATCGGTGATGGCTGATGTGCTCTTTGTCCCCGAGCAAGCAAGGCTCGACTCGCTGATCGAACAGTTCCGGACCACCGGGCAGAGCATCGCGGTCTGTGTCGATGAGCACGGCGGGGTCTCGGGGATCGTCACGATTGCCGATGTAGCTGCTGAGCTGATTGAAGGGGTGGTTGATCCCAAGCATGATCTCGCCAATAAGGTCGAAATGATCGGCGTGGGCAGATGGATCGTGCCCGGTCGGCTCTCGATCCGCGATTGGGCGGTGATGTTCGCTGATCAGAGCGTAATCGAGCACGCCAAACGCGTCAACACGCTCGGCGGGTTGGTCATGGTGCTGCTCGATCGTGTGCCTGAAACCGGCGAACAAGCCCAGGTCGGCGATATCAAGCTCACAGTGGTGGAGATGGACAAGCGATCCATCGAACGCATCGAAGTCGAGATTCTTGCGCACGATCTAGACGGAGGGACGCCATGAGTACCCTCGAACTGATCTTGTGGTGGATGGTGGTGCTTCTGGGCATCGGAGGCTCAGCGATCTGTTCTGGTCTTGAGGTCGGGCTGTACACGGTCAATCGCGTGCTCGTCCGTGTTCATGCCGTCGGCGGCGATCGCGGCCAACGCGCCCGGATGCTCGAAACCCAAATCGAACACGCCACTCCAACACTCACCGCGTTGCTCGTCTGGAACAATGTCTTTAACTACGCGGGCACTCTGGCGATCACGACCTTGATTGCGACACTGGGTTTAGCAGACATCGAGATGATCCTGATCCAGATCGTGGTGCTGACCCCGGTGCTTTTGATCTTTGCGGAGTCGACTCCCAAGGAGGTCTTTCGGTCCAATGCGGATACATTGATGGAACGGTTTGCCTATGTGATCTGGTTCCTGCGGATCTCACTGACTTGGATACCGGTTGTGCCTGCGATTTTATGGATAGCCAACGGGGCATCGAAGCTTGTGGGTGTGGATGCGATTGGTTCGTTGACGAGTTCTCGCCATCGGGTCGCCGAGCTGCTCAAGTTTGGCTCAACCCAGATGAGCGATACGCAGGCGTCGTTGATTGATCGCGCCCTCGAACTCGAACACGCGACGGTTCGATCCGAGATGATCCCTCTACGCAACGCGGTGGTGGTGCGGGCGAGCTGGTCGATCGACAAAGCCCGTGCGTTCGTGCGTGCCCATCCTCATTCTCGGTATCCGGTGTTGTCGCCCAAGGGGCAGGTCATCGGGATTCTGAGCAGCATTGATTTGTACATCGCGGACCTTGAATCGGTGAATACCGTTCAAGATTTGGCCCATCAACCCACCCGAATGGCGGGCAAGCTTACCGTCAGCCAAGCATTGGGCGAGTTGAGCCGAGCGAGCGGGCGATTAGGGATCGTGGTGGTCGGCGATCGAG
>CAJXXI010000130.1 GCA_913062615.1 uncultured bacterium | reverse complement strand
CACGATGCTTCGGCCATGAAGGCAGTTGCCAAAGAGATGGGCGTGCCGCCCGCCAAGTTGAAGGCTCGAGTGGACTCGCTCCACGAAATGAACCCAATGCTCGGTCACCGTGGCTGCCGTCTGTCGATCACCTATCCCGAGATCCTCTCGATGCAGGTTCGCGCGATTGTCGAAGCCGCGATCGAGTGTGCCAAGAACAAGGTCAAGGCTGTGCCTGAGATCATGATCCCGCTCGTTGGTACGCATCAGGAACTGAGCATCCTCCGCGAACAAGCAGAGGGCGTGATCGCAGAGGTCAAGAAGGAAAACAACTTCAAGAAGAAGCTCGATATCAAGATCGGCACCATGATCGAGATCCCACGCGCAGCGTTGACTGCAAACGAGATCGCCGAGCACGCCGACTTCTTCTCGTTTGGCACCAACGACCTCACCCAGCTCGCCTTCGGGTATTCCCGAGACGACATCAACACCTTCTTGCCTGATTACCTCGGGCGTGACATCCTGCCGGAAGATCCGTTCCAATCGCTCGATCAGACCGGCGTCGGCCAGCTCGTCGAGATGGGATTCAACAAAGGGCGCGAAACAAAGCCTGATCTCAAGATCGGCATCTGTGGCGAGCACGGCGGCGATCCAAAGTCCGTCCACTACTGCCACAAAATCGGGCTTGATTATGTCAGCTGCTCACCGTTCCGCGTGCCCATCGCACGATTGGCCGCGGCTCAGGCAGCGATCATGGATGAGTGAGTTGATTGAACACTACATATAAAACAACAAAGCCCGGATCACTCCGGGCTTTTTTACTATACTCTTTGCACTTATTCAGCTGAAGGATTTATACATGGCCCAGAAAACAATATTCGAACTCGATCTTGTCCGTCTCGCAATCTGGCACCGCCGATGCTCGATCGCCGTCATAGCGATCATCGTTGTTTGGGTGAGTGCGATCTTTGCCTCGATCTATAACATCAATAACCCCAACATAAGCTACGGGCTTTGGGCATTCCATGCCCTGACCATGCTTGTCGCCGCGGCCTTCGTTTTTTCGACCCACCGAGCGATGGGGTATAGCTTGCTCAGCGGACTGCTCTGGGCTTTCTTTGCACTTCTGATCCCATTTCTCGTGCTGCTCTCAATCTCCTCAACCGCCGGGCTTATTCTCCGGCTCTCAGGCGCTAAAACCGGAACCTTCGGCGTGTCCAAAGACAACATCGACCGCATCCGCCCACATCATTGCCGCGAGTGTGGGTACTCGCGTGAGGGGCTTGAACTACTCCAAGAATGCCCCGAGTGCCGACGCGTGCCTCAGGTGATTTAAAACTCGACCAACTTCTTAGAACTCAACCTTGGGCGCTTCGCGCACCGCGGCGTCTTCGATCTCGAAGTACTCGGCCTTGTCGAAGTTGAACATCCCCGCGATGATCACGCTCGGGAAGGTTTCCACAGTCGTGTTCATCTCGCGGACATTGCCGTTGTAGAGCCTGCGGGATGACGCGATCCGGTTTTCGGTCTCGGAGAGTTCTTCTTGGAGATTGATGAACTGTGAATCAGCCTTGAGATTTGGATACTGCTCAACAACCACGGCGAGTTGCTTAAGTGCACCAACGAGCATGCCCTCGTCGCGGGCCTGCGATGATGGCGAGCCGTGATTGCCGGCGGCTTGGTTTCTTGCCGCGATTACATTTTCGAGCGTTTCACTCTCATGGCTCGCATAGCCCTTGACGGCATTGACCAGGTTCGGGATCAGGTCATAGCGTCGTTTGAGTTCTACATCGACCCCCGACCATGAGTCCTTGAGGTGCTGGCGCACGCGGACGAGTTTGTTGTAGATGCCGATGACCCACCCGACGACGATGAGGGCGAGGACAACGATAACGATCAATCCGATGATGAGTGGGCTCATGATATTCTTCCTTCTTCTAAATCTTTGATCACAAAGTCTGGCCAATGCTCAAGGAACTTGAGCGTCCATCCCAATGAACCCTCGAATCTTTCCGCGGGCCATGTTGATAAGCCGTTGGTCAGGCAGATTCGTGAGTTCTCCATATCGATCAATCCCGGCTTGGTCTCGAGCAGAAACTCGATCATCCGTGGGTTGATGATGTCGTATGCGAACTTGCGGTTATCGCATTTCACAAAGTACTTCCGTGAGAACTCCGAGCTCTCGAAATCGATATCATTCTTACCGAACGCAGCCGCGATCTTATCAAACAATCCTTCGCGCCGGATCAGCACATCGGGAATCGAGTCGTAAGGCAGTTCAAGGATGAAGTAGCTGAAGTGGTGTGAAACAATCCGTGTGTGGGTTGTCGTCCGCCCCTTTGAATCCGTCGTCGTGTAAGTCTCGCGGGTCTTGTAGTGAAAATCTCCGGTTTTACACCCCACCACCGCAGCACCGAGATCGACGGGCCCAGAGATCGTGTTGTACGCGTACCGATCGAATCCTTGCCGAAACACCTCGAAATGAGCAAACTCATCGTCGTGCGCGGCATCATGGGCCGTCGCAAACGTGAACCCCATGCGGGCGGCAAAGCTGCCCATGGCATCAATGCGCTCCTGCGCCCGTTTCTTGGCGAGTGCGGCCGCCTTTATGGCGAGAAACACCAAACCAATCGCGACAAGAACTCCAACTATAATCAGCATCGTCTCCATATCTTCTATCATACTTGTTCGGGATTCGGCCTGCTTGATTTCAGGACAATTCAACCTTCAACACTTGGAGATCGTACAATACCCAGCGGATATATAAAGGATTCACATGCTCTGGCAACCATCACTCCCCAATCACTACCACACGCTCACACCAGATCAGCTCAACGAGCAGATCGAAGCAAGGCGCGCCCAACTGGGCGATTCGCTCGTTATCCTCGGTCACCACTACCAGATGGACGATGTTGTCCGCCACGCGGACTACCTTGGTGATTCGCTCAAGCTCTCGCAGCTCGCATCATCAGTCGTCAAAGATCGCGCCAAAGAATCCACCGCGGTTAAGCACATTATCTTCTGCGGCGTCCACTTCATGGCAGAGACCGCCGACATGCTCACGCCCGATTCCGTATCGGTCATCCTGCCCGATCTCTCGGCCGGATGCTCGATGGCCGACATGGCGGACTATGACCAAACTGTCGAGGCGTGGGAGATCATCCATGCCTCGCTCAAAGAATCTGGTTGGACTGGTCGGATTATCCCCATTACATATGTCAACTCGACCGCTGCGATCAAAGCATTCGTAGGCGATCACGGCGGCGCGTGCTGTACATCATCCAACGCCGACCAGGTCTTCAAGTGGGCGATGGCAGGCGGGACGCAACCGCGCGCCGAAAACGAAAATATCAAAATCCTCTTCCTCCCCGACCAGCACCTCGGACGCAACACCGCCGCCGCCTTTGGCATTGATGTCGAGCGCAACACCTGCATCTATGACCCCAAGGCAACCGAGCAAGGCGAACCGCTCGGCGGCGCGTCCGCTTTAGAGTTATACGAAGCTGCAACTATATTGTGGGCAGGACATTGCAGCGTCCACAAGCTGTTCCGCCCCGAACACTGCGCCGACATCAAACGCGCAAACGCCGCGCTCGGTGCGCAAGAAGAGCCAACCCAGATCCTTGTGCATCCAGAGTGCTGCAAGGAGGTCGTCGATCTCGCAGACTACTCCGGCTCAACCGAATACATCATCAACACATTGCGCAACGCGCCCGCGGGCAGCAAATGGGCTGTCGGCACCGAGGTGCACTTGGTCAATCGGCTCGCCAATGAGTTCAAAGCCAAAGGCATGCAAGTGCGGATGCTCTCGGATTGTCAATGCCTGTGCACAACGATGTACCGCATTGATGAGCCTCACATGCTTTGGATCCTCGATGGGCTCTGCGGCATCGGCACGACCAAAGACGCACCGAACGACCAAGCCAATGGTCCGATAAAGGTACGCAATGTCGTCGAGGTTCATCCCCAGGCTGCCGAGCTCGCGGTGAAGGCGCTCGATCGCATGCTGGTGCACACGGGCAACACGCAAGTGAAAGCCTGAGCAATTTACAACTGCATTGTCGAGTGATCGTCGGGCCATCGCCGATAGATTGTTCGTGCTTGATCAAGATGTGCAAACCGAATCCAACGAATGGGCAGGATCGCTCGGGCGTTGGTTGATCTTCGGCGCGGGGCTCGCGGTGCTTGTCGCTGCGTTGATACTCCCCGCGCAGATTGATCTTCGCAACACACGCACCCAGCGCGATCTCGCGTTGCACCTCGAACAAGCACACCACACCCGCATCGACAAGTACCAAAGCTTTCTCGCCGAGATCGAGCAACCGACCAAGCCAACGATCGATCTGCTCGCGATGTCGCAGCTTGGAATGATCCCCAACAACCGCGAAGCGCTCATCATCCCGGGTCAGCCCGCCGATCCGAGGCTCTTCGAGTTCCTCGAGCCCGCACCAAAGACCTTTGAGCCTTGCGTCGTCAAGGCTTCGCGCCTCGAATCGCTCACCCTCGGCTCCGATTCCCGATTCTGGTTCGTCCTCATCGGCGCCATCTCAGTGATGTACGGCATCTTGCCCGCAGCCAAACCCTAACTCGGTTTCGCACCCTAAACTCTCCGCGTGACTCATCCCACCCGCTATCCCGTTATCGTCGGCCCAACCGCTGGCGGCAAAACCGCGCTCTCGGTCGAACTCGCACAACGATTCACTGGCGAGATTATCGCAGCCGACGCGTACCAGATCTATACCGATCTGAACATCGGCACCGCCAAACCATCGACCGACGAACAACAAGGTATCCCCCACCACCTCATCGACATCGTCGATCTCAAAGCCCGGTTCACCGTTCACGACTGGCTCAAACTCGCCAACCCGATCGTTGAATCCCTCCAGGCCAAAGACTCGACCCCGATCATCGTCGGCGGGACGAACTTGTATGTCAAATCTTTCCTCGACGGGCTTTTCGAATCCCCCGAACCAACCGCCGATGTAAAAGAGCAAGTTGAGCAGATGTCCCAGCCCGACCGCCGGGCGATGCTTGGCGAGGTTGATCCTCAAGCTGCGGATCGCATTGACGGGGCTGATCTTCGCCGAACGCGAAGGGCACTCGAGGTCTATCTTCAGACCGGTACCCCGATCACCGATCTCCAACGCCAATGGGAGCACGAAAAAACATCGCGCCCCCAAGCGGTGCTCGTCGGGCTTGATTGGCCGACCGAACTGATCAACTCGCGCATAAATCAACGCGTCAAAGTCATGATCGAATCCGGACTCGTCGAAGAAGCCCGCGAGCTCTTCGACGCGAACGCCTATGGCGATCAGTCTTGCGAAGCCATCGGGTACAAACAACTCCTCGTCCATTTCAATGGCAAGTGCACACTCGACGAAGCGATCGAGCGCATCAAAATCGACACGCGAAGATTCGCCAAGAACCAACGCACCTGGCTCAAGCGATTACGAATCCGCCCGGGCTCGATCTGGATCGATGCCGCCGATCGGAGTGTTCAAGATATTGCAGATGAAGTCACAAAACAGTTTGTATATTGACCCATCACCGATCTCGACCCGCAAGACCATTAAGCGTTGTATGCCCTGGTGCCGTCTGCCATGCAGCCGCTCGTTGTACCCAATCCCCCGTGAACTCCGACTGCGACATTGCTTGCGCAGAGCCATCAGCAAAGCTGAAGGTAGCAGCCCGAGATAATCCATCAGCATTCAGAACTCGCCCCCAAGTTTCTAAATCTTCAAACATCATTTTGCTCGATGGGAATGAAATCTGGCTTGTTCGGGTCGGGCGCAACTGGCTCGCGTTCGCGTTGTCGGGGTTGATCGAAAAGAATCGCGGGTCAGCAAACATGGTTGAGGTGGCGATATAACTGCCACCAATTAAACCGTTTGGGACATCCCGACCAATGATGGGCTCCCATCGCCCTTGATAAACCAGCGGGGTCAGATTTGGATTCGACTTGGCGAGCAATGACGACCATATTCTCGCTTGAAATGCCATCGGTGCAGGGATGTATCCGTCGTTCTCTGATTCTGATACAGAATAGACAGGATGTGCGTAAGAACCTTCGCGTTTAATATACGGGAACGGGAGCCGTCCGTTTCGGTCGATTCCAAAGACCGACACCATAGAGTTGATGTTGCGATGCCCAGAGAGACTCCGTGCAATGATCCCCCGATCTCGAACATGTTTGAGTGCTGGGGTCATGATCGAGAGCACAACGATAATCACGCCAATACTCACTAGAAGTTCAACAAGCGTAAAACCACGATTAGGCGCTTTGCATCCTTTGCGATTCATCTTGATTCCCTTTGTGCTTTGAGCTCCTAGATATCGTCACCAGCATGGCGATAAGAAATGCATTTCGAACCAAACCAAAGATGAGCTCGGCGCGACTGCCCATCCCGTCGGGTGATATCCCAAGACAGCCGCATGAAACCGGATTTTCCTCGGCGAGTAGCATCAGAAGTATTCCAGAAAACACAACGAACATCACGATCTCAACTGAACGCATTATCCTTGAATAGAAATGAACAACCAAGGATACGCCAATCAAAATCTCAGCGAACATCACCCCCTGCGCCATCATCACCAAAGTAGGCGTTGATGCGTTTCCTGCAAATGGAACCGTGGATTGGATCACAAACGCAAATATCGGGATATTCATCGCCTTGCTCACCGCTGCGTACGAAAGCAATAGCCCAACAAGCACTTGTACGACTATCAACATTGTGCTCGGTCGATTAGAACTCAATGAGACCCCCTGTATTGTCTAGATCAGTCGTGCCAAGAAACTCTATTGACCATTTTCCGCCCTCTAAAGCACGCACCAACGGCACTGTCACCGTTCGCCGTTCACCATCAGCATACTCAAGAATAAAGCCAACTGAACCGACCTGATATTTTTTCATGCCGGCACCACTCATCAACTGCTTTCGAATATCTGTCCCGCTTGTAAACCAAGAACGATGAGAACCTCCAGTTGTTTCAAACCAGAATCTATTCAGATCCGGGTCGCCAAGGTCAGCGCCTTGATTCCCAATCAGAGGATCTTCGACTTCAATAAGAACCAAAACACTTTCCGGATCAATCGCATAGCCGACAGGGGTGTAATGCTCCCCCCATAAACTACGCTGATGTGTAAAGAAGGTGATAAATGTTTCCCGAACTGGAGCATCATCAGGAAGTTTATCTTCAAAGAAAAACTCGTAATCCAATGCAACCTGATACTTTCCATAGATTGATTCAGGTTCTCTGAACCGGTCGCCACGACCCAGCCGCCAAGCGATGTAGTCTTCAGCATCGTCACGAATGAATCGGTAATAGATAAACTCAGAAGCAGTCTGCAACAAAGACTCAATAGCCGCCCCATCGACCGCTGCAGGATTGTGCACGCTTGCGCCCCGAAGAGTTGACTTGATCATCTCCACAACCTGCTGTTGGCCGACAGAACTATTGTGATTCTCAAACTGCTTAAACGAGACAATCTGAAACACCTTAGCATGTTGAATGCTCTCTCGCGTCGCAAGCACCTTATCTGCATCACGGCCTCGTAAACCATGACGAGATTTATTTGTGCTCCAAACAGCATAACCCAACAAAGAGCAAGACACACCGAGTACAACGGCCAGTTTCCAGATTACTCGCTTGTTATCAATAAACATTATACCGCGGCCTGAAAACATTGTTCGCCACTCTGAGTTGCACAATCCGTAGGCCACCTGCAACTACATCCCCAAGCACCGGATCCTCCCATTCGACAACAGCACGCCACATCTTGAAAACTACCCGCGCTACAAGACTTGCTAGTGCTGCCGGGCAATGCACACTGTGTTCCTGAGCATTTAAGTATCCGGGCTGCGCCTCCAACGGGCACCAAATCCGCCGCCGCAACAGAAACAAGCAACCCGAGCGTGAGCAATCCTAAAAACGCGTTTAACCTGAACGATTTTTCTTTTCTATTATTCATAACGATCCCTTTCTGATAAGTTATACAGTTGCACTATATCAGACGGGGG
>CAJXXI010000129.1 GCA_913062615.1 uncultured bacterium | reverse complement strand
AACATGCGGAGCATCTGGTCAGAATAGTGCTTTTGAACATCACGAACAGCGGTGGCATCTTCATCAGAGCCCATATGTCGGCGTTCACCAAGCCGTTTTCCAAAGGCGAGGAACATGCTCAAAAATAGCGTCGCATTGAGCAACCAGGTCGAGGGCGCCACCCCCACCGCGGCACACCCGCCGAGCACCCGGATAACAAATCCTGACGATAGCGAGAGCACATCGACAATCACAATGTGCTTGAGCCCCGCAGAATAGAGCATCACATTGATGATATAGAGGATAATCAGCCCAAGAACCCAGATTCGAAGCTCCGCGGGCACACCCATGACACAAATCAGGCTGACCAAGAGCAATCCGATCCCAAAGACCTTTGCGATCCCGCTGGAAACCTGCCCACAGGCCAAAGGTCGGCGTTTTTTGCGTGGATGGGCTTTATCCCGTTCAATATCCGCAAGGTCATTGAATACATAGCACCCAGATGCTGCGAGACAGAAACCAAGGAGTGTAAGTCCTACTGCCGACGCGAGTTCGGTGCGGGGCATGTCTTGGAGCTTGCCGTCGGAGATGGCGAAGAGTGGGCCAATAAGCACAAAGATGCCTTTGGTCCATTGGTGCGGTCGTGCCAGACGGATCAATCCTGAAACGAGCCCACCAGCCGGTCGGTCGCTTTCAGATTCAGATTTAGATGGGGTGTTTGAAGTCATGGTGCACCAGATCCATCGACATAACGGCGTATTCTGCTCAAGAGTTCGCGCAAATCAGATACAGAAGACCAACATTGTACGCGATTGCAAGAACCCAGAGCCCATCAAGCCGATAGGGTGAGCGATGATCATGCATTCTTCAGCCGTCACCACATCGTCGAACCCCAAAGCGAGCACGAGAGATCGGCTCTGGGCGGTTGTTGTGGTCTCGTTGGTATTTCTCGTGGTGAGTTGGACAGTGATTCTCGCGGGGAATCTTTCAGGGCGTGGCGCATCGGATGATCTTGTCTACCACTGGCCTGCGATTCCGCAGTTCGCCGATCAGTTGCCCAATCCGGATATTACTGATTATGCATCCGCGACGACACCCGGGTATCACTTGACCCTGTCGCCTTTGGTCAAGGCGGGCTTTGGGCACGCAGCCATCCAACTCATCGCTAGCCTATGGACGCTGGGATTCTTTGCGATGATGAGCTGGGTTGTCGCGGGCAGGTTTGGTAGAGGGGCAGCTGTGCTCATGCTCCCGATGCTGGCATCGATGTACATCTTGTATCCGGGCATCTGGCTCTTGCCCGACAATGCCGGTTGGCTCGGGGTGCTCGCGATTCTTCTGCTTGCACTTTCGCCAAACCCGACATGGAAAACATGGGCATGCTCAGGCGTGATTCTTTTCGCGCTGATCTGGACGAGGCAGGTCCATATCTGGATCGCGGGCGTGATCTGGCTGAGCGCATGGCTTGGATCATCAGCAACCACCCCAACACTTCGTACACTCTTTTCTACAAGCCTTGATCGCACCGGACGCACATTCATCGCGATCGCGTGTACCGTCCCTGCCTTTACAGCGTTGGTCTGGTTCATGGCGATGTGGGGCGGGCTGGTGCCTCCCACTTTCCAAAATCAACACGAAGGACCCAACCCTGCGACGCCCGGGTTTATCCTGACCCAGCTCGCGATTCTCAGCGTGTTCTTTGCGCCGATGCTTTGGCCGCGATTGAAAGAAGCCTGGAAGCATCAATGGGGATGGATCATTTTCGCAGCGATCGTCGGCCTCGTGCTCGGTGTCGTCCCCGAGACTTCGTATTCTCCAGACGCGGGCCGATACAGCGGGTGGTGGAACCTGATCAACAAGCTCCCGGCATTCGTAGATCGTTCGCCCGCGGTCATCCTCGGATCGATCACAGGTGCGATCGCTCTGGTTGTGTGGCTCAACATCGCCAATCGTCGAGACGCATGGATATGGATCGGTGGCTTGGTCGCCTTCACTCTCGCCCAGAGCGCGAACCACGCGAGCTGGCAGCGGTATCACGAGCCGATGCTGCTCATCATGATCCTGCTGATTCTCGCTCGCTCGACTGAGATCTCGCAGCACACTCGCCGAGTCATGCTCGGAGCGATCGCCCTTGGGCTGATGGTTGGGGCGCTGACCGTATCGGCGATGCTCAACGCCAATCCGATCGAGGCTCAAGTTGAGACTCGGGTTCAACAGGCGATTACGCCCTGAGTTGTGCCCCGAAATGCCAGTTTATACGACCCGCTTGAACACCCTGGGCGTATAAATGATCCGATTCAATCCCAATTCTGAGTCAATCGGGTGGCTTTGTCAGCCGATGATTTAAACAATACAGACCGATGCCGAGCCGACGCGTCCGCGATGGTTATTGAGCACCACAACCCGAACGAGATTTTTCACCATGAGCGACACCAAACGCGCACTGATCACCGGCATCACCGGCCAAGACGGCTCATACCTTGCTGAGTTCCTCCTCGCCAAAGGCTACGAAGTTCATGGCATGATCCGCCGGGCCTCGTCGTTCAACACCGAACGCCTCGATGACATCTACCAAGACCCACATCTCGACGGCGCCAAGCTCAAGCTGCACTACGGCGATCTCTGTGACGCCAACAACATCAACAAGATTATTGATACGGTCAAGCCTCATGAGGTGTACAACCTCGGTGCCCAATCACATGTCCGCGTGTCGTTTGATATGCCGATCTACACCGCCGACACCGTCGGCATGGGGGCGCTCCGCTTGCTCGAATCGATCCGCGACTTCCAAGATAAATCCGGTCAAGAGGTTCGATACTACCAAGCATCATCATCCGAGATGTACGGCAAGGTCCTCGAAGTCCCACAGTCAGAAACCACGCCGTTCTGGCCTCGCTCGCCATACTCATGTGCCAAGGTGATGGCGCACTGGGCAACGGTTAACTTCCGCGAGTCCTACGGCATGCACGCATCGTGTGGCATCCTCTTCAACCACGAATCACCTCGCCGAGGTGAAACATTCGTGACCCGCAAGATCACCCGAGCCGTCGGACGAATCAAACTCGGCATGCAAGACAAAGTCTACCTTGGCAATCTTGATTCCAAGCGTGACTGGGGCTTCGCGGGCGACTATGTCAAGATGATGTGGATGATGCTGCAAATGCCAGAAGCGGATGACTATGTTGTTGCGACCGGCAGGACGATCTCTGTTCGTGACTTCGCCGAGATGGCATTCAACTCTGTCGGCTTGAACTTCGACGACCATGTCGAGTTCGATCCACGCTACCTCCGCCCTGCCGAGGTGGATCTGCTCTTGGGCGATCCAACCAAAGCTAAAGAGAAACTCGGCTGGGTTCCAGAAACCACGGTCGAAGAACTCGCCAAGATGATGGTCGAGCACGACATGGAACTCGCATCACGCGAGAAGACACTCAAGGATGCCGGGCACAAACTCCCAGAGTTCACCGGGCACGATCAATAAGCGATCGAAAGACAACGCAAACAAAATCCCCGACCGTTTGGCCGGGGCTTTTTTATGTGCAAGCTGTGATCGACTCTATCAATCGCGAATCACGGAAATAGGTTCTGGTATTTCTACAGCCGGTGCATACGGAACTTGTGGCGGCGTGGTGCCGGTCTGTTGGTAGTAGTACTCCGGGTCCATCCCAGCAGGGACCGAACTGCGGAGCAGGCCAGGACCTTGGGCCTGATAAATCACGATCTGGAAGTTATCCGAAACTGCGATATTGCCCGAGTTGATGTCCCAGATTTTTACGAGCAATAACGAACCAGAGACATTGGTTGTCGCTACACGCGGCTCAGCCGTATCAACCACGGTCACAATCGCGGTCGTGTTCCCGAAGCTGAATGTGGAATCGCTGAGCGTGATTTCATATGTTTTGGCTGCAGCATTCCAGGTGCAAGAGAGATTCGCCGTAGCGTTGGTCGGGGTGCCGCCAGTACTAATAGACCCGTACGCGATCGGTCCGACTGGCGATGGCGAGTTGCTGAAATCTTTGGTGACCTGTCCGCTGTCGACATGCACATCACCTTCGAAGAGTCCTGCATAGTTTTCTTGAGCAAGGTAGGCAAACGTATCGGCGGCAAAGTTGTGCGCTCGAATCGCAGTTGCGCTCGGTGTACCGGTCGATCCGATTTCGCCCAGAACTGCTGCATACCCATTCGGCGAGGCGTTAAATCCAGCGATGCTGATCCGATCAGCAATCGAAATAATCCCCATGTAGGCGTCTCGGTCGTTAAAGAGTGCGATGTGATCAGAGAGAGGAAGGAATAATGGGTTATCGCCTTCTACAAACAATGCGGGTGCGCCGCCAAGGTTGGATGAATGCAAACGTAACGCGGTGCCTTGGTTTACACTCAGATCGAACGCGGTGTCGTTGGAAGTGAATCCAGTGATTGATTCGGTGTATGGGAAGCTTAGTCGATGCGCGATCTGTGCGACATTGGCGTGCGGGGCGGACGCGAGCAGGGTCCGTGGGGCGAGTGCTGTGTAGCCCCCGCCGCCGTTGGTGCGGACCTCGATCTGGAGGTACTTCTCGATGTCGGCGAAGTCGGTCCAGATCGCTTGGTCGAAGTCGAGATCGACGGTGAACATGCCTTCGGATACCTGCACGCCGATGTAGGTCACCGGCGAGTTGATCTGCACGCCCGACGACGAGAACAGCGAGAACCGCATGTCGAAAGTGCCGTCAGCGGGAGCGCCGTTGTCGTCGAGATTCCCTTGATATGTGATGGCGTTGCCAAGCAGTGCGTCCACCCCTTGCTCAGGGCCGATGGCGAGTGTGACAGGGCATTGAAAACTCAAGGTCAGTATTGCAGCGCATGCTGCAGCGGAATGAATACGCATATTTTCTCTTCCTCATTTAGAACATAACAAGCGATAGATTTCGAGACGAGCGTACCAGATTTCCGGTCTATTTCAAAGGGTTATTTGGGCGTTTTCTCTATCAAATCAAGTATCTGCATCCGGTGCTCGGTCGATCCCCACCGCGACGCATCCTTGATTCGATACCTCGTTGGCAACCAACTCTCCCCGACCAATGACAGGTCAATGTGCCAATCGGCGAGCTTGAATGGTTGGCGAGCAAACGCGTTGTCGATATTGGGCACCCACGATCGGCCTCGACCATATCCCACAGCCGAGTATGCGTCGGTCATGTTGGGTGCGAGTTGGTCGATCGAATTTGAGCCTCGCAGGGAGTTTAAATCGCCGATGATCAGATCGGGTGCGGGGAACGAGTCGCTGGTCTCGGTCGACTTCCACACATGTTTGCCCATGACCCATGTTCGGCCGTTCCAATAGCGAATCGCGTCAGCAGCAATCTGCATCGTTTCTTGTCGCCATGAAGATGGATCAGAAGGAAGATCGACAAACCATACAACCATTGGTTTGGGTTTACCGATATCAAACTCAGCAAACAGAACCCACCCGTTACTGCTCCCAATGGCGCTCGCGTCTTCCTGGTTGATCGGGGCGTGCATATACACCATCCCCGTACGAATCATCGGGAATCGTGACGCAATCAATGCGTTGCCTTCAATCCGGTAATGAGATGGCTCGCCATGCACCCGATACGAATAGTTCACCCACCGTTCTCGCTCAAGGGGGGCAAAGGGGGCGAATGAATCAAGCAGCACTTGCCGCTCTTCACCCCAGGGTGCATTGGCGACAAATACAATGTCGCCACCTTGATCAAGCACAGCCTTTGCCCAGCCCGCTTGATCAACATCCTTTGACGATTGATTCCAATGCACAATACGGATCGCATCGTCCGATCGTTCATAAGGCAATACAACACGGTGCATGTGCCAGACGCCGATGATGAGATACCCGGTGCATCCAAGGCAGGCGAGGAGCAAGATCGGGCGGAGGAAAATTCCGCCGAACCGACGCGAGAGCTTGGCGAGCACGACGGACATAAACAAGAACGCCCACGCGCTCCCGAGCATCCAGATCGCAGGCACCCACCAGATATACTGCGACCACTGATATTGATCCGTCAACACCCGCCCAGTGACCCAGAGCCCGAGGATCAGTAATCCAATAAACGCGCACAGCTTGGCGCACTTGGGCAAGGCCCGCCGGCGGAGCCAGCCAACGAAGCTGCGGGATGATTGAGATCGTTCTTTACTCATACTTTACTCATCGTGTCCTTCTGATCGAAATACGCACAAGCCATTGTATCGGCTCTATCATCTGCCTCACAAGAACACGCCCCGAGAGAGGATTTTCATATGTCAGTCAACTGGTCAGACCAACGCATCATTATCACCGGCGGGTCCGGATTCCTCGGGCGACACATCGTTCAAGGGCTCCACGCCCGAGGCGTAGAAGACAACCAGATCTTCATCCCAAGATCGGCCAACTACGACCTGACCGAAAAAGACGCGTGCGTGAGCCTCTACAACGATTGCTTCGGCTCAGATAAAGCCACGATGATCATCCACCTCGCTGCAGAAGTCGGAGGCATCGGCGCGAACATGAAAAACCCCGGGCGATACTTCTACGCCAACATGGCGATGGCTTTGCACCTCATCGAGCAAGCACGCGTCGACGGCTTGATCGAACGCGACGGCAAGTTCATCCAAACCGGAACCATCTGCGCCTATCCCAACCTCACCCCGATCCCGTTCAAAGAAGAGAACCTTTGGAACGGCTATCCAGAAGTGACGAACGCGCCGTATGGCGTTGCAAAGAAGGCCGCGTGGCAGATGCTCGATGCCTACAAGCTCCAGTACGGCATGAAGTCGTCGTTCGTCCTCCCCGTGAACTTGTATGGGCCATGGGATAACTTCAACCTTGATTCATCGCATGTGATCCCCGCACTGATCCGCAAATGCGTCGAAGCCCTCGATCGCGGCGACGAGTTCCTCCCCGTCTGGGGCACCGGCAGCGCATCTCGCGAGTTCCTCTACATCGACGACTGCGCCGATGGCCTACTCACCGCCGCCGAGAAGATGGACGAACCCACCCCGATCAACCTGGGCACCAACATGGAGATCACCATCAAGGATCTCGTCAACATGATCGCCAAGCTCACCGGATTTGCGAACGAGGACACCATCGCCGACAAAATCAAATGGGACCCCACCAAACCCGACGGCCAACCCCGCCGATGCCTCGATGTGCAACGGGCCAAAGACCTGATGAACTGGGAAGCCAAAGTCGGCTTCGAAGAAGGCATGAAGCGAACAATCGAATGGTTCAAGACCCATCGCGATGACGCCGAGGGGAGGATGTGAGTCGGGTTGACACCCTACTATTTACCTGATATAGTTTGTGCGTGGCAAATCCTAACTCAAACGATAAAAAATCACCAAGCGATCATAAAGATTCATTCACTAGCTGGGCGAAAGTGCATGAAAAACAGAAAACTCTCAGAGTTCTGATTATTTGCGCAACAGTACTTATCGGTCTTTGGCTGGTTGTTGATGCTTTGCAAGAAATGCTTAAAATTGAGCCCTGGGTAGTCATATTGGCGATAATTTCAGCTTTACTTGCACCGTCTGTCGTAATCTGGCGTATAAAGGGTAAGTTTAAAGCGTATTTACAGAATGATCATCAACGAATAATAAAGCTTGAAGGCGAGTTTGATGCCAATAGAGAATCCAGCGGGCTCTCTAAAAAAGGCCAGCATCCAGATGGTGAACCATGAATCCTGAACTCAAACTCATAGTTGGAATCAGTATAATTTCACTGGCATTGACTTATGCCTGGTGGGTTAAGCTGCGCGTTGTTTGTCTTCGAGAGGATTTGTTTGTGATTCGTGATGAGTTGTTTGATCATGCTCTCAAAAACGAAAAATTTGATGATCCGGCGTATCAAGATGCCAGACGGCGAATGAACACCCTAATCAGATTTGCTCATATATGGAGTTTTCCAATTCTTGCTGCCGTAATGATGGAGCCAGCTGACGGTCATCCTCGGCTGCATAGCGAAGATGGTGAGTTTGACGATTTGATCGATGATCACATGAAACGAGCCTCGCTTAGATTTGTGTCATACATGCTATTCTCTACTCTTACTGGTTGGTGCATCACGCTCATCGCA
>CAJXXI010000128.1 GCA_913062615.1 uncultured bacterium | reverse complement strand
ATGCACTTGGTAAGGCTGTCAAACCGACGCTTGCGTGGCGACGGTGCGTGCTCCCAATGATCGCTCGAAGCCTGGGCATAGCACTCAGCGATCGCATCTATCGATATCTGCGGGTCTTTGAAGTGCAGGGCACAGCCCGGGCAGCGATACATGGTGTGCGCGGTATCACCCAGATCAATCGGCACGCCGGCAACTGTCGTTGGGGTGTTGTGAAAGATCGGGCCAATCGGATCGCATGCTGTGTTACAGATTGGGCATGAAGGGGTCAAGGTAGTTCCAGTATGGTTTGTTTCCTAGGAATGAACAGAGTGGGGCAATTATTTTCCTAACATCGCAACGAACGAGCCAACGCATTGCTTTACAGTGTCCCATGATCGCAAGAAATCAATAAGTGCCGGTGCAAAGAACGACACGGATGCATTTGTCTGCAAGAGCTTGCGCGAGGTATTCTCAGACGATATGGCATGCATCATGCTCTTCGCAACTCGGCTCGCTCAGTTGAGCCGGTGGATGCATTGTGAGAATCGAAGCGGCGTTTTTGCTCGCCGACGATTTCAAGAAGCTTGATTTTATTTTGGATGCCCATTGTAAAGTTTGCGTGCATCATCCGCATTTTGCCGAGTTGCTCGTCTGTGAAGGTGATTGGGGAGTTGGGGTCCCACTCGGACGGCTCGGTGCCCAGGTGCATGTGGTTGAAGTATTCGATTCGTGGAAACATGCCGACCCTCATCTGGGGGATCATGAGATGCTGGCGATACTTCGCAGGGAGCATAAACCTCGGGAGATACTTCTTTGCGCGGTGTGCTTTTCGATGGAGCTTGAGAAAGCCATTGCCGGCGGGCTGATCGCATCCATACTCGGCGAGGTGCTCACCGATCCATTCCCACATAAACTTTGCGTGGTCATTGGCGTGGATCCCCATAAATCCTGTGCAATAAAAGTTGTCATCCATCGCAATGAAATCATAGGTTTGCATGAGTTCGTGGATGTGCCCGCTCAGATCCGAAAAGAACTGGATATCGCAATCAGAGAACACAAAGTAGTCAGGTCCATCGTCGTTGCGTACAGATTCGATCGCGCCGAGGATGACCTCAACTTTCCGGGATACAGCTTGGATCCAGCCGTCCGAATGATATTCGCCGGTGGTGCATTCTTGCTCGAACTGTGTAGGGAACAGCTCGAATGAATCGGGCACGCTGGGCTGAAAGTACCGTTCGAACATTTCCTTGTGCGAATCGGTGAAGCATGTGTACATTTTTATTCTGGGCATTGGTTTTTCCCGGCATGCATCTACTTTTCGTACATCTTTTCGATCATGGCATCAAACTTGCCAATGTTCTGCTCGACGGTGTCTTGTGGCCCGAAGAGCTTGATGAGCACCTTGGTAGTGGGGAGTTCGATCACCACCGCATGAATCGCATAGAATGGCGACCCGTTGGTCATGCCCTTTGCGCTCGGGTCGATGTAGGTGCCTTTGAGATCGAAGATTGTCACAGTGAAACCGCGTACAACTTTGGTGGAGGTCCGTGCCTTGGTCCTGCTAGAGAATGTATCGGTGATGGAGGATTCGAGCAGTCGGCGAACTTGCGTTGGCGAACTGGTTTCTTTGGTAAAGGCGACCGAAGCATTGCCGAGCTGGTTCTGGATATACATCTCTGCAAATCGCCCATTGCTCGGAACCGCCATCTGCCAGTCCTCGGGCATATCCCACGCAAACCCGCCAGCCTGCGCATATTCTTCGTCGGCATAGGTGACCGCGATCCCATTGGATGGCTGGGTTGAATCTTGAATCTGCGTCGCGAGGTCGCGGGCTTTGTCCCGTGATTTTCCCAGTATGGATTTGGACTTGCGCTCGGCGGTCCATTCACGCTCTTCATCTTTGTACTGTTTTTCTTCCTCGTCTTGAGCCGTCGAATCGATCTGCTCGTCGGGGGCATCTTCAACGACGGGCTCATCAACCGATTGGCCTTGATCAAGGTCATTGAGATAGCTCGTGTCCGCTTCGAACGCGGGCGTCGCGACGCTCGCGTCGTCTTTGGAATCAGAGCAACCTGTCGCAAGAACAAGCGATGCAAGCAAGAGCGAGGCGAAGACGATTGGGCGTGGGTGTGTCATGTGGTGTGTCATGTGGTGAGTCTAGGGTTGAACTCGATGGGCGATAGAGATTTGATACAGAATCAGCCAAGGCGAACGGAAGATCCCTCAAGCACCCGTTATCGCCCTGGCTGACTACGGTCTATTGTGTCAGAGTTTTGCAACGGAACCAATGTCTAATTTGAAAATATTTGTAAATCACCAAAATCTGCGGATTGGCGGGCAAATTATTTCCATATGTCCGCGGTAATAAGCTCGATCGAGTTCCCCGACGGGTCTCGGACATAGATCGATTTGCCCGGATTATTGCGATCCCATTCGATTTCTTGCTCGATGGCGATGCCGTGCTTTGAGAACTGATCGAGCCAGTGCTGGTAGTCGGTTGGTTGAATTCGCAATGCCAGATGTCCCGGCCCACGGGCTCCGTGCGATGGGACATCGCGTCCGGGTTCATCGGAAACCGACGGATCAAAGATGAGCAGCACATGGTTCTCATCAACCCTGAACATCGTCATCAAGTCAGATTTTCCCCTCGGCATTTCAAGCCCGAGCACTTCGTGATAGAACCACGCAGCCTCTTCGATGCTGTTGGCGTAGACGATCGTTTCGAGGATTGATGATGGTTTCATGGTGAAGGATAGCATTTAACCCAATATGAATCCGTATACTATTGGGATAGAGGGATTGAATCAGGAGTACCAAATATGAAGAAAGCAGATAAAAGCCAATGGAAGCCGAAGTCTTTTCATTCAGTTGAAGAGCTTCGAGTTGAACTCAATACAATCGAGTCGGCACATCAGGCCGGAACACTGACCACCGCCGGTGGTTGGACGCCGGGGCAAAATCTTGAGCATTGTGCCATCTTCATGAATAACGCATTCGATGGGTTTGAGTTAAAAATGCCTTGGCCAGTTCGGGTCATGGGCAAGTTGATCATCAAACCGATGCTCGCCAAACCAAATGCGCAGATGAAGCCCGGTTTCAAAACCGCACCTACATTATCGCCAGCCGATGGCGCAAGCTTTGAAGAGGGGATGGCCAAAATGAGTTCGATGGTCGCACGATTAGAAGCAGGCGACAAGATGACCCAAGACAGCCCGTTCCTTGGCAAAATGACCCACGACCAATGGCTTGCGGTACAGTTGAATCACTGTCGAATGCACTTCGGATTCTTCAACTATGGCGATGCTTAGTTGGTGAAGAGTTCAGAAGCATAAAAAAGCCGCTCCATCACTGGTGCGGCTAATTTTTTATTCAGTGAGACAGGGCGCATTAACACATCGTCATGCCGCCGTCGACGGCGATGGTCTGGCCGGTGATAAACCGTGCCTCGTCGCTCGTCACATACGCAACCGCCGCGGCGATGTCCTCGGGTTGCCCGAGCTCACGCGTGGAGATCATGCCCTTGATGTGCTCGGTGACCCCCGCAGGCAGGTCCTTGGTCATATCAGTCGCGATAAAACCGGGTGCGACGCAGTTCGCCGTGATGTTTTTCTTGCCAAGCTCGCGAGCGATGGTCTTGGTGAACCCGGTGAGCCCGCTCTTGGCAGCAGCATAGTTCGCCTGCCCAGAGTTGCCCACCAAACCGGAGGTCGAAGCGATGTTGCAGATCCGACCAAACTTACCCTTCATCATCGGACGAGCCGCGGCTCTACACGCGATGAACACGCTCTTGAGATTCGTGTTGATCACATCGTCCCATTCTTCATCGGACATGCGAAGGATCAGGTTGTCCTTGGTGATGCCGGCGTTGTTGACGAGGATGTCGAGCCTGCTGTGCTCTTTGAATGCGCCTTCGACCATCTCGGCGACGGCGGTGAAGTCCGAGATATCACAGGTCATCGCGTTGGCAGATCCACCCGCAGCGGCGATCTCTGCGACGAGCTCATCGAGCGGGCCTTGCGATCGTGACACACACACCACATGGCGTCCGTCAGCAGCAAGGCGAGTAGCGATTGCACGCCCGATTCCTCGGGATGCTCCGGTGACGATGGCGACGCGTTTGTCGGTCATGTGATATCTCGTTTCTATCGTAAACCGTTATGAAACGGTTGCGGGTTCGTTATGTCCTTGGACCTTGGTTGGGCGATTGATGCGACGCATCATGCCGCCGAGCGATTTGCCCGGTGCGAGTTCATGGAACTGGGCGCCCTCGTTGTTGGCGATCAGATACTCGCAGCACGCAGACCACCGGACCGGCGAGGTGAGCTGGTCGACCAATCGTTGACGGATCGTATCTGATTCCGCTTCATGCGCTTTCGCTGTCACATTTGACATTACGGTGCACCTGAGCGTGTTGATCTGTGTTGCGGCGAGTGCTTCGCCGAGTTGGTCGGCTGCGGATGCCATGAACGGCGAGTGGAACGCGCCAGCAACCGCCAATCGCGTCGCACGCAGCTTCATCTCGCTGGCGATGACTTCTGCACGATCGCAAGCGGAGGCTGATCCTGAGATCACCACTTGCCCGGGTGCGTTGAAGTTGGCCGAGACAAGAATATCGCCCTCGCGTGCCTTGTCGCACACAGCATTTGCAGAATCTTCGTCCGCTCCAATCAACGCGACCATCGACGACGGCGATGCCTGGGCGGCTTCTTGCATCGCTTTGCCACGCAACGCGACGAGCTTGAGCCCATCGGCAAAGCTAAACGCCCCCGCGAGATGCAACGCGGTGTATTCGCCGAGCGAAAGCCCAGCGGTCGCGACCATGTTGAGCTCTTTCACGGTGAGGTCCTCACCATCAAGCCAACCGGCGAAGCATGCAACCGATGCGGCGTAGATCGCGGGCTGCGAGACATCGGTGCGATTGAGTGTGTCGGCTGGTCCTTCGAAGCACAGCGTCGAGAGCGGCGCACCAAGTGAATCGCCAAGCACCTCGTCGGCCTGCTCAAAGATCGCGCGTGCGGCTTTGGATGTCTCGCACCAGAGCTTGCTCATCCCGATAGTCTGAGCGCCTTGTCCAGGGCAAAGAATAATATTGTTCATTTTGTCAACTCCTACGAGATCAGAGTGTGTGTGCTAGAGCTGCCAAAGGCTCGAACCCCATGTCAAGCCCGCACCAAACGCAAGGAACATGACCAAGTCGCCCGGCTTGATTTTGCCTGATTCCATCAGCTCGGCATAGACCAAAGGCACTGAGCCCGCGACGGTGTTGCCGTATTTGTGAATGTTGACGAGCAGCTTCTCTTCGGGGATTCCGAATCGCTCGCGGGCCGAATCAAGTATTCGTAGATTCGCCTGATGGCAGACATAGTGATCCACCTTCTCCGGCGATATCCCCGCGTCTTCCAGCGTGTCCGCGATGACTTGCTGGAACTTGTTGACCGCAAACTTAAAGACGGCTTTGCCATTCATCTGGACCCGATTGATCGCGTTCTCATCGAACTCGAAGTTCTCTGGGAAATCGAGCAGTGAGGAAGGGATGAAGAGGTGCTTGCCGCCTTCACCATCAGAGTGCATCCGGTGGGCAATCATGCCCTGGGCTTGACTCTCAGATCGTCGGAAGATCATCGCTCCAGCGCCGTCGCCAAAGAGAATCGCCGCCCCGCGTCCTGCGGTCGAATAATCAATAAACCGTGTGATGCAGTCCGCGCCGATCACACCGATGGTTTTGTAGGCACCCGATTTGATCAACGCGTCGGCGATCGACATAGTAAAGACAAAGCCCGAGCACGCCGCGTTGATGTCCATCGCACCGATTTTGCCTGCTCCGATTCGGTCGGCCACAATACACCCGACCGACGGCGTGGGCGAATCTGGCGTCATCGTCGCGACGAGCAAAAGATCAAGATCGCTCGCGCTGATCTTGGCGTCGTCCAATGCGTTTTGGATTGCTTTGGTCGAAATCTGGGATGTGCGTTCGCCATTGGCCTGGTCCGCGCGTCGGCGTTCGGTGATGCCGGTGCGTTTGACGATCCAATCGCTGGTCGTTTCCATGCACTCTTCAAGATCATGGTTTGTCAATCGAGATTCGGGGAGACAGAGGCCTGAGCCGATGATTTCAACGCCGAATCGGCTGTTGGTATCACTCATGATGCGGGTTCGCCTTGCGGAAGATGTTGGATTCGAGATTGCTCAATCTCAGCAACTTCGTTGAGTCGTGCAACAATTTCATCGTTCACATGCCCACGCACATATTCGAGCGTGTTTTTGATGGCGGATTTGATCGTTCGAGCCTCGGCCGTGCCGTGCGAGATCATCATCACGCCGTTGAGCCCAAGGAGAGGGGCGCCGCCATGCTCGTGGTAATCGTTCTTTTTATAGATCGACTTCACGATCGGTTCAAACTCGGCAGCGAGCTTGGGATCGTATTCAAAGATTTCTTGGGCGATTGCCTGGAAGATGCTCTTGGCAAAGCCCTCGGCCATCTTGAGCACCGTGTTGCCGACAAAGCCGTCAGTGACGATGACGTCGGCGACTCCCGAGAAGATATCGCGTCCTTCGATGTATCCGATGTAGTTGATGCCCGGTGTTCGCTTAAGCATCTCGGCGGTTTCTTTCGCCAGCCCAGAGCCCTTGCTTTCTTCGGAACCAATATTGAGCAACCCAACGCGAGGCGATTCTTCGCCGAGCACACGACGGGCATAGACATCGGCCATAATGGCGTACTGCCAAAGATGCGTCGCGCGTGGTTCTGGGTTCGCACCCGCATCACACAACACAACCGGACCATGGAACGATGGGAAGGTGACGGCGATGCCCGGACGATGCACGCCTCGGAGCCGCTTCATGTGCATCTGACCCGCAGCCACACACGCGCCCGTGTTGCCGGCAGAGATCACCGCATCACATCGGACCTCGGCCTTTTTCGAGCCGAGCTTGGCCATCTTCACGATGGTCGAATCTTTATACTGACGAACAGCAACCGTCGGCGATGCACCCATCGGGATCACTTCGCTCGCGTGTTCGATTTCCAGTCGTGAATCATCAACCTGTTTCTCACGCAGATAGTTCTCGATCAAGGTTTGATCCCCGATGAGCACAAGCGTGTCGGTATCGCAGAGCAGAGAAAGCGCGTCGATGCATCCGTCAAGGATAGCGTTCGGCGCGTTATCGCCTCCCATGACATCAATTGCAATCCGAATCGACAAGGTCGAGCTCCAGCGTTTGAAACAGATGGGTGTGTATCAGTTTTAGGCGTTTGTGCCAATGCCGAGCTTGCGAACCTTGATCCGAAGACCCGGGCGGACATATCCAGATTCTGGACACGCGCGGTGGTGCAGCTTGGGCATGCCACTCAATGGACAAATGGTGGGGGTCTTGCCGGTGATCGCATCGTGTGAACGACGACGCTTGGATCGGCCTCTGCTTTGGCGTTGCTTTGGAAGCATTGGCGCTCTCCTTAGGACGACTCGGATGAAACAGACCAAAGATTCGGTCAGTATCCGAGTGCTCAATATGCTGTACAAAAGACACAGCGGGATCATCAAAATTTCTCGGGCGACATCGCCTGAGATTGGACGGCAACGATAGTCCTACAACCCCACAGAGTCAATGCACTTGGTGGTGGACACAACCCGAGAGTGGGGCTATATTTGCCTTACCAATATGCCTCCCTAGCTCAATTGGTAGAGCAGCGGACTCTTAATCCGCGTGTTCAGGGTTCAAGTCCCTGGGGGGGTACTTCAAGAAGCACGCCTGGACCGGTTTTTCCCTCAAAAACCGAGTACGGACGTGTTTTTTTCTTTAAACGCTGCGCAGGTATTGTAGGCATGGGTTAGGTGTTGCTGGAGATTGAATCATGGCTGGCGGACGCGAATATTCATCCTCACAACGCAAAATTATCAACCGCTACTACGACAATATCGACACCATCGTCATCACTCGGCTCGCCGAGATCGCCACAGACATGGCACTGGCGATGGGTGATGCCAAAAAACTTGATCGGCTCTGGAAACGTGCCGAGCAGGCACTCGCCAAGATAAAAACCCAAGATGGCACCAAGGACCCCGCGATCGAAAAGATGCTCGCCTCACG
>CAJXXI010000127.1 GCA_913062615.1 uncultured bacterium | reverse complement strand
GGTTGTGTAGCGGTGCCTTGTGGGTCCATGCGTGTCCAGATGCCTGCGGTTGCGGTGTCTGTGTCTGAGCCGACGATCCATCCTGATTCGAGTTCGAGATCATCGAGGGATGAAAGGACGAATTCTTCGGATTGCATGGTGTATGGGGTTTGTGCTCCATCGGTCGGGAAGGTGTAGGTGTTGCCAGTTGTTGTAGTGACCTGGAAGTAGTACTCGATGATATTGCCGCAGAGGAGTTGTGGGAAATGAGCGGTGTAGTCTGCGAGCCCATCTCGGAGCATGGGTGTTGGTTTGAATGAGTTGGCTGATCCGATTCGAGAGTAGAGGGTTGTTGATGCGGGGTCGATGGTCTCTCGTGAATCGATCGCGGTGAGGCGGAGTGTGAACTCATAGGCTGAGGGGTAGGTTGGATAGTTGTTGTGCCAAAATGAAACGGGTTCGAGAACGCGTTCGATGTAGTGTTGGATGCCGGCGTAGTTTTCTTGAGCGCATGGGAGGATGTTGATTGGATCTGGGTTGAAATCTGCGTTTGCGGGGCGGAGTTCGATGAGCATGCTTGGGATATCGAGTTCGCCATAGAACCAGTCCGGTGCGTTGCCCGCTGCTGGATACAGATCAACAGATTGGTGGTTGTCGTAGAGCACGCCATGGACAGACTCCATTTCGGCAGCAACATCAAATGAGATTTTGTCGAAATAGGTGTCGTCTGGAGCGGGTGTGATATTGTTTTCAGCGTAGCCAAAGGGCCACATGACGAGCTCGGAGTAGGAGTGGTATTCCATGTTGGCGATGAGTTTGTCACCAAAGCTCAATGCGAGATCACGCAAATTTGCAGTTTCTGGTTCTGAGAATGGAGCGGTGCCTCGGTAGTTGGTGCTCGATGTGTCTCCTGATGATCCTTCGTTTCCCCATTCGTATCCCCAGTTTCGGTTGATGTTGACGCCGATGGTGCCGTCGCCGTTGTCTCTTCGTGTGTTGCGCCAGTTTCGTGCTATTGACCATGAATAGAAGTAGCCATCGGGGTTGCCGACGGGGACGATGACGATGCGGGTTGAATCCAGGATCGCCTGCACGCGAGGGTTGGTGTCGTAGTCTTCGACGAACTTGGAAGCAAAGTAGACGGTGGTCATCGGGGCGATCCACTCGCGAGCATGGACGGTGCTGAACAAATAGATCACAGGGCGTTCGCTTTGTGGGTTCTCTGGGGTGTCGGGTCCTGTGATCGTGATCGAGAACATGTCTCGTCCCTCCCATGACTGGCCGATGATGTCGGTTGATGCCAGGTCTGGGCGGAGGGCGACAATGTTGTTGATATACATCAAGATACGCAAGAGCGGCTTGTAGTTTGAAAACCATGTATCGTCATGCACACCCGCGCCGCGTTGCCCTTGGTTGATGACTTGGGCTTCTTGCTCTTGGCGTTCGATTTCTACGATCCGATTCCAGTTGGCGTTGGTGTGGGCCTGGAGGTCTTCGATGAGCACATCGTGGGGGATGCCCAGAGCGGTGATCGCATCGAGGTTTGATCGCTTGATCTGGATATCGAGCGGGCCGACGCCGGTGTGTTCGGTCCAGACGGATTCGGTGAGCGCGAGCATTGCATCGAGCTGGGCGTCTGAGTTGGTTCGTACACGGATCACCATCTGGCCGTGGTACACCTCTGGGGGGGTATGGTTGACGATGTCGATCTGATCGGTCTCGCGCACGGGAATGGGCTCGGCGATCGATTGGGTGATGAGTCCGAATGTGATTATAAGTATGGAATGAAATGTGTGGTTCATGACACCTTGTACGGTTGTTTTTACTATAACGGATGCAATAAGATTGGGTAATTGATAAAAAAGACCCCCCGCGTGGATGCGCAGGGGGCTCGTGGGGAGAGAAAGGGGGTTTGGGATTCCATCTCTCTTTACGGAATGTATATATGCTTTAGCCGTTGGCGAAAGCTGTGAGGAAGGCGGAGACATCGAAGAAGTTCCAGTCGCCGTCGTTGTTGAAGTCGGCGATTGGGTCTAAGGCATTGAATGCTGCGAGGAAGGCGGAGACATCGAAGAAGTCGAGGTTGCCGTCGCCATTGAGATCGGCCGGGTTGTCCGTGCATCCGACTGATTCGATCCGCAGGTCATCGATACCCGCTTCAACAATCGAGCCGCTGAAATGGTCAGAGGCAACAAAGCGGATGCGCATCTGGTCGGTCGCGACGAAGGTGTCCGCGATGCGGAATCGTTTTTCAGTCCATTGACCGGTGTTTTCGGTGACGGTTTCGAGTATTTGCCATGAGTTGCCGTTGTCGTTCGAGATTTCTACTAGCATCGAGTCTTCGTTGGCCGAGCCGCCCTGGTCGTTGGAGTACCACCGGTAGTAGACGAGTTGGGCTTCGTCACCGACGATGATGGCATCGAGCATCGGAGAGGTGAGTGTGGTGGCGCCGCCGTCGATATCGTTGGAACCCAGGCTCTCGCCCGCGACACCATCGGTGACCCAGCAATCAGTGCCGGCTGCGGTATGGTCGTTCTCGGGTTGGGCCGCGGTGCCCTGTGGGTCCATGCGATTCCAGATGCCGGTCGTTGCGGTGTCGGTGCCTGCGCCAACCGTCCATCCGGTGTTCGATTCCATGTTATCTTCAAACGCGATTTCGAACTCTTGGGCGAGCGCACTCATTGGCGATGCGCTGCCGGCTGTTGGGAAGGTGAGTGTTTGGCCAGCGAGGGTCGAGATTTCGAGGTAGTACTCGATGGTGTTTCCACAAGCCGTTGCGGGCAAACCGGCAGCGTATTGACCGACGCCGGTGAAGAGCATCACGGTCGAACTAAACGAGCCGGCATTGCCGATGCGGGTGTAGAGCCGAGCCGAGGTATCATCTTGGGCAGCGATGCCGTCAGCGACCAAAAGCGTGATGGGTGTTGTGAGATTCGCTTCTACCGTATCAAACGCGTCGGCACTCAGCGACAATAACTGCGTTGTGCGTTCGACAAAGAGCTTGGCAGCTTCATAGTTTTCTTGTGCGGTTGGGAGAATGATCGATGCTGGCGGTGCGAATCCACCCTCGCCCGAACTGCTCGGACGGAGTTCGAAGGTGAGGCTCTTCGCGCCGAGCTCGCCGTAGAACCAGTCTGATGAATCGCCGGCGGCTGGGTAGAGATCTACGGCTTGGATTGGGTTGTAGAAGATGCCTGAGAACGACATGATCTCGTTGGAGAGATCAGTCGCGAGGTTGTCATAGAAGGTGCGATCGGGTTCTGGGGTGGTGACCCCGAAGGCGTACCCGAAGGGCCAGAGGATGAGTTGGGAGTATGTGTGGTAGTCGATGTGGGCGACGAAGTCATCGCCGTAGCTTAGTGCGAGATCGCGGAGTACTTGGTTTTCGGGTTCTGAGAACGGTCCGGTGCCGTGATAGGTGTCGCTTGATGGGTCTGGCGATGCGCCTTCACCTCCCCATTCGTATCCCCAGTTGCGGTTGATGTCGACGCCGAAGGAGCCGCCGCCATTGGATCGGCGGTTCTTCCTCCAGAACCGTTCGTTGGACCATGTATAAAGGTAGCCATCGGGGTTGGTGACGGGGACGATGATGATGCGTGCGGTGTGCAGGATATCGTTGACTCGTGGGTCTGTGTCGTATGAGTCAACAAACTTCGACGCAAGATAGGCAACAGTCATCGGCGAGACCCATTCGCGGGCGTGGGTCGCCCCGTGCCAGAGCACGACCGGGCGATCGGCTGCCAGGTTGCCCGGCGCGTCGGGCGCGGTGATGGTCAGGGCATAGATATCGTTTGATTGGATGGAGTCGCCGACATCGGCCATGGATGCGAGGTCCGGGCGGAGGGTGGCGATGTTGTTGTAGTACGCGATGATGTCTGCGAGTTGTTTGTAGTTGGCGAACCATGATTCATCATGGACAGATGCACCGCGTTGGTTTTCGTCAGCGTTTTGCCGGTCGAAACGTTCTTGGACGACGATCTGATCCCAGCTTGTATTGGTATGGGCTTGGAGATCGGCGATGAGCACATCGTGGGGGATGCCCAGCTTGGTGATGGCGCGGAGGTTTGATTGCTTGATCTGGATATCGAGCATGCCCACGCCGGTGCGTTCGGACCAGACCGATTCGGTGAGCGCGAGCATCGCATCGAGCTGGGCTTGTGAAGTTGTGCGGACGCTGATGACCATCTGCCCGGTATACGCTTGGGGGGCTGTGTGGTTGAGGATATCAACACGGGGAATTTCTGGGATGTTGATCGGCTGGGCGGTTGCCGCCCCGGCTGTGAGGATGAGCAGGGTGATCGAGAGTACAGATGGGGTACGCATCGAGGGATCTCCAGAAAGAGTGAGCATAAATGCTGGGATTATTCATCGGCGAGATTGGTTGGTCGAAGGCTCATAATCGAGGATTCTGACCAACGACACATGCACGGATCTAGAACAACCCGCACAGACACACACGCCTCAATTACAAACACAGGCGTATGCTCATTGAATATACGCCCGGTCTGCTCAAAGAGTTGCACGATTCGATCGATTTCAAACGGATGAGTTTCTCCCTTGCGTTTTTGTCCAAAACAGTGCACAATGAGATCAAGCAGCCGGTCGAAGGCTTTGACGATGGTTTGTGCGGGGATTGTTTGTATGGGTGTGCACGAAATCGAAGAAGAACAAGGCGGGTCGCAGCATCGAGCAACCATTGGGCATGTGCTCAGCGATATCAGCGCGCTCGAGCTCATGCTTAAAAAAGGCATGATTGAGACAGGCGTTCGTCGGATCGGGGCAGAGCAGGAACTCGCCTTGGTCGACGACGCCTGTCAACCAGCCCCGGTTGGTCCGGAGATTCTCGACGAGCTCAACGAACCCAAAGCGACGACCGAGATCGGGCGATACAACCTTGAGCTGAACTTGTCGCCGATGGATTTGACCGGGCAAGTGCTCAGCGATGTGCACAAAGAACTTGACGAGTTGATGGGTCGCACCGAAAAGGCAGCAGCCAAGCATAAGGCCCGCCCGATCTTGATCGGGATGTTGCCCACGATTCTTCAAGAGAATCTGTCGATGGAATACATCACGCCTCGCCCTCGGTATTACGCGCTCAACGAGCGGATATCCAATGCCAAAGGCGGGCGGTTCGATGTGCAGATCAAGGGCATCGACGAGCTCAAGTTCACCCATGACAACATCATGGTCGAAGCACTCAACACCTCGTTCCAGCTGCATTATCAGGTGAACCCGGAAGACTTTGCGATCAGCTATAACTGTGCCCAGCTCATCACCGCGCCAACCTTGGCCGCAGCCGCCAACTCGGCGGTGCTCTTTGGTAAACGGCTCTGGCACGAAACCCGGATCGCGATCTTTGAACAAGTCGTCGATACATCGGGTGCAGAAATCCCCTCGCAACGCGATGTGCTCAAGCGAGTCCGGTTCGGCGAGAAATGGGTCGAATCGTCCGTCCTCGAAATTTACCGCGATGATGTGACACGGTTCCGTTCGCTGTTTGGTCCTGAAAAAGAAGAAGATTCGATCGCGATGGTCGAGCGTGGCGAGGTGCCCAAGCTCTATGGATTGCAGACACACAACTCAACAGTGTATCGATGGAACCGTCCTTGTTACGGCATAACAAACGGCAAGCCTCACCTGCGGATCGAGAACCGGGTGTTGCCCGCTGGTCCAAGCATCGCCGACGAGGTCGCCAACGCGGCGTTGTGGTTCGGGCTGATGATTCAGTTGCCTAAGGTCTATCCAGACCTGACCGATCGGATGCCGTTTGAACATGCGCGGGCGAACTTTGTGGCTTCGGCGCGGTATGGGCTCAACTTTAAGATGCACTGGATGGACGAATCGACGATCTCGGTGCGTGACTTGTTGCTCGAAGAACTCATCCCGCTGGCGCGTGCTGGGCTCGCGTCATGCAATATCGATCAAGGCGAAATCGAACGGTACATGGGGATCATCGAGGCGCGTGTCGCATCGGGCAAGAACGGTGCGCGGTGGATGCTTGATTCGGTCGCCAAGATTCATGATTATGGTACCCGCGCCGAGCGGCTTGGAGCATTGACCGCCGCGACGATCGATCGCCAGGCATCGGGCTCGCCGGTGCATGAGTGGGCATTGGCGGATATCAACGAGTGCGGAAACTGGCAGTGCCACTATGAACGCGTCGGGCAATATATGCAGACCGATTTGTTCACGGTGCAGGCTGACGAGTTGATCGATCTCGCTGCATCAATCATGGGATGGGAGAAGATACGCCATATTCCCGTTGAGGATGACAAGCACAATCTCGTCGGGTTGCTGAGCTATCGGGCGATTTTGAAGTTGGTCGCGGATCCCAAGCTCCACAGCAAGGGATCGATCGCGGTGGCCGACATCATGGAGCGCGATCCTGTGACGGCAACGCCCGAAACCACCACGCTTGACGCGATCGAACGGATGAAAGCCCACGGCACATCATGCTTGCCTGTGGTCGAGGACGGCAAACTTGTCGGGATTGTGACGGAGCATGATTACATGCGGATCGCAGGCCAGCTCCTCGAAGAGCAGCTGCGGGGGAATGCTCAGCAGGGCTGAAGATCAAGAATGATGATGAAGATTGGCGTGTTTTTGGTCGATGGATATCTATGATTCTGTGCAGAGAGTGTGCAAGCAAGGACGGCGTCGGCGATGTCCACGAACGATGATCTCACAACCCCATCAGCTCAAGTAAACGGCAAGAATCCGCCCGCCAATGTCGATGCGCGGTGGACCCAGCGCGAGCTTGGGCGGTTTGAATCAGACGATCGATTCGGTACAACCCTGGTTGTGATTGGCGGAGTACACGGCAACGAGCCTGCAGGCTTGATCGCTGCGATGCGGGTGCTCGATACACTCAACGCCGAGCAGCCCACCGGGTTTCATGGTCGGTTGATTGTGCTCGCCGGGAACATTCCCGCGCTCAACAGCAACGATGAGAATGCCCGGTACATCGACTTCGATCTCAACCGGATTTTCACCGACGAACAAATCGGGATGCCAGCAGACACGAGTGTCGAGCACGGGCAGATGCAAGAGCTGCTCGCAGCGTTGCGTGCGATCCGGGCGCAATGCGATCGGATGATTGTGATGGACCTGCACACAACGAGTTCGGATGGGCCGCCGGTGGCGGTGTTTGAGGATTCGATTCTTGCCCGCAAGTTTGCGAGGCAGATGCCAATGCCCATCTATTTGGGGTTCGAAGAAGAGCTCGGCGGATTGGTGATCGATCGGGTGACCAACGAGCTCGGCTCAGTCGCAGTTGTCGTTGAAGGCGGTCAGCACTTTGATCCCCGGGCAATTGTTGTGCACGAGTCAGCCGTCTGGGCGGGATTGCACGCAGCGGGGATTCTGCGGGTCGATGCGCTCGGGCATGAGACGCCCCCGGGCGATGTGCTGCGGGATGCAGTGGGGGATCAGGCGTACAAGGTGTTTGATATCCGTCATCGACATGCGATCGAGCATGATGACTTTGTGATGTGCCCGGGGATCGTTGCGGGTAAGGTAATCAAGCAAGATGTGACGGCCATCGCGATCGAGGGCGGCGTGGAGATCGCCTCGCCCGTGCGAGGGCGGGTGTTCTTGCCCAATATGCAAGCGCAAAAACGCATCGGCGACGACGGTTTTTTTATTGTGCGTCACATCAATGAAGGATGGCTCGGATTCTCAGCACGCGTACGTAAGCAAGATTGGATCCATTGGTTCATCACGCACCTGCCCGGTGTCTATGGGCTCGAAGATGACTCATTGTGCGTAGACCGAGACATCGCCGGCGTGCTCAAACGCCAGGTGTTCCACCTGTTCGGATATCGCTTGATCCGCCACGATCAACGCGACGCCGGGCACGGCATAGTCCGGGCGTGGAACGGGGTGATCTCTTTCTGCAAAGCGTTCTTCCGAGGTCCAATCCCCGGCGGACCTGATAAAGACGATCCGCGATTCTGGATTGTCCGCCGACATCATCTTGACCAACTCGATCATCTCGATCACTGATCGGGTATAGTCGGTGTATGAAGAACACACTGATCCTATTTGTTGCGGCGTGGATGGTATCGTTTGGTGCTGGATGCAGCCCAAAGGCGTTGACCGTTTGTT
>CAJXXI010000126.1 GCA_913062615.1 uncultured bacterium | reverse complement strand
GGACATCTGCAGGAGGATTTTGAGCTTGTTGGCGATGGGGGCTGAGGAACACTCGGCGAGCATCTCGGCGCAGTCGCCGCCCTGGAGGATGAAGCGTTTGCCGACTTGTGCCAGCGCGATCTCATCGCGGAGTTTTTCGATTTCGCCAGAGGTCACCAAGGGCGGGAGTTGGGCGAGCCGATCGCGGGCGGCTTTGAGGATTGCCGAGTCCGGATAAGCAAATGGTTTGTCCATCGGGCACGCAGACCATGACGCGGGCGACCACCCGTCTGGTGCGGTGTCGAAAGTATGTTGTGGAGGGTTGTCAGTCATGGTGGTTTGATGAGCAGGAATGGTCTGTGATTATCTGGACGATGCTTTGGGCAATTCTGTGCTGAGCGGATTGAAAATGAACAATCGTGTGTGCTTTGTTCGCGTAATTACTCTCAATCGTGATAGAGTGAGGGTATGGCAAAGCATTGTACAAACAACACCGACAACGAAGAAATCGGCCAAACCGTATCTCTTCCTGTGCTCGATTCGAAACAAATTGGCACTCAATCACGAAACAAGCACGGTGCGCCGATGATGGGACGCACCAAGACGGGGCGTTGGCGGGCCTTTGTGCTGTTGATGGTGAACCTGCTGATGATCGCTCACCTGATCCAATGGGCGATCATGGGTACAACGATCGCACCGATTGAGCCCTCCGAAGCGATGGAAACGCTCGAGGTCGGGGTGATCAATGCGGGCGCGATTTTGTTCGCATTGACATTTTTATCGACACTTATTTTCGGACGTTTCTTCTGCGGGTGGCTTTGTCATATGGTCGCGCTGCAAGATTTGTGTGCTTATATGATGAACCGGATCGGGATCCGCCCCAAGCCGTTCCGTTCGAGACTTTTGGTGTACTTCCCGTTCTTTCTCGGGATGTATATGTTTGTTTGGCCAACCTTCAAAAGGCTCGCGCTTGCGCCGGTGCTTGAGCTTGTGAGTATAGATTGGCCGGTATGGCTCAAACCTGTCGAGTCGATCAGCCAGTATTCGACCGCGTTGATCGTTGATGATTTTTGGGCAACGATGCCGCCCTGGTATATCGCGGCGATCTTCTTGTTTATCTGCGGGTTCGCTGCGGTGTACTTCCTTGGCGCCAAAGGGTTCTGCACCTATGGATGCCCATACGCTGCGTTCTTTAAACCCATGGACAAGGTTGCCCCGCTCAAGATTCGGGTAGACGACAGCTGCGAACAATGTGGATTCTGCACCAGCGCGTGCACGTCCAATGTGCGGGTCTCCGAAGAGGTCCGCGACTTTGGGATGGTGGTCGATGCGGGGTGCATGAAGACGCTCGATTGCATCAGCGTGTGCCCCAACGATGCGCTCTCGCTCGGGTTCGGCAAGCCTGCGCTCTTGGCCAAGCCACGATCGCCCGAGACCTATATACAAGCCAAAGCCAAGCGGGCTCGTCGGTACGACATGACGATCAACGAAGAGATCTTCGCTTCAGTGCTGTTCTTGTGGTTCTTCTTCGGCTCGCGCGGCTTGCTCGATGCGGTGCCGATGCTGATGGCGGGTGGATTGGCCGCGATCGGGGTGATGGTCGTGATGACATCGATCAAACTCAGACGCGAAACAAACGCTCGGCTGTATTCCAAACAACTCAAACGCGACGGCAAGCTCAAGCCCGCCGGGCTCTTGATGGTCCTCATCGCGATCGGCTTTGTGCTCGGCAGCCTATGGTCTGGGCACGCCAAGGCGATGCGCTGGCGTGGAGATGTGCTCTATGCGAGTTCGGACCTGCCAACGAGCGTATTGATGCGCCCAGAGTTCCGCCCGTCAAACGCCCAGCGCCAACGGGCACAATCAGCAGCGTGGGCTTACCAACGCGCCGATTCGCTTGAGAACAATGGATACGGATGGGCACTGAGCGCAGAGCATCGCTTGCGCTTGTCCTACTTCCTCTCTGTGCTTGGCGAACACGACCAAGCCCTCGAACAACTCAAGCAAGTGATCGAAGAAGGCCATCCTACGGATCAGCTGGTGCTTCAGGCCGGGCAGCTTTCGACGGTTTCGATAGATTCCAATCCGCCCGTAGGGTTGGAACTTGGCGAACTCGAAGCCCTCAAACGCACGCGTCTCTTGGAGATTTATGAGCACGCTCTCGATATCCATCCCGAACTTCACGCGATCCGCACCGAGCTCGCCCGCCATGCGTTCTCGGTGAGTGAGCTTGCACGGGCAGACGCATACTGGGATATCCAAGATTTCAATGACGATCCGTCGTTCTTTCTAGCGCATGCTGGGTACGCCGGGTTCGCTGATCAGATTATCAAGACGCGCGAGTTGTACGCCAAAGCCAACGAGCTCGCCCTTGAGCTCGATCGCCCCGCGGGGATGCTGATTGATATTGGGCGGGCAGCAATCGCTTTCCGCCTGACGGATGTTGCGCTCGATTTGGCCCAGCAGGCGATCGACGACGAGAGCGCGACCGCGTTGACTTGGTTGGCAGCTGGCGAGTTGGCCAACGCGTCTGGCAATGGCGATCTGGGCACCCAACGCGCCGAGCACGCGCTGACGATGAAGAATGTCGATCGCCCGATGGTCCAAGCGCGCGCTGCTGGTGTGCTTGCCAAGCCCGGCAATACCGATCGGGCGCGCGAGCTGCTCGCCGATGCGGCGACGCGAGCAGAGGACCCCTTCGAGATCATCTACATCGCCCAAGGCATGTCTCGCGCGGGAGCCGGGCTTAATGACCAAGCGATGCTCGATCAAGGGATGGCGTTCTTCAAGCAGGTGACGCGGGATTATCCCGACATGTATGTCATCGGGCATGATTATTCGTCGATGCTCTACTCGCTCGGTCGCCACGCACAAGCGACCGCCGAGATGATCCGTGTCGCGGAGCTTGATGTGAACAATCCGATCTTTTCGATGCGAGTAGCCGATCTTCTTCAGGCGACGGGCGACTTTGAAGGCGAAGCCAAGTGGCGTGAAGAAACCCAAAAGCGGCTGACAAAGAACCAGGACTGAGTTCGTCACAACATACTTGAACTTTTATGTGCGTGCGCGCGATCGTGTTGCGCCCCCCCAAACACCTGTAAAATTGCGCGAACTTTGCGCAGATCATACAACCTACACCCATCTTGTATGATTTGGACTGAAATTGAAGGTCCATTCTTGATATTCAACCCACACTGAGTCGATCACGATTAAACGCACCCTATTGGTATAGGCGTGCACCGTGTGTTGCCAATGTCGGCGGCACTCATAATCTCGGGCCCGATCAGTTCCAGATCATTCACAGGCCCCGACACAAAACACCGCCCGATACCTATTGGGCACACGGAGACCAATCATGGCCACTCGAACAAAGAAACATCCAGCGAAGAAAACCGCCAAACGCACCACGACCCGTAAGCCAGCGAAAAAAACCGCTGCAAGGAAGACCACCGCGAAGAAGGCACCCGCGAAGAGGAAGACCACTGCTCGCAAAACAGCAGCAAAGAAAACCGCTACAAAGAAACCAGCAGCTCGCAAGACAACCGCGAAAAAAACCGCGACTAAGAAGCCAGTAGCTCGCAAAACAACCGCTCGTAAGACCGTCGCCAAGAAGAGCCCGGCACGCAAGACCACTGCAAAGAAAACTACTGCTCGCAAAACAGTCGCCAAGAAGACTGTCCGCAAGCCTGCAGCAAAGAAAACGGTTGCTCGTAAGCCAGCAGCACGCAAGACAACTGCGAAGAAGACTGCAACCAAGAAGCCAGTAGCTCGCAAAACAACTGCTCGTAAGACTGTTGCCAAGAAGAGCCCGGCACGCAAGACCACTGCGAAGAAGACCACTGCTCGCAAGACTGTCGCAAAGAAGACCGTCCGCAAGCCGGCAGCAAAGAAAACTGTAGCTCGCAAGCCAGCAGCTCGCAAGACCACCGCACGTAAGTCGGTCGCCGGGCGTATCGGGCGCAAGCCTGCAGCACGCAAGACCACCTCGCGTCGTCGTGCTGCATAAACGAAGAGCCTTTGCTCTTTCGTAAACCGTATTAACCACATAAACGCCGGCCTCTATCGGGTCGGCGTTTTTATATGCCTACTCGGCGGACTCGGTGATCACCTGCGTATCCGGGTGGAACGCGCTGAACGAGTAGTAGAACGACTGCACTGTTTGCACACCCGATGGTGCGCTCACGACCTGCACGCCAGCATCGGTCGACACGACGACAACCTTGCCCGCGCTGGTGTTGATCACAAAGCGATCAACAATACTTGAGACAGGAATAAAGAAGCTCTGCTGGGCGACCTTGATCCCAAGCCCGAGTGTTTTCTTGGGGAGGGCGTCGCCGAAATCTGCGATGGGCACCAAAATACGCTCTTGATCATTGAAGTAGCGTTCGTATGGGTTGCCTTCGTATGGGCGATCGTGCCCGGTGTCAATGCTGATGACCTTGCCGTCGGCGTGGTCTTGTTTGTATTGAGACCACGGGATGATCTTCACGGGGAGCAAATCGAGCGATATCCCGACCATCGGCCCAGAGACCGCCTTGAGACCCAGCTGTGACCAGAGCCCTTTGTATTGACGATCGTACATGAGCACATTGGAGTTGTAGAGCGCACCCGAGACGCCAAACTCGAGGACCTCTTCGTGCGCCTCTTCGAGCGGATCGGTTGGTTTGATCTTCACGGTTCGGCGAACAAGTGTAACGGAATCACACAATGGGCAATAGGTCGCGGCGACCGGGTCGCCTCCAACGGTGATATTGGCGACCTCGTGGAAGTTGAGGATCTTGATCGGCACCGCGACGGACTCGTCGCCGATGGTCACATCAATGATGCGATCGTCGGGCTCGAGCCAATCTGCATCCGCGATGTCGATCAGATCCGGATCGGTGAGTGACGGGATCGCATCGCGAGGCAACAGCGTATGAATCTGATCTTTGGGGATGCTCAGCCCATCGAGATTATATTCGGACGCGATATCGACTGACCCGGGGCGATTGACCTGCTCGAACGATTTCTCTTCTGGCTCGTCGGCGTGTAGAAAGGATGCACCTGCTGATGTGCCGAGCGATGCAAGGCACAGGGCAGCCAACAGGGTGCATGTTCGTCGTGATAATGATCGCATGGTGAGAGCCTTTCGTTGGCTGATTGAGTGCCAGATTACAGTCGACTTTGATGCTGATGTCCCAATAACCACGAGCCACCAAAGCGTGTGATGGTTATCACCCGAAGCAGACGAACTATTCCCTCCAACCAGACGCAATGCCACTGCGCATACTCCCTATTACCTTGTGCTGCAATGACTTGCGAGTATATTTCATTCGTCGGTGCTTAGTAAAAATCGGGCATCGAACTACAAAGAGGTACACCGCTTGGGCAACCAAGCGAAATGGAGAGAAGACATGAAAAACGGACTTACCATCGCAATCATCTGTGCAGCAACTTCGGGCATTGCCATGGCAGACACCGTTGATGCTCGATACACCGGCATCGCTGGTGGATCAAACGCATCACACCTTCAGGTCGAAGGCGGCACCTACCGTGCTGGTCACATGAACCACGAGTTCACCAGCGGCAGCCGAGATGGCGAAACCTTCGCCACCTTCTGTATCGACTTCGCAGAGAGCGCATATACGACCGACACAACATTCCAAATCGTGGATATCGCTGATGCACCGATGCCCGGCACCCCATACGGACAGACTATCGCCAACCAAATCAACGCGGTGGTCGCCAACGCGGCAGCACTGGGATGGATTGATAACAATCTTCAGGCCGATACCGAGCAGGCAGATTACCTCGCCAAGATGGGTGCGGTTCAGGCGGCCGTCTGGGAAGCATTTGGCAGCAATGTCCAAATCAACGATTCTCGGACCAACAACTCATTGGCCAACTACTACAACATCTTGACCGATGCTCAGACATTCGACAGCTCACTTCGCCTTAACGGCTTGCGTGCGATCGTCGCTGAGGGTCAGCAGGACATGCTCTATGTTGTACCACTTCCACCAGCAGCCTTTGCCGGTCTGGGTATGCTCGGCGGAATCGCTGGCATCCGTTCGGCCCGCCGTCGGAAGTAAGACTCGATAGCTCGATTTCTATCTCCAATACAAACACCCTAGGGCTTCCTAGGGTGTTTTGCCTATAACTGGACTGTGCTCACAAAGTGCCTCTGTGTCAATCAAACCCGAATTGAGACTCCATTTTCTATCTAAGCCCTTATTTTGTGGATACTAACGATTTGATAGATTTTTATCTGAATTCCACATAATTGGTTGACATATCGTCACAATCGGATAAATTAGGGACAGATGACATAAGACGATGTCTACCCGATTTGTATCGCCAAACCAGCTCGCAGTATGAGTTGGAGGGAATTGGTGGGATGGGACAACGCTTGCGTCTGGGAAGAGGGCAGTCATGAGACTCGGCTACGAACAGAAAAATTTGACAATATTGCTGTTGACCATTGCAGCCGGTGCCTCGATTGCATCGGCCCAGGGCGATATCAACACCTTTATTGCCGACTTGCTCGAAGACGGCGTTGTTGTTGAAGTTCAGCACGCAGCTCCGGAGTTCAACCATTTCAACGCTCCCGCTGGTCAATTCATTGATATGACTGCACCGCTGAATGTACAACTCTTCGTCGCTGAGAGCAACACTCGGTTTGGCGGATTTGACGCGTTTGTCAACGATACCGCCGGCAGCACACACGGCAACCAAGGCATCGGCATGGCAGATACAATCGATAAAGCCCCCTTCACTGTCGTCCCATTGCCATCGGCAGCATTCGCGGGCCTCGGCCTGATGTGCGGGCTTGCTGGCATTCGCTACATGCGTTCACGCCGATAAGAACGAACAAATCAAATCAGATCAAAATGCCTGGCAGTTGCTGGGCGTTTTTTGTTGGAGCCCGCTTGAACAACCAGTGTCCATTGGCAGGTCTGATAATTATAAACCTTGCATTTATGCCCATTCAACCTCGTTTTTTGATCTTTTAAACTAGACATCTGGGTAAATTTGTCTATCCTCGCTGCCATACGGATGCGTTCGCTCCGTAAATCAGTATAACAAGACCTTTCGAGAGGGTATAGACATGAACAAGATCTCAAAGATGGCGGCAATCGCTGCTGTGGCGTGCATGGCCATGGCTGCAAGTGCAGCAACGATCGATCTGGATTACACCGGAATCGTCGGCGGCAGCAGCGCCGGCCAAGCCCGTATCAACTCTTCAACCTACCGCGCTGGTCACATGGCTCACACCATCACCAGCGGCGACCGTGCTGGCGAAACATTCAACACCTTCTGTATTGAACTCGGCGAGTACGCATCCAACGGCACCGCAACCTACGACATCATCAACCTCGAAGACGCACCAAACCCAGGCGCTCACTACGGGCAGTCAAAGGCTGACGCGGTCAGCGCAATCGTTGCCAACGCATACGCGATGGGCTGGATCGATTCCAAGCTCCAGGCAACCGACTCGGGTGCTTCTGATTACCTCGCCAAGATGGGCGCGATTCAGGCAGCAATCTGGGAAGCCCTTGGGAGCAGCTTTGAAGTCAACAGCGGCTCAACAAGCGCTTCAGTCCGCACACAGTACAACGCACTAATGAGCGTAAGCTCATTCGACGATTCTCGTCGTATGGTTGGTCTCCGTGCTGCAGTCGCAACCGGCCAGCAGGACATGCTCTTCGTTGTGCCACTCCCATCGGGTGCACTCGCAGGCTTGGGCATGCTCGGCGGCATCGCCGGCGTCCGCACCGTGCGTCGTCGTCGCTAAGCAACCGACAATCTTCATCGTACAAAACACCCCGCACTTTCGCGGGGTGTTTTTTTATTCACTCTTTGATACAGACTCGAGGATCTCTTGGTACGAATCGCCCTCGACCAGCTCGTCGTCGATTTCGAGGAACCGCCCTTCGAAGCATGCGGTGCAGTTGCCGAGGCAATCTTTGCTCGGGATGCCACGGGCGATGAGATCCTGGCGCTCTGCGAGGTTGCGCGGGTTGTTGATGCAGAAGCGGATTGGTGGCTTGGAGGAAGACATTGGGGATAATAGACCGTTGCTCGGGTTCAGAAAAACGGTCTAACGCTCACCAAACCGTTCGCGGTCGAGGCGGGGTTGGAGATGTGGGGGGAGGGTGGTCATAATGACAACTGAGCCGCTTCTAGGAAATCCAAACTCGAATCCGGTATCGATATCTCAAGATTCTTAACGGATTCCAATAGCAAACGCGAAAGCATATCCAAAGACACAGGCCAGGTATTACTTCCGAGAGCATTTCCCTGGGAAACCGACAGGGATGATGAATGAATCGGCCCATTGAGAAAATTACAGAAGAAATCATAATGGTTCTCTAGGCCTACCAAACCC
>CAJXXI010000125.1 GCA_913062615.1 uncultured bacterium | reverse complement strand
CTCTTCCCCGAAAAGGGCGTCGTCCGAGTCCTCGTCTCGATCTTCGGGCGTCAAGCCCCGGTCGATCTCGAAGAATGGCAGATCTCCAAGGCAGAAGACAGCTAAGCGGGTTTGAAAGATTCAATTCAAAGCCCCGTTCAATCGAGCGGGGTTTTTTCGTGTGTACAATCCAAACATGAAGCAACAGGTGGTTTATGGGCATCCTTGGTTGTACTGGCGGCGATTCATGTTGCCAGGCATCATGAGTTTTCTCGCGATGGTCGTGCCCGGGTTTATTATTCTTTGGGCGAAGTTGATCAAGGTTGATATATCAGAGTTTGTAGTTGTACTAATGACACTGGTTTTTTTACAGGCTTTGGGCTGGGTTTGGCTTTTGGTGTCGCTAGTGCGCGGACATCTGCTTGTCAAATCCTATAGGGCATCCAAAGGACTCCGATGCCTCGTCTGCTGGTATGAGATGCTCCCATCCCAAACCCAATGCCCAGAGTGCGGCTCCCCTTGGGCACGCATCGTGCTCAAAAAGCCTTGGAAAGTTTCAGAGTAGACTTATCTATCAGTCATTTAAAGTATGGTTGGCGATCAACGGTAGGGTGCTCAACTTCATTGATGTGAGTGCCTCTTTTAATGCATTCAAGGCCGGCAGCTCATAAGGGCATGAGCGATCGGCCGTGAAAACATATAGTTATCCACGACTTATCCACCGGCGGGCATCGTTCGATGGCTTCTAATAGCGTGTGCTGTTGGAATATTCTGGTACCATGTGATTCATAAGGATAGAAATCACAACTCAAAATGGGGGACAGGATGAAAACTTCAAGAACAATGCTGATGTGTATCGCAGCGGGCGCATGTGTTATTGGCTCGGTCGCTGGTGGGTGTCAATCGACGACGCCTCTTAACGGCGCACACATGTACGAAGGATTCGGGAACTTCGAGCGGGAGATCACGACGGACTCGCGCCGTGCCCAGCAATGGTTCAACCAAGGCATGCAACAGATGTACGGGTTCAACCATGACGAGGCGATCCGTTCGTTTGAGATGGCAGCCCAGATGGACGACGCCGCGGCGATGCCCTGGTGGGGGATCGCGTATTGTCATGGGATCAATATCAACGATCCAGCGATGAGCGACGAGCGATCAAAGCTCGCCCGCGAAGCAGCCAACAAAGCGATCGAGCGCCTCGATGATGAATCAGCGATCGAGCGGGCGATGGTCAATGCGGTGTCTTATCGATACCACTATCCCGCCCCCGAAGATCGGTTCTCGCTCGACAAGGCTTACTCCAAAGCGATGGGCGAGGTGCATCACCAGTTCCCCTACGATCCGGACATCGCGTCGTTGTATGCTGAGTCGTTGATGAACCTTCAGCCTTGGGATTACTGGGCGGCCGATGGATCGCCCAAAGGACGGATCGAAGAAGTGGTGGAAGTGCTCGAAGGCGTGATGGCATCGCACCCCGATCATCCGGGGGCGAAGCATTTTTATATTCACGCGGTCGAGGCTTCAAAGAACCCTGAGCGTGCGGTGCAAGCTGCCGAGGAACTCATCAGCCTCGTTCCGGGTTCAGGGCATCTGGTGCACATGCCTTCGCATATCTTTATCCGGGTCGGGCGATACGCCGACGCTGCGGTGTCGAATCAGGCCGCGATCCAGGCCGACCGCGCCTACTTCGCCGACGCGCCCGAGCCCGGGCTCTACGCAGCGTACTACGCCCACAACCAGCACTTCCTCGCGTTCGCGTCGATGATGTCGGGCGATTTTGAGACCGCGATGGGTGCAGCCCAAGATCTCGAAAACGAAATGCCCGAGCAGGCGCTGCGCGACTTCGCCGGGCTCATCGAGGGGATCATGCCCTCGTCTTTGCATGTCCTGATCCGGTTCGGCAAGTGGGAGCAGATCCTCGAAGAGTCGGATTATCCAGAGTGGCGATTTATGTCGCGGGCGACCTGGTCGTACGCACGATCGATCGCGTGCTCAGCGCTCGGGCGGACCGTGCAAGCACGAAAAGAGATGGACGAGTTCGAGCGCCGTGTGGTGCTCGTCCCGGGCGAATGGCATGTGTTCAACAATCGTGTCCACGATGTCCTGCCCATCGCCCGCGCGATGATCCAAGGCGAGCTGCTTTACCGCGAAGGAAAAACAGAAGAAGCCTTCGCCATCATGCGCAATGGCATCGAGCACGAAGATTCACTTGTGTATGACGAGCCACCAGCCTGGATGCTCCCGGTCCGCCATGCACTCGGGGCGTTGCTGATGGCTGACGGGCAGCACGAAGAGGCAGAACGCCTCTACCGCGAAGACCTCGAACGCAACATCGGCAACGGGTGGGCACTCACCGGGTTGCGTGAATCGCTCGCCGCTCAAGGGCGCACGGGCGAAGCGATGGCTTTGGATACAGCTTTGGCCCAGGCGTTTGCGAGTGCAGATACAGAGATCGAGTCATCATGCTTCTGTGCACCGTGATGTGTTGATCTGGGAAAACAATAACCCGCTCTACGGAGCGGTTTTTTTGTAGGTCGAGTTTGCAGATCTATTCGAGCACAAACTTCGTATCCGTCCAAAGCTTCTCTACCCGCTCTACAAAGCCCGGCGAGCTCGGAAGATCAATCCCGCACCCAATCAGCAGATCCACCATCCCCACATAATCATCAAGCCCGATGAACTCACATCCAACCCGCGGCACGCCTTCATGAGTCCCCGCTTGGGCTTCGGCAAGCCCGGCCATGTTGTGATAGTTCCCCAAAGGCAAGCACACGCAGGTCGAGCAGTAGCCATAGGCACAGTCCACGCTCGCCTCGCACGCGCCGCCGGCCATCAGCTTGCGCTGCCACTTCCATTTGGGCATCTCGGACGCCTTCTGCGAAGCTTTCGGAACCGCAGGCCCGCCCGCGATCATCTCGGCGACCTTGGCGACCGCTCCGGTGAGCTCGGGTGAAAAAATACTGATCCGATCGCCGACGCGTACTATCGGGCCGCCATGAATCGGGGAGTCGAGCATGGCGCGTGAGTTTTCGAGCGCGATGATCCGTGCGCCTTTGGGCATAAACCCGTCTCGGCTTGCCCCGATCGCGCCGATGAACCCGACCTCCTCGGCGAGCGTGAAGAGCACCCGGATATCGCCGATGTCAGAGCCGGCGTCTCGTAATCGGGCGAGCTCGTCGATTGCTGCGAGGGCCGCCGCGACGGCTGCCAGATCATCACACGCATTGGTATGAATAATCCCGCCAAACTCATCATCGACAATCTTGGCATCGGGCAAGTCCCAGTTGCCCAGCGAGCCGACCTCAATGGTTGTCGGTCTATCGAGCGTGCAAGAATACTGCTTGAACGGCTTGCGCGAGACCTCTTTGCCCTCGTCGTTTGTGTCCTTGAGTTCTTCGCCGATCGTGCCCATCTCGAAGTAATCGTTGTCGATGTGAATCCGCACCTTCGCATCGGGGAAGTAGTCATCCATCACGCCGCCACGGAAGGCGAGGACGAGATCGGACTCGGATTGGATCTCATCGACAACAAAGCCCGGATGATTAAGGTGAGCGGTGAAGTAGATCGGATGATCGGATGCCGGTGCATCTTTGATGCGGATCTCAAAGTTCCCGTGCGGGTCATTGTGTCGCGTGAGACTCGGACGATCTGCGAGCCAGGCATCGATCCACGCGATCACCCGTGCTTCTTTGCCTGTGCCCGTGGGGATCTGTGTGACTTCAAGGAGCCAACGCAGGTGCTCGGCGGCTCGCTCGTTGGGGATGGTGTGGGTCGATGGTTCTTTGGTGGTCGATTCACTCATAGATCGATCCTATCGCAATGAAATGGTCAAATCGGAGTTATCACGCTCAATTTCGATGAGAATGAGTCTCGACTGCCGATTGACTTGTCAGCGACTAAAATGCATGACAGACTTTCACTCCCGCACCGTATTGCTCGCGGGATTTTCGATACGAAGGACACCAACTATGACACACATCATTGCCGAGCCCTGCATCAAGACCAAGGACACCGCCTGTGTCGACTCTTGCCCGGTGGATTGCATCCACCCCACCAAGGACGACCCAGACTTCGAAACCTCCGAGATGCTCTACATCGACCCAGACACCTGCATCGACTGCGGCTTATGCGTAGACGAATGCCCGGTCCAGGCCATCTTCCAAGACGAAGATTTGCCCGACGAATGGTCGAAGTATGTGCAGATCAATATTGATTACTACGAGAAGTAAGCACTGCGTGCCTTTTTCAATCTAGCCTGCATTTTAATCAGATGCAACATTGATCCCTCGCGTGGGTATATACCCATGTGGGGGTTTTTATGGATCGTGATAAACGACTGAAAGCGGGGATCGGTTTATTGGTCCTCCTCGCCATCGCAGCCGGCGGGTGGTATTGGTCGCAAAGACCCACCAAGCAAGAACGCTTCTGGGAACCCACGCCCGACGAACAAGCCATCATGAACAAAGCTCAGAAGGCGTACAAAGCCTTCGAGATGGTACCGTTCGAAGAGCTGGTCGATCTGGAGTCGGTCGAAGCGATCTTTCAACTCGGCGCGATCCAAGAGCCTCAACCGGCGACGCGCCAGATCCCCGCAGCGATCAGCCCCGAGCAGATCAAGCACGCCAAGGCTCAGCTCCGCACGGTGATGGCTCAGTTCGTCCACTATCGGCTACTCGATCCCGATCTCGACCGCTACATCGCATGGCGACACGGGCGGGGTGATGTGGTCAAGCCCAAGGGCGAGATCTATCTGCTCGCCGAGGATTACGAATCACTTTTTAATGAGCCCATGCCTCTCAATATGTCGAGCGAGCAGGTCTTCCGTCGGTTCTACGAACACATGGAATCGATCCAAGACAAGGCCAACACGCCGATCGCGATCAGCGAAGATCCTGATGCCCAGTTTTTCCATATGTGGTGGGAGCATCCGCACATCGGCCCGGCCTTTGTCACGGTAGACAACGCGCTGGGGAATGATTTCTGGATCGGCAATCGGTCTGCCGGCTCGGGGACTTGGATCTGGGGGGCGCTCGATGATCACAAGTTTTATCTCTCCACCAATCCCGTGCTCAAGGCGATGGCGGGGGTGATCGTGCAATACGCCGACGGCGATCGCTACCCGCTCGTGCTCAATCTCCACTGGGATCCAAACTCTGCTCAATGGATGATCGATGGCATCAGTGCCGCCAATGTTGACATTATGGAAGTACAAAGGCTGATGTTCTGATGCACAGGTACAGATCCAAACCCGGGTTCACGCTCATCGAACTACTCGTCTCGATTGGGATCATCGCGTTGTTGATAGCGTTGGCGATTCCGAGCTTTGCTCATGTGCGAAGGTCGAGCAAACGAGCTGTGTCGCTTTCGTCGAATCGTCAGATTATGCAGATGCTTTCAATGTACACCCAGGCCAATCGAGACACACACCCATACATTGTCTCGGGTCAGCTCGATGGGCTATCCCAATGGCACAACGAGCCCCTCGGCCCGAACCAAGGATTATCCCCCGGGACGCAATCGAACCACTGGGCGAACTTGCTCACCGATGATTACCCAGGGCTGGTCGATCTGATCTATCCCAACATCGCGTTTTGGCCTGAGATGCGTGAGCGTCGGGCGCAGGAGGGGATCTGGCGGGGTGTGATCTTGGCGACGAACACGATCTTTGCCGCTCCGGGATATTTTTCAGACACCCAGCCGGTACAAGAATCACAGCTCCGCGCGACACGCACCAATGAGATCGCCTATCCATCGGCCAAGATGATCTTCTATGACTGGTCGTCGGTATGGCTCAACTCGCAGCGGGATATTGAAGACATGTCCGAAGAGTCGAGCCTTATTGAAATCTATAGCTTCGCTGACGGCTCGGCGGCTGCAATCAAGCACAAAGACTTTAACGCCCACTTCGTCGAGCGATCCTTCGCCTCGCGCATCGGCACCGGTTTCACTACCGTCGATGGGCTTGCCGGGCGGGATCGATGAACAATAAAAAAACACGAGCAAGAAAGCCCGTGTCTTTGGTCGTCATCCATCTCGATTGTTCTCTTACGCTGCTTCGGAGAAGCCGTCGTTGAGATCGGAGTCGAACTCTTCGCCCAAGAACTCCTCGGCTTCGCCAAGGTCCTCGCCGAAGTCTTCATCAGCACCAAACGCCGTTTCGAAGGCATCGAGCGCCTCGTCGGTGAGCTCGGCTTCGCTCTTTGGTCCGGCTTTCTTATTGGTAGAGATCGCCGATTCGTTGGCCATCTCGTTCATCTCTGGGCTGGTGAACCGCTCGGCCCATCGGTCCGGGCGGACATTGGCCGGCGTGTCTGAACGTTCGAGCCAGTCTTCTGCTGAGGGCAGATTCAGTTCAGTCGGCATGGTCTTGCGGTACCCGAGCAGGCGAACCACTTCGAGGACATCGGTCCAGGTCGGGAACATCCGGTCATTGCCCTTTTTGAATGCGTCGATGGCCATCAGGAACAGGAACTGCTCGGTGGTCATCTCGCCTTCTTCTGCGGATTTGGTGAACTCGGAAAGCCGACGCCCACGCCCGCGTTTGCGTTCGAGCCCGGAAAACCCTTCATCGGGCGGCGATGGGTTCTCTGGATTCGAGTTGCCGGTCGGGACCAAGCACTTCTTGCGAGACTTGCCAGAAGCTTTTTCGGTTGATTTGCCGGTTGCTTTGGAAGCGGATTGGGTAGATGCGTCGCGTGGGTCGTTGTGTGTGCGTGGGTCGAGCCCAAGGCGACGGTCGATCACGGTACCCGGAGGCGGTTTTCCCTCGCCGGTTTTTCTGCGTTCTGAACTCTTGCCTCTGCGATCTGGTCCGTCATAAGCCATCGGGTGCTCCTTGAAACAGAACGCCGAGGCTGAAAAAGCTCAGCGTTCAGAGCTCTTCATCGTCATCTTCTTGATCGGAATCCTCATTCGATCCGCCGTCGTCGTCATCGTCGTCATCTTCATCGTCGTAATCGTCCTCGGCATCATCGTCGTCATCATCGTCATCTTCGAGGAAATACGCCTCATCATCATCGAGATCATCGCCTTTGGCACACCAAGGGGTGTTGGCGAAGAGTGCCCGTGCATATTCGGACGCATCGGGGTCGAGCGATTGGGACCAAGGGTCTTTGGGGGCATTGGGTTGATCTGCGATATCGGGCGTGAGAATAGTGGAATGAATCATTGTCTATAAGCCTCGTCGTGGTCTGTGTGTCTGGTGGCGGGCGGGTTTGGGATCTATGGAGTGGGCGTTCTGCCATCAACAAAGTGTTTGGCCAACGGTACCCGCGCCGATCGTCGTGTCAACTGATGATTACGACTCATTGCGCAGGTTGGAACGAGTTGAACATGGTTTTCGACGCGGGTGGGTCTGATGGGTTCGATCGCCATACACTCTGTGCATATGTCCACGCCCACTCCCACAGAGTTCAACCCCCTCGCCGGTCTCGCAGCAGCCATTTTTCCCGGCGCTGGTCACCTTGTGCTTGGTCGCCCAAAGCGGGCGATGTTGGCATGCATCGGGGTCATGGGGTTGTTCTTCTTTGGGTTGTTCATCGGCGGCATCGATGCGATCGATTCCAAAAACGACAAAGTCTGGTTCTACGCACAAGTCCTTGTCGGCCCACCAACCTTTATCGTCGACACCATCCACCAGAAAAAGTACAAAGCCTACGACATCGGCTCGGGAATCCTCCGCACCGGATTCCCCGGCGAGCACCGCGTCCACGACGGAACGCGCCCTGTCTGGGAAACACTCAGCACGGAACAAATCCAGGCGGGCATGGGGCCGCCCAATGTGCCGGGTTTGGGCCGACTCAACGAGATCGCGATGCTTTCGATCGTGCTCGCGGGGATGCTCAACCTGATAATTTTCCTTGACGCCCTGATGCCAAGCCCGGAGCGCCTACCAACCAAGCCCTCAGCGTCAGGAGGCGAGGCGTGATCCCACTTGCCTACACACCTTTTATTGATGCGATCTCCGCCCACGAGCTTTGGTACCTGTTGATTGTGCCGATGGCGATTTTTCTCGCGATCGGATACAAATCCGTCCGGTGCTCGAACCTCAAGCATTTCCCGCGAGAGGTGCTTGTGTTTACCATCCTCGTGCTCGGCGGGTTGATGCTCTTGGCGATCGCGTTTACCGTGATGATCGCTGGGCTGCTTCCGATGCTCGCGCCGATGCCCGGATAATGGCTCTTTCATGATCCCTTCCCTGATAAATACGAGCCGCTCGTTGTGGTGAATGCTCTGTCGTGGTTTTGAATCATGTAGCGCAGCGCATCGACACAATGGTCCGATCCATCCTTCTCGGGTGATGAGCACATGGGTTGATCCGCGGGATAGTGGTATTTTTCGAGTGACTCAATGAGTTGTTCGCACGAGCGATGGATGTA
>CAJXXI010000124.1 GCA_913062615.1 uncultured bacterium | reverse complement strand
CAATGCGCTCGCGAATGTGAGCCCAATATCTGGATTGACTTGTATTTGACGGATCAGAGGCAAGCGAATTTCAACGGGGTCTTCGATCGTCATGATGTTGCGATCGGGTGAGTTGATCTGATTGAGCGCGGTGTAGAGTGTTGTTGTTTTACCTGATCCCGTTGGACCGGTGACCAGAATAATTCCATGGGGCTTTGAGATCATCTGCGTAAACGTATCCGTTACATCGAGTGGCATGCCAAGGTCTTTGATTTGACCGATTGTGCTGGCGGTGCTCAAGAGTCGCATCACCGCATTTTCGCCGTGAATTGTCGGGATGATACTCAATCGAACATCAATCGCAACGCCATTGTGTTTAAACCGGAACTTGCCATCTTGGGGACGCCTGGTTTGGGTGACATCAAGGTGGGCCATGACTTTGAGACGCTGAATCATCCCCTCGTGCATGGTGAGTTCTGGTCCACGATGTGATTGAAGAACGCCGTCGACTCGATATCGAAGCAAGAGGGAGTTTTCATCGGGGTTGATGTGAATATCGCTTGCCTTTAAATCAGCTGCAGAAAAGAGGATCTGGTTGACGGCAGCGACCACAGGCTCTTGAGACGAGTCGATTTCAATTTCCTCGATTCCGTCATGCTCTTCGACAGCACCTGAATCGAGTGTATATGAACGGGTGATAAGCAAATGAAGCTGTTGTGCATCACAAACTACTGGGTCGATCTGCTTCTTGAGCAGCTGTCGCAACTCGTCGATCGCATGAAGATCGAGCGGATCTTCCATGCCAATTGTTGCGATATCGCCAATGATAAAGAGCGGGAATGCTCGCAACCGCTCTGAAACGGACTTTGGCATGGTTCGTGATTGACGGATATCGATATCGAACTTTGTGATATCAACAAAGGGATATTCGCAAATGGAGGCTTTTATGACGGCCACATCGAACGGTGTGACCGTGTTGGATCGAATAATGGCATCGGTCAGATCGATTTCTTGTTCGATCATCGCCGATTTGATTTTCTCTGCTTCTTTCTGGGTCAGGTTTTCTGCCTCGATCAATGCCTGTAGGATAAACTCAGAATTATCAAGCATGATCAACTCCCCCGCTGTTCTCGCCACTTCCATCGCCGAGCAAACGATTTATGAGCGTCTGAATCGATTGCTGCCCTTGCTCATCAACCCCTTGGAATGAACACCCAACGAGATACGCTGGACGGCGATCGGTCATTTGTACTCGCTTGACTTTCATCTCACATTGCAACAACACTTCGCTGGCAGAATCGCGGCCCTGAAGAATCCTGAGTTCAAGATCAACTGATCTAGGGAAGAAACTCTCAACGGCAAAGCCGACACCGCCTTCAGAGAAATCGACCACATCCACATCGATCCATCGATCATCTCCGGCGACTCCCTTTGCAAACAGCACCATTTCGACATGCTGCTTGGCGATACGCACCTGTGCGGGTAGAGATATATCGAATCGTTCCGTTCGCCTGACTAACAGTCCACTTCTAGACATTCTTCTCTCCAGCTCGGGCGACCTTGACGGCCGTAGGGGTATTCACCCTTTGGATCGACACAGGAGATATCAGACTCAATGAAAATCGGATATTTCCAGAAAGGAGTTCATGTCCGCCCACCACACTGTTCGGCTTGTGTTATTGGATTCAAGGTGATATCTTCATGGGATTTCGGCTTGTTTATCGGGTTTGTGTATCTATACTTACCTGCTCGGCGAGATCGGTTCCGGGCATCTCCCGTGTGGGAATAGTTGTATTTAAATAGGAATGATCGTCGGCTTGCCAAAGTCGTCGATTGGGATTCGTCACCAAAGCGCCCTCGACCAGTGTCCGATCACACTGACGGTGCCGCTGACAAGGAACGGATAAGTATCATGGCCAACACACTCGTACAAGACCTCATTGAATCCGGCATTCATTTCGGACAGCGCTCAAGCAGCTGGAACCCGAAGATGACCCCGTTTATCTATGGTAAACGCAATGGGATTCACATCATCGACATCAAGGAAACTGTGAAGGGGCTGTTGCTCGCTCGCAAGTTCCTGACCAAAACCGTTGCCGGTGGCAAGGATGTCTGCTTTGTGGGCACCAAACGCCAGGCAAAGGGCGTCATCGAACAGCGCGTTGGCGATGTTGAGATGCACTATGTGACTGAGCGTTGGCTCGGCGGCACCCTGACCAACTTCGGCACGATTCGTAGTCGTCTCAAGAGGCTCGAAGAGCTCGAAGCGATCGAAGCCGATGACAACTTCGAGAGCTACTCGAAGAAAATGGAATCACAGCTCCGTCGCGAGATGCGCAAGATCAAGCGAAACCTTGATGGCATCCGCAAGATGCACAAGATGCCTGGCTGTCTCGTTGCCATTGATGTCAACCGCGAAACCACCGCACTACGGGAAGCTCGCAAGCTTGGAATTCCAACCATCTGTCTCATCGACACCGATGGCGATCCAGACATGGTTGATATCGCGATCCCGGGCAATGACGACTCGATGCGTTCGATCGATGTGATCGTCCGCGAGCTTTGTAAGGCGATCGCCGACGGCAAGCAGTCACGCGTTGAGTCCTCCAAGGGACGCGATGAGAAGGGCACTTCCGAAGCAGGACCACGCCGATCGAGCCGGGCACAGTTCCGCTCTGACGACAGCTCTGCATCTGCTGAACCCGCAGCCGCTCCAGCGACACCAGCACCCGCAGAATCCTAATCGGTCTGCATACAAACATAGCGTCTCGCAAGTACACCTTGTCGAGCACATGTCAACCAATACCCATTGAGATTCACCGAATCTCAATTACTGATGCCCAGACGGGCAAAGGACAACAGGAATGTCAACAACAATCAGTGCCAAAGACGTGATGAGCCTTCGGAACAAAACCAGCCTCGCGATGATGGAGTGCAAGAAAGCCCTCATCGAAGCCGACGGCGACATTGAACAAGCAGAAATCCTTTTGAGGAAAAAACTCAAAGGTAAAATGGAAGCCAAAGCCGACCGTGTCGCGGGCGAAGGGCGTGTAGAAATCCTTGTCGCAGACGACAATGCCTCTGCCGTCTTGGTCAAGATCAAGGCCGAGACAGACTTCACCGCCAAGAACGATTTGTTCATCGCGGCAACCTCGAAAATTGCTAAGCTCGCAATCAATGCAGATGCTGGGGAAGTCTCGCCTACTGACGAGATGACTGAGATCATCGACGAGCTCCGGATCACCACCGGCGAGAACATCTCGATCGACAAGATCGAGAAACTTGCTGGCGAAGCCGGCAACACTTCGTATGGTTCTTATGTCCATCACGACGGCAAGACCGGTGCTCTGGTACAGGTTGAAGGGACCATCGGCGACGATGTTCTCAAACAACTTGCGATGCATGTGACGGCTGCGATGCCTCGACCATTGGGGATTACCCCAGATGACATCCCGGCCGAAATGGTCGAGAAGGAACGCAAGTTCCGTCTCGAGCAGGCGGTTGAATCTGGCAAGCCAGAGCAGATCGCAGAGAAAATGGTCGAGGGCGGCATGAAGAAGTTCTTCTCTGAAGTCGCACTCCTCGAACAACCATTCATCATTGAGCCTTCCAAGAAGGTCCGCGATTTGATTGGCGACGCCACGATCTCAAACTTCCGCCGATGGGCAGTTGGCGAGTAAGATCACGCCTTTGATATTATTTTCACGAACAGATCCGCATATGCGGGTCTGTTTTTGTGTACACTATTTGCAATTGAAAGGAATCTCCACATGGGCATAAAACCCGCATCAAACGAAAAATATACCATCAGGCGCAAGGTCTTCAAAATACTCGGCGCCGCTTTCCATGTCTATGACGAAAACGGCTCGGTCATCGGATACTGCAAGCAAAAAGCATTCAAACTCAAGGAAGACCTCAGGCTCTACACCGGCGAGGACATGTCGGACATGCTCCTCTCGCTCCAGGCACAGAGCATTATTGATTTCAGTTCTACATACACCGTCACGCTCCCCAACGCTACCTCGCTGGGCACCTTGCGGCGCAAGGGGATGAAGTCTTCGTTCATTCGCGATGAATGGCTGATCTTCGATGGCGATGGACAAGAGATCGCAACGATTCGGGAAACCGGTTCCTTTGCCCCGTTCGCTCGACGCTATCTGGACTTCGCAGCGGTGCTCTTCCCTCAACGCTATGAAATCATCCGGACTGGTGATGGCACGATCCTTGCCGAATATCGCCAGCATTTTAATCCATTCATTTTCAGAATGGGAATCGCTATCCGGGAACAAGACGAGGCGGTTGACGAGTTGCTCATACTGGGCGCTGCCTGCTTGATAGCGGCAATCGAAGGCAAACAGAACTAAATTGAAACACATCCTTGGAAGGATCATCATGTCGACAGATATTACACGCAGAAATGCGATCGCGAGCATGGCTGCGCTGGGCGCAACGGGTGCCATCGCTTCTTCATCCATTGCATCGACGACTGCTTCGATGCTCACCGCTGATGAACTCGGGTGGGATGAAAAATCCGCCGAGTACATACTCCCACCACTGCCCTACGCGTACGACGCATTGAAAGATGTCATCGATGAGCAGACGATGCGGATTCATCACGACAAGCACCACGCCGGGTATATCCGTGGGGTGAATAAGGCACTCAAAGAACTCGATCACATTCGTTGGGGCGCCGGCGATGAAACGCTCATCCAACATTGGCAACGCCAACTGAGTTTCCATATGGGCGGGCATGTCAACCATACCTTATTTTGGTCGGGCATGAAACCAGAGCTCGATGGCGGCGGCGGGCAGCCCGGCGGCAACCTGAGCCAACTCATCAAACGCGACTTTGCGTCATTCGGGCAGTTCGTCAAGCAGTTCAAACTCGCCGCGACCAAGGTTGAAGGCTCTGGTTGGGGATGGCTTGTGTACGAGCCGATCTCGAAGAGGCTCATGATTACGCAGGTGCAGAACCAGCAAGACATGATGATCGCCGGGGCAGTTCCATTGCTCGGGGTTGATGTATGGGAGCATGCGTACTACCTCAAGTATCAAAACCGCCGAGCGGATTATGTTGAGGCGTTCATGCGTGTGATCAACTGGGACGAGATCTCGCGTCGATTCGAGGCCGCCCGCAAGTAAACGAACCAGTATCCATCAACTAAAAACGCCCGACTACTCAGTCGGGCGTTTTTTTAAAATCGATATCGATTTACACCATTACCCTACATGCTTGGGATCGAACGCGTCTTGGAGCGCGTCGGTAAGGATGTTAAAGGCGAGCACGAGCACAAACATAAAGAATGTCGCGGCGCCGATCTGCCAGAAGAACCCGGACACAACCTCAGGCTTGGACTGCGAGATCATGGTTCCCCAGCTCACGCCCTCTTTGAGCCCGAGCCCCAAGAAGGTCAAGACGACTTCGCCTTTGATCGCGCCGATGAAGAGCAGCGAGCTGTTGATAAACATCAGGTGCGAGGTATTGGGGATGATGTGCTTGAGCAGGATGCGGGCTTTGCTGGCACCAAGGGCCTGGGCGGCCTGCACATAATCAAGCGATTTGAGCTTGAGCGCTTCGCCACGGGTGACTCGGCATGGGCCGATCCAGAAGGTCAGGCTAAAGGCGACGTACAGCGGGATGAGGGTTTTTTCCAACGCCGAGCCCGTGAACATAAACGAGAGCACGACCAACAATACCAAATAGGGGATCGAGGAGAAGGTCGAATAGAGCCAGATCACAAGGTGATCGATAATCCCACCAAAGTAGCCGGCGGCGGCCCCGACGATCGAGCCGAACAACACCGCACAGAACGAAACGATCAGCCCGACCTGGATCGCAATCTTCGCTGAGTACAGCGCCCGGAGCATGATCGATCGCCCTTGCTGATCCGTTCCGAGCATCAGACGAAACTTGTAAATCATCCCATTGAGACCATTTGGTATCGGATAGAGCTCGGCCAGAATCGGTTCGATATCAACGAGCTTGGCGTTCACGGCGGCGTCGATCCCGTCGCCGGCTGTATCGGTCGCGGCTTGGATCTGATCGATCACTCCTTGGTCGTAGACCGGATCCATCGGCTCGTAATCGAGCAACGCGTCCATCGCCTCGGTCAGAATATCAGCGTCAATGGCTGCCAGCGGGTCTGTGTCTGTCGGTGCGATCTTGGCGTAGTCGCTGAGGTGCGTGATGATGTCTTCAAGGATGTATCCGGTGTCTTCGCACAGGTTCTCGAACGCCTCGTCGTCACGGATAGTCGCGCTGTCAATCTGGGCGCGAAACGCGGCGAGTTTCTCGAGGGCGATATCGATCTTGACGATCTTTGGACGGAGCCTGCGGAGCGTGTCCTGCTCGGCGAAGACCGCCATGCCCCGGTCATAGATATCCTGGAGCTCGTCGATGGGTCGGTCTGCGAGACGAAGCTCTGCCAAGCTCGTGGAATCAAGAATTTCTTCGACGGTCCTGGCTTCGCCGTTCTCGCCGTTGGCTTGCTCGATCTCTGTGAATACCCCGTCGACTTGACCAAAGTAGAACTTGACCTGATCGATTCGTTTGGAGGGCTCGGCATGAAGTCCGAACCCGAGCTGATTGCTCGCGCCGACCCGTTCGAGTGTTCGGCTCGGGAGCAACGCCCCCATCACCGGGCGTTCGGTGAGATCGAAGGTGTTGGTCGTTGCGCCGACCCATGCCACGAACTGCATGCTCGCGATCCACACGAAGAGGATCATGTACAGTGTGATGATGCTCATCGCGACCATCGCCCCGCGGTTGCGGAGGAGCTTGCGCATCGCGGGAGATTCGCTCATTCGGTTCAGTAACATCATGAAAGCCTCACTCTTGGATCAGCCAGTGCGTAGAGCACATCGGTCAGGATGTTGGATGCGATAAACAACGCGGAGAACAGAGCGGTGAATGTCTGGATCACGGGGAAGTCCTTGGCATTGATCGCGTTGATCAGCGTCCGCCCCATCCCGGGAATACCGAAATACACCTCGATCAGAATCGATCCGGTGATGATGAACGGTAGCGAGATCATGATCCGCGTGATGATCGGGATCATCGCGTTCTTAAGCATATGGACGAACATCACCCGCCGGACGCTCGCGCCCTTGGCGCGTGCGGTGCGGATGTAGTCCTTCTGTGATTCTTCGACCATGACCGCACGGTAGAACCGGGTGTCGTACCCGAGCGCCACGGTCACATTGATCATCACCGGGAGCATGCAAAACGCGATCCAGTTCGATGGCTTGAAGAAGAACCAGGTCGACGAGCCCGCCGAGGCGTCCACCGAGATCTGGAACGGCCAACCATCAACCGCGGTACTGGGGAGGTACGCTCCCCAATACTGCCCGATGATGATGTATACCAGCACCGAGATGCTCATACCGATCACGGCGACAAACATCAGGAGCTTATCAATGGGTTTACCACGATGGAACGCAGACAAAAGCCCGACGCAGATCGCGATCGATGCGGTGATCGACAGCGTAGGAATGGTTACTGCCATGCTGGGCGGGATTGCGTTGAGGATCATCTCGCCAACAGGAAATCCCTGATCCCAAGACCGTTCATCGAAGTCGAGCCGGACAAGTTTCCAGATGAATCGACCGTACTGCTCTATAAAGGGCTGGTCGAGTCCGTATGCCTCAGTCAGCAGATCAATCTGCTCTTGAGACGCGTTCTTGCCGAGTTGGGCAGAGACAGGGTCATTGACCCGCAACGCGAACATCACCACGAGGATGATGCTCAAGAAGACGGGGATATTGTACAGCGTTCGCCGAACGATATAAGTCCACACGGGTAAGGCTCCGGGGTCGATTCATGGGTCAGTTAAACACTCGAAGACGAGCAGTCTGTGATCAGTTCCTTGCTTCGTCGTCGACATCAAGGTACTTGAACCACCCATAGTAGCGTTCGGTAGGCTTGCAGTTGCGCAGCCAAGGGTTGATCAGGTAGAATCGCTCGCGGGCCATCCCGCCCACATAGACGCAGTCATCGAGGACCATGTCACGCATACGGGCATAGATTGCGGTCCGCTCTTCGCTCGGGCCCATAGTCAGGATCTGATCGTACATCGCGTCAAACTCTGGGCGTTTGTAGTTGTAGTGGTTCGAGCCCGGTGCTTCGTTCGGGCCGTAGAAGAGAGCGAGGTTGTTCTCGCCGTCTGGGTAATCGCTATTCCAAGCGAACCCGAACATCGGAGCCTTCTTCTTGTTGATGTTCTCGATCAGTGTCGAGAAGTCCAGGAAGACTGGTTCGAACTTGATGTTGACCTCGGCGAGCTGGCGTTTGACCATCTCTGAAACCGCGTTGTTGAGTGTGTTCTGTGAGGTCACGAAGCGGATGGGTGGGAGCCCTTCACCGTTTGGGTATCCGGCTTCGATGAGGAGC
>CAJXXI010000123.1 GCA_913062615.1 uncultured bacterium | reverse complement strand
TCTTGAGTTGCTCAAAAATCTCAAAACCAAGCGTGACATGGCGGTCATGCTCATCACCCATGACCTGGGCGTGGTTGCCGAGAACGCCGACGTGGTGTGCGTGATGTATGCAGGTCGTGTGGTCGAGTTTGCCAATGTGTATGACCTGTATGCCAACCCGATGCATCCGTACACGCGTGGTTTGCTCGCAAGTATCCCGACGGTGTACACCAAGCTCGATCGGTTGACCACGATTACCGAGATCGTTGACAACCCAGAAGAGTTCAAGCTGCTCCCGGGTGCCGATCAGGGGATTACGCCTTGGTGGCCTTGGAATGATGCACCAGCGGATCTTTCGCCTCGCGATGAACCCGCGGGCGATTATGTGCTCCGCAAGGTTGCCAAAGATCACTGGGTCGGTGTGTGGCGGACCAAGGCGGTCAAGAACGATGAATCGTCACCACCAGAGTTAACTTTCCGAATTGAGGATCAAAACTCTTCTTCAGACTGATCTTCTGAGCAATGGAGCCGAACCCCATGCGTGTGCTGATTCTTGTCGATGCCATGTTTGCGATCCATGAGCGAGCGTTGATCGAACGCATCGTCGTCGGACTCGCCAACGAGGGTGTGGCGGCTCAGGTTGTGCTGCCCAAGGGCCGCCATCTTGAAGAAGCGGGGTTCGATTTGTTGAGCGAGCCGGTCTGGTACGCCGATCGAGGGCTTGCGCTCACTCGCCAAATCCGTGCAGCCCACGTTGCCAAACAGGTGGTCAAAGATCAGGGCGCCAAAGACACAGAGTCGCTTTCAGGCGTGATCGATATCGTCCATGTGTTCGGCGGTGGCGCGTGGACAATGGGGCGAGAACTCGCCCGCATCCTCGGAGCGGGGATGGTGTTCGAGGTCTGGCGAGCCGGGCTGTTCGATTTGGCCAAGGGCTTACATCTTGAAGAATCAGACCGTGCATTGTTCATGATCCCAGAGCGCCCTTTCGAAACCGGATTGATCAAAGCCGGGCTCGGGCAGCGGGTGCATCTGGCGCAGTGGGGGGCGCAGGTATCGAGCGAGATAATCAACATCTTCCGTGAAGGGAAAAATATTTCGATCGTGCTGATGAGTTCGGGTCGCCAGAAGGATCAGTGCATCGCCGCTTTCGAAGGCATCGCCGATGCGATCGAATCGCACGAAAATATTATGGTCTTTGCGAACCTCGAAGTGGTCGAGCGGGCATCGCTCTGGGCAAAGGTCCAAGAGCGAAAACTCGAAGACCGATTCACGATTATTGATCGGAGCGAGGATCGCCGAGATTTGTTGCTCCGTTGCGATATTTTGGTCTATCCAGATACGCTCCACGAAGAACGCACGCTGTTGCTCGATGTGATGGGTACCGGGATGGCGATTATTGCGGGCAACGACGAGTTCATCACACCGATCCAAGAATCGCCGGGCATCTCGATCGTGGATCGCCCATCGCGGAGATCATGGGCTGAGAAGCTCTCGGCGTGTCTCGCTGATCCTGCAGGCGCACGCCGATCGGGTATCGAATCGCGAGAATATGTCGCCAAGCATCGCCGAGGCGGGATGTATATCACCTCGGTGCTCGATGCGTATCGTGTGGTAAGCACAGAAGATGGCGCAACCGACGCGGATTAAGGTCCGAGAGTATCGGTACGCAATCCGATGAATCCTGCATCTGGATAATGAATCCTCATAATCGGAACGAAACACATGATCGATCGGCCATCGAACTGGTGATTTTGCGGTTTTCGTGCACACTTGATTCAAGTCTGGCGTGTATGCCCGACGCATGCGCCATTGGATTCATCCCCTTCGGCCAAACAACAACTAAAGAATGGAGAACCGATATGATACTTACGACATTCATCGGTGCATTGACACTCGCTATGCTGGGACCAGTTCATGCGACAACCTACAAAGCCAAAGACCAGGTGCGATCGCCTGAGATCGTTGAGATTCATGCCGGCATGATCAATACCACCGACACCCGTCGCGGACAGATCCGTTTCTCGAACGATACCCGAGGCAATGTCATCGCGGTATCAAACGCGGACGGTTCGATCGCATGGGCAAGCTCCGATCGCGAAAAACTCGGCGGCCAAGATGCCCCGGCATTAATCTATGTTCAGATATTCGATGGCGTCTTCGCGATCGATCCATTCCAGCCATTGCCCGCAGCGACTGATGCAACCGCACAGATGCTCTTCCGTGGGACGACCCTCGATACAGATCGCACCCAGCACGGGCGTCAGTACATTGATCGCACCAAGGAGCTGTTCAGCAAGCTCGAGCAGGCCCGCCACAACTGGCTCCGTGACAACGGGTTCTTCGGCGTACGCGTCTATACCAATCCAAACGCACAGGGTGAAACACAGGCCAAAGCCAACACGATTCCCAAGCCGGCTGCCGTGTTCGAGCGTCCAGCCGATATCCCCCGCGTGAAATCACGTGAGCAGGTCAAGGCGAACGATCAGGACAACATGTCTGGCGTCGTCGCAATGCTCTCGGGCGACGAGCCTGTCCGGATCTCGCTGCCTCACCATGTGGCTTCTGATGTAGTGGCCCGGGTCGAGAAGAAGAATGAAAAACAAGCAGGAACCACCAAGGTGGCTCTTGATAAGTGAAGCGATAAACAAGCCAAAGTAAAGTCAATCGCATGCTTGAGGTGACGAATGGATGAAGTGGTCGTATCGTACTGATGTGACCGGCCGACTCCCTTTCAATCCTGATCGAATGAAAAGCAAGCACTCAGTAGAGAGAGCCGGCGCTAGGGACGACAAGTCCCTTGTGTCGGTTTTGGGTAAGGGCAATGATAAAACCCAGGCCATTACTGTTTCACAGCTTGCAACGCGAATCGATCACGCGATCAAGGCAGGGCTCTCTGACCGGTTCGCGGTCATCGGGGAGATCAGTTCACTCTCTCATCGAACGCACTATTACTTTTCGCTCAAAGACGAACACGCCGTCATCGGTGCGGTGGTGTTTGCATCGACCGCTCGACGGATGAGCTATACCCCAACGCATGGCGATTCGGTCATCGCCAAAGGACGGATCGAGTATTACGCCCCAAGCGGGCGCATCAGCCTGATCGTCACCTCGATGACCCCGGTTGGTGAGGGCGATCTTGAACGCCAGTACAAAAAACGCTGCGAAGAGCTCCGTGAACTTGGCTGGTTCGATCCATCGACCAAGCAAGCGTTGCCGAGCTTCCCGCGAAAGATTGCGGTGGTGACGAGCAAGGACGGGGCTGCGGTCGCCGATGTGATCGACACGATGGGCAAGCGGTGCCCGAGTATTGAACTTGTGATTGTCGATGTGCGTGTGCAGGGTGAGTCGGCCAAAGGGCAAATCGCCAACGCGATCAACAAGCTCAATATACACGCACCACAGCTCGGCATCGACGCGATCTTGCTCACCCGTGGCGGCGGGTCGCTCGAAGACCTCTGGGCATTCAACGAACTCGAAGTCGCGCAGGCGATTCACGATTCAGCACTGCCAATCGTCGCGGCTATCGGGCACGAGACCGATACAACAATCGCCGAACTCGTCGCGGACGAACGGTGCGCGACACCAACGCAAGCAGCGATGCGATTGGCGCCCGATCGAGAGGCATTGCGTGAACAACTCGTATCCGTCCTGAGTCGGCTCGATCGGACGGTGCGATCAGAGCTGCGCTACGAACAACAAAGGCTCGGCGCGATTGTTGCCTCTCGCTCAATGTCCGATCCACGGGTGATTATCCGTATCCACAGAGACCGTTTGTCAGCGAATGCTGCTCAGTTGTTTGGCACGCTCAAAGCATCGATCGCAGAATCCCGATCGCAGCTCGATCGGATTGCGATCAAGCTTGCCCGCCATCAACCCGCTGCGGTGCACGCCCGTCGCGAAGAACACCTCGACATGCTCTGCCAACGCCTCGGGCGGGTGATCAATCGGACGATTGAGCACAAACGCGACGAACTCGGTTCGGTCTCGCGAGAGCTCCATGCGATCGGGCCGGCACAGGTCCTCGCTCGCGGGTTCAGCGTCACCGCCAAGCCCGATGGGTCGCTCGTGCGATCAGTCGGTGATGTTGCTCCGGGCGAGACAGTTGTGACGACGCTGGCAGACGGTAAAGTGAAATCGCAGGTCGAAGGGGGCTCGGTGCCCAAAGCCGACCCTCGGCTCCAACCAACACAACACCAAACGCCCAAGCGGCGGTCCAAAGCCAACAAGAAACCAAACCCCAACCAGCAAGAACTCTTCTAACGAAAGGCGTATCCTCAACCGTGGCCAAAAAAACAACCAAATCGAAGACATCCGCTCATGAAGAACTCCGGTACGAAGAGCTGATCGATCAACTCGAAACCATCGTCGATCGGATTGAATCGGGCGAAATCGGGCTTGACGAATCGATCAAGGGGTACGAAGAGGGCATCGGGCTCGTAAAACGGGCGCGGGGTATCCTCGATCGGGCAGAGCAGCGGATTATTGAGCTCAATGCAGATTCGCTTGGCGATGATTCTGTGTAAAGACATATCCAGCGATTTGATCCAATCGGCCGATGAATGAGTGATGCCTGACTGGTTTTTTTACATGATGCCCTGGTTGACGATTCTGCTCTTTGTGACGGCTGTCGGTGCGTGCATCGGGTCGCTGACCAATGTGCTCGTCTATCGCATCCCGCTCGGGCTCGATGTCGTCAAGCCGACCTCGCGATGCCCCAAGTGCAACCACAAGCTCTCGTGGCGCGAAAACATCCCGATCTTCGGGTGGATCATCCTGCGTGGAAAATGCCGATTCTGCAAAGCCAAGATATCGCCTGAATATCCGATCGTAGAGACCGTTGTCGCGGTGCTCTTTGGTGGGATCTACGCACTCTGGTACATCGTGCCAGATGATGCGATATTCGGGCTCGGACGGATCGCGCCCGAATGGGCAGCCAATGGCCCGGCGTTGACTTGGCCGGCGATGGTCGTGCTCTTGGTGTTGGTGGGGAGCATGGTCTCGATGACCATTATCGATGCACGGACATCGACGATACCGTTGGTGCTCACCTGGGTGCCTGCACTGGTGGCATTGGTATTGCACACTGGGCATGCGATCTGGTTTCAATCGAAATACGGCAGCCCGGCGATGATGCCCGCAGGACTCGCAGGGATCTGGGCGGTGCCCAATGCCCACATGAAATGGTTCACCGCCCCCGGCGAGGTCTGGACGATCGCGACCGGAGGCATCGGAGGGTGGCGATTCATCGGGATCGGGCTCGGTGGATGCTTCGGGCTGATCCTCTCGAATCTGTTCCTCAAGTTTGGATGGCTCACACGGAGCTTCGCCGACTTTGAAGAATGGTACGAATCGAATCATCAATCAGAATCAGAATCAGAATCCGAGCAGAGCACTGAGAAACCAGCCGAAGAGAACGCCGAAAATTTGGAACAAGCAAAGACAGAGCAAGCCGAATCGTCAATCGAAGATTGGCTGATGTACCCTCATGCTCGGCGTGAGATGATCCGGGAGCTAGCGTTTTTATGCATGCCTGCGGTCTTTGGGCTCGCTGGCGGTTGGCTTATGGTGCAGATGTTCGGTCAATGGACGACAGATCCTAACTCAGGGCTTTCCTTTGCTCCTGACAATGCTCCGCTCTGGCTCGTGGTGCTCGGCGGAGTGCTGATGGGGTATTTGATCGCTGGCGGCGTCGTATGGGCGGTGCGGATCGGTGGATCGTTGGCGTTTGGCAAGGAAGCGATGGGATTGGGCGATGTTCATATGATGGCTGCGGTGGGGGCATGCCTGGGGTGGATTGATCCGACGATCGCGTTTTTCCTTGCAGCGTTTGTTGGCGTTGCGTATGCGATTGTCGCACAAGTGTTTAGCGGCAAGCTGAGCCGGGCGATGCCCTATGGGCCGTTCTTGGCGGTGGCGACGATGATAATGATTTTGGGCAAGCCTGTGGTTGAGATGGGACTCGGTCGGATCTTTGGGATGACCGGGCCTTTGAATCTGCCTTAGGGTTGGTTGGTATGGGATGGATGATTCTGTTGGGCGCGTTGCCCACGCCGGTGGTGGAACCGGATAGACTGTAGATGAACGAGAACAACACATAACCGGGAGGTGCATGGATGAACACGCCAAAACTCTTTTTGATCGCATTGGGCTGCATGGGCATGGCCGTATTGGGCGGGTGTAATACCGTCTCACAACGAGACTACGACGCAGCGATTGACGAAAACACCCAGCTCCGCGAACGCATCGCAGGGCTTCAAGCGAGTGCTCAAGAATCAAACGATGGCAACAGCGCCTTCCAGGAGCAGAACGATCAACTCCGTTCGGATAATCAAAGGCTTCAGTCTGATTTGAGTGATGCTCAGGCTGCTGCTGATGCTGCACAGGCCGCCGCTGCTGCTCGACCAATCACCGGGTTCGAGGGGATTTCCGATGTCCAAGTCGGATTGCGCAACGGCGGAGCGATCGTCCTGCGAGTCCCCGGAGATGTGCTCTTCAACTCGGGTTCCGAGCAACTCCGCAAGCAGGCCAAGGCGACGCTCGATGGGATCGCACAGGTGATCCAATCGACCTACAGCGGCAACACCGTTCGCGTCGAAGGGTACACCGATACTGATAAACTCGTCAAAACCAAGAAAAAGTGGGGCACCAATGAGTATCTCAGTGCTGCCCGTGCGCTTTCGGTCGAGACTTATTTGATCAGCAAGGGTGTTGACAACAACCAGGTCTACTCCGCAGCCTTTGGACCTTCGCATGCCAAGGGGACCAAGAAGGAATCCCGGCGTGTCGAAATCGTGATCTTGAGCAAATAAGCGTCGGGATAACCCGAATCTGGACGCATGGGGATAGATGATTAAGAGATTTGTCACTCCCGATGCGTGTTGAGTTTGCATTTTCAAGCGAGGTGGATACAATCTTCCCGCTTTGGGCTATTGGCGCAGTTGGCTAGCGCACCAGTATGACACACTGGGGGTCACAGGTTCGAGCCCTGTATAGCCCATTTTCGAAAATACGGCCTCGCTTTGTGCGAGGCCGATATTTTTCGGAGTTTTCAACGGCAAGGAGAAATCCGAACCTTGAGAGCGACAACCGCATACGCCACCTTAGCTCAGTTGATAGAGCAGCTGATTTGTAATCTGCAGGTCCTCGGTTTGAGTCCGAGAGGTGGCTTTAACACTCTGATTCGGCCCTTTGAATCAGAGTGTGTGTTGAAAAGACTTGGGGCGTGTATCCAAGTGGCCAAAGGGCGGGGATTGTAAATCCTCTTGCGTTAGCATTCGGTGGTTCGAATCCACCCGCGCCCATTAGATTAAACCCCTTGCTGGCAACGGTTTGGGGTTTTTCTATGGAAACGCTCAAAAATGCTGTTCCGATTCTTGTTCTGAATTTTGTTCCGATTTGGTGCGATCGGATCATATGGTAAGATACATCAATCTAGCTACTACCCATCCCACAGCAGCTTCAAAGCGAGGAAGACCATCAACAGCAAGGAAATGACTTTCCTTGGGGGTAAGAAGGGGGCGTTCGGAAAAGATGATCGGTAAGCTAAGGCGAGGGCGATTGTCGAGATAACTGAGACAACACGGATTGCACAGCTTACCTGCTCTCACCTTAAAATTTTTGAATACAGCCTTTTAACGCTTGTTTTAAGGCATAAGCTGGCCGCCACATGGTAGAAATCGTTGGTTCGAATCCAATTACGCCCACTTCCATAAACGCTGCAATCCTCAGGTTTTGCGGCGATTTCAGTTTTTGGTAGACTGGGTTGTCTGACCCGCCCAATACAGCAATCTGACCCGCAAGCGAAGACGGATTTACATTGAGATGTTCGAAATCCATTCATGCGAATCAAGCCGGCATTGGTTATTGCCGCCAAATCAAACTCGAATACAGAAATCGTCTCGGCCTCGACGCATGACGGGTAGATCGAGGCAGAACGGTTCCGGCAATCATCTCCGGTTGCTCGAAGACTCACGAGCCCGCGCGAATGATCTCCTCTATCTCTGCTACGAAAGTTGCAGGATTGATGGGCTTCATGATGTAATGATCGCAACCGGCCGCGTCACACTTCTCACGGTCATCGGACATCGAATGTGCCGTGAGAGCCACAATTGGCTGGGTCACGCCGCCTTGTCTCAGTGCGGTCGCAGCGGCGTACCCGTCCATGACTGGCATCATCATGTCCATGATTATCACATCGTAAGGCTCGCCGTCCGCACGCGCCCGAAGCACCTCCGTCACCCCAATCGCGCCGTTGCATGAGGAACTCACCTCCGCGCCAGCATCATCAAGCATGAACTCGATGAGATCAACGAGGTGAGAACTGTCGTCCACGATGTGGATGCGGTACCCCATGAGCCTCGAAGTCACAGGCGTTGGGACCCTCGCGGGAGAAGAAGAAAAGCAGGTGACA
>CAJXXI010000122.1 GCA_913062615.1 uncultured bacterium | reverse complement strand
GAAGAGTTTGACTCCGAACACGAAGCCAGAGGCGAGGGTGCGGGGTGAGTACGACTGCCAACACCCTTTTCACCCTGTACTCAAGGAAGGAGTTTTATGAGTTTCCAAATTGAATCTAGATTCATCGGCGATTTTAAAACCGGCGACAATATCCAATACAACTTACGCACACTGCGTTCTCTATATGAAAAATACCCCACCGAGAACGACCGAGTTGAGATTGCTAAACCCGTAATCGTATCCCTTGCCTCAATTGCAGAAGCAATGCTTTATGACTTGATCAACTTACGAATTCAATCGTTCACCCGTGAAGGCATTCAGAATATCGAAGCTGAAACACTGTCTCGTATCAGATCATTAACTGCAAACAAATTCACTGTGGTGATTGTGCAATGTAAAAAACACGATCTACTTCAACATGTACCGATTTACGAGGACCTCAAAGAATTGGCCAGTATCAGGAATAGATTACATATCCAGAATGACAAAAACCATAGCCCCAGAGATGAAGCAGAAATCTTCACTCTTGAGTCCATCATGCTAGCTGAGAAATCTGTCGAACTCATTATTAGACAACTTCTAGCACTGTACCCGCGTGAGCATCACTGCGTGGGACCATTTGTACTCCCATGGAATCCCCATATCCCACAATAAATCAGTTTGCCCCAATCCGCTTTTACTCCGCGAACATCGCCTCGACAAACCGCTCGGGATCAAACGGCTCGACATCGTCAGGCGTCTCGCCTACCCCAATGAACTTCACCGGGATGTCCGTCGCTTCTTTGATCGCGACGACGATGCCGCCGCGGGCGGTGCCGTCGAGTTTGGTCAGGAAGATGCCCGTCACACCAGCAGCCGCATTAAACTCCTCAGCCTGGCGCAACGCGTTCTGCCCGCTCGTCGCATCAAGCACCAACAGCGTCTCATGAGGCGCACCCGGGATCTGCTTATCGATCACACGCCGAATCTTGGAGAGCTGATCCATCAAACCGGTTTGGGTTTGCAATCGACCAGCCGTATCGATAATCAAGATATCAACATTGCGTGCCTTCGCGGCAGTGCACGCATCAAACGCGACCGCTGCCGGATCGCCGCCCTGCTGGCCCTTGACGACTTCAACCCCTAATCGCTCGCCCCAGATCTCAAGCTGACGCACCGCGCCCGCGCGAAAAGTATCACACGCGCCAAGCAGCACCGTGTTGCCTTCGCTGGTGAGTTGTTGGCAGAGTTTCGAGATCGAGGTGGTTTTGCCCACGCCGTTGACGCCGGTCATGAGGATAACCGTTGGCTTGGTATCGCTCAGGTTCAGCGTGCGATCTTGGGCGGGCCACATCGCTTTGAGTTCGGTTTTGAGATACTCAATAACATCTTCGCCCTTGGTCAGCGTGCCGGCTTTGTAGTCGGCGTTGATGCCATCGATCAGGATCTTGGTTGCTTTGACCCCCACATCAGACTGGATCAATCGCTGCTCGATCTCTTTGATGAGATCATCGTTGAGTTGCTTGCCGCTGAGCATTGAGCGGAGCGATGCTACGAAGGTCTCGCGGGTCTTGCCGAGTCCTTTTTTGAGTGTATCGAGTGCTTTGCGGAAGATCGCCATTGGTTACTCGGCCGCCGTGTTCGTGGTGTTCTGTGCGAGCACGCGTTTGAGCACCTTATCAAGAATCCCGTTGACAAAGCCCGGCGAGTTCTTCGTCGAGAATGCCTTGGCGAGTTCGACCGCTTCATTCACCGTTGCCTTGGGCTTTGGGTCAGCGATCGCCGTCATCTCATAGTGCGCCATCCGCAGAATCGAACGGTCAACCACAGGCATTCGGCTCACCATCCAATCGACCGAAAGCTCGTTGAGTTCGACATCAGCGATCTCACGATGGGCATACGACCTGCTCGCCAAAGCAAACGCCTTGTCGCGTTCGCCCTCGGAAAACTCGAGCTTGATATCAGAGAACGAGAGCCCCTCCTCTTCGAGGGTCAGCACATCGTCGAGCGATTCGCGGATAGTCTCTGCGTCATCGCCGGCTCGTGCATCGAGTTGATAAAGTGCCAGCAAGGCGAGTTTACGGATGTCGCGTGGTGAAGCCATAGGTTAACGAGTTTCCTGTTTGTGGGAAGAGAGTTTATCGTTCGGTGAAAGCCCAGGCGTAAAACGAACGCCCGGCGAATTTGTTGATTGAGCATGCACAAGCATCGCGATCGCGTCGGCAGCATCGAGCGCCGCGCTCATCGCCTCGGCGCCTTTGTTGCCCTTGTCGCCGCCCGCGCGGGCGAGGGCTTGTTCATTGGTATTGGTCGTCAGCACACCAAAGGCGATCGGCACACCCGTCGCCACCGTGATCTGTGCCAAACCATTGGCCACCGCGCTGGAGATATGCAGATCGTGCGATGTCTCGCCCTTGATCACACATCCCAAGCAAATCACCGAGCCGTACATCCCGCTGCTCGCTGCTGCGCGAGCGATCGAGACCAACTCATACGCCCCAGGCGCTTCAAGCACCGCCAGATCAGATTCGACCCCGCCACGCCCAAGGTACGCCCCGATCGCCCCATCGAGCATCACCGAAGTCACCGTCTCGTTATATCGTGAGACAATCACCGCAGATGGTGCGGGCTGGGCATTTGGATTTGAATCAGGGCGAGCCATAGTCCATGATCGTAGCACTTCCCCCATCGGGCACCACAGCCGCTACCATCTAACCACCCATCCTAGAGAAATCATGCGAAAAACCCTCATCAAACTCGCCCCGATGCTCAAACTCACCCGAGTGACGACCGCCTTTGGAGCCGTCGCCAACCTCTGGTTCATTATCCTCTGGTCCCGGTTCAACGAAGAAGAGCTCGGCACCGTCGTCATCAAAGATCAGCCTCTGATCCTCCTGCTGGCCGGTTCGCTCATCGCCGGGGTCGGGCTCTACGCCTTTGGGATGTCCCTCAACGACCTGCTCGATGTCCACCGAGACCGAGCCCTGGGCAAAGTGGGCTCTCCGATCGTCGATGGCTCAGCGAGCATCGAGCTCGCGGTCTGCATGGTCGCCGCCACACTCATGCTCGCGGTGCTCGGGGCGATGGTCTTTGGATCAGGCGCACTCTTGGTCACCCTGATGCTCGCGTGCGCGATCCTTATCTTCAATGTCCTGGGCAAGTTTGTCCCCGGGTTCGGGATGGTCCTGCTCAGCGTGATCTACGCCGGGCACATGCTCATCCCCGATCTGGGCGTTCAGTTCTTGCTCCCGGTCTGGCTCGTGATGACCCACGCGATGATTATCGCCGGGCTTGCCCAGCACCTGGGTCGGCGTTCGCCTCCGATCTCCAAGCGGGCAGCGATCTTTGCGAGCGTCGGGTGGCTCATGTGCTCGCTGATCTTGCTCGCCCTGGCGATCTCACGCATGGGCGACGATGGGCTTTGGCCTTATTACGTCCCGATCACCGCGGGGCTCTATCCCCTCGGGTTCATGACCATCTTTGCATTGATGATCTATCGACGATACAAAAAGAACGGGCTGGGCCCAGTGCTCGGCGAAAAAATCTCCCGCTACGGCGCCATCTGGCCCGCCCTCTACGCTTGTGGCTGGCTCGCCGGTGCAGGACTCTGGACAGCCTTCGCCATCATGATCTCACTGACCGTCATCGGATTCGCTGTGATGACCGTGCTGAGAGAGCTGTACACCCTCATCGAACACCCCGTCGGGTATCGGCTGTAATCTTCGCTTCTTAGAACATCCCGAGCGCAAAGAAGATCGCGGTGAACACCAGGTCGGCGACCACAATCGCGACGATGCATTCCACAACCGTATAAGTCGTCGCACGCCCCACGCCCGCAGCTCCGCCGGTCACCTTGAGCCCGTTGGCACATGCAATAATCCCGATCAGCGTCCCGAAGATCCCGCCCTTGACCACCCCGGTCAAAAAGTCAACGAGCTTGGCCTGGGTCAGCATGTTGTCAACATAGGTTTGGTACGGGATGCCAAGCATCGAAACCGAAATCGCCAGCGCCGCGATAATCGCACAAAAACTCGAGATCACACCCAACGCCGTCATCGAAACACTCGCTGCAAGCAAGCGAGGCATCACAAGGAATCGGATCGGATTGAGCGCACTCGCCTCAAGCGCTTCGATCTCTTCAGAGACCACCATCGTCCCGATCTCGGCAGCAATCGATGCGCCCGCGAACCCAGTCAGCACGATCGCGCCGATCAAAGGGCCCAACTCACGCAGCACCGCAACCGTAATAATATTGGCGATCTTGTCACGCTGACCAAAGTCATCCAAAGGCGGCGACAACTGCAACGCCAAAATCAGCCCCACCGAACCCGATACCAACGCCACAATAAAGATAGACTGCACACCGATTCGACAAATCTGTGAAACAATCGCGTTGGTTCCAAGCCTGTATTTTTTCCCAAAGATGCCCCGCCAAAGCCACTGTGTCGCATCAACAAGCAGATAAAACACCTCGCCCGTGTGCGCGAGGATGCCGATCGCACGCCGACCGATGATCGCAAACGGAAAGAGCACAATCAGAACCAACAGCGGGAGCTGCTTGGCTTGATCATCATCTTGAAGTGTCCGCTCGGGCATTGTGCTTTGCTCGCCTTATCCTTGGCTCAAACAAATGGCTTGGAAATACAAGTTCTCTCAGATCGATACCGCATCATCACGCGAACCAACGATCGTAAAGAACGAATCCAAACGAGCAATCTCAAAGATCGCGCTCACCTTCTCGTGCATATTACAGATCACCAGCTTCGTATCCGCCTTGCTCGCGTTGCGCATCGCTTCAACAAGCGTCGCCAACCCAGACGAATCCATATAGTGAACCTCCTCAAGATCAACAACCATCTTGTGAACACCAGAACCCATCTCTTGACGGATCGTGGTACGCAACTCTGGCGATCGACTCATATCAATATCGGTCGATGGCGAGACCACCACCACGCCCTGCTCAGGGCGGTCAACCGAAATATACTCTGATTGCTGCTTGGCCATCGATCTCTTCCCTCTATAAACAACATATGCGTTGTTCTACTGTAGCCAATTGCAGAGAGTTCTGCTCAGGCACGAGAGCGTGAACCCAAAGTCTTCTTGGGAACATTCGTCACACAGCACGCATTGCTGTTGCAGGCACCACCAGAGAGCCGGGCTGATTCTTCGGGTCGCGCCGCCCGCTTGATCATGATCATCCGCATGCCAACCTTCTTGCGTTTCTCGTACCGAACCTCGTCCATCACTTCGCGGATAATGTGTACACCAAGCCCGCCGGGCTTGATATCTTCGAGCTCGCGCCCCTTCATCGTGCAAGGATCAACCTGCTTGGCCTCGTCATCAATCGTAATCACGATCCCGCCGATCGAGTCTGCACTGGGCTTGATCGGATTGATCCCGATCCAGATCGGACGATCGAACGATTTGTTATACCCATGACGAATGATGTTCGCAAGCGCCTCATCGACCGCCAACGCGATCTTCGAGCAATCCATATCGTTGAACCCGATCCGACGCGCAATGCACCCGACGAGCTCGCGCGCACCGCACAAGTACATCGGATCAGAGATCAGCTTCAACTCGATTTCAGGCTTGTCCTGCATATCCACCCGCTCCGTTAGATCGTGCAACCCACGACCATTGCTTTACTTACTGCACATACTCAAATCGTTGTGTTTATCCTGCATCCTGTTCTATCGGCGTGCCCGTATCCTCATCAACAATCGAACTCGTCTCGATCCCTTGCTCCTCAAGATACTCGATCCATCGACCAAACGCCTCGATCCGCTGCCAATCGTGGGCCGCATGATCGTAGCCCAGCGTCTCCCCGGTGCGGATTTCGAGCGATCGGATCGCAAACATCCGCTCGGCCGGGTCAAACGACCGGAGTTTCTCAACAAGTTTAAGTAATGATTCGCTGTCCTCCAAGGCGGATGCATCGACAATCGCGTCGATGCGTTTGGATGGTGCCGGTGAATCAAACCCGGATTCTACGGTTATACACCCAGAAACCGAGCACAATATGATCGAAACGCCCACCACGAACATCTCGCTCACACTCTGTCGCCTGCGTCCTTGCGTCATGCAACAACTGTAGGCATCAGGACTTGCACCAACACTATTCGGATACTCTGACAACTGGTTGCTCCAAACACTCGCAATTTCTGACCCGATGTCTACGATATCACCCGGGGCCATTCATTATCTCCGGGTTTATCGGACGCAGAGACCCATTCTCTGCATTCCACAACACTTTTCAGCCTCCAAAGCTGAAGACCGACCCGTGAGATCTCACAATGGCTGATCATACCCAACCCCACAAAAAATCCCACATCGAGCACGAAGTTGTACCCGTTTTGGACTTCGGATCCCAAACCGCCCAGCTCATTTGCCGACGCGTCCGTGACGCCGGCGTGTTCTCGGTCCTTGTCGCCCCCTCAATCACCGCTGAAGAACTCAAAGCGATGAACCCAAAGGGCATCATCCTCTCGGGCGGCCCATCCTCCGTCACCGATGACAACGCACCAACAATGGACCCCGCCATCCTCGAACTCGGCATCCCCATCCTGGGCATCTGCTATGGCATGCAGCTCACCTGCCATCTGCTGGGCGCATCGCTGCACAAAGCACCGCACCGCGAGTACGGGCGTGCACAACTCACCATCGCATCCAACGGCGACGCCGATTCAATCTTCACCGCAGTGCCAGAACAAACACAAGTCTGGATGTCCCACGGCGACCAAATCTCCGATCTCAACAAAGCACACATGACCCCCATCGCTTCGACCGACACCTGCCCATACGCAGCCGTTCGTTCGACCGATCCCTCACACAACTTCATCGGCGTGCAGTTCCATCCAGAGGTCACCCACACGCCCCACGGCGTGGACATATTCCGCAACTTCCTCTACGAAACATGCGACTGCACAGGCACATGGAAGATGAGCGCATACGCTGAGGAAGAAATTGTACGCGTCCGCGAGCTCGTCGGCGATCGCAAAGTCCTCTGCGGCTTATCCGGCGGCGTCGACTCCTCCGTCGTCGCGGCACTCCTCCACAAAGCCATCGGCGATCAACTCGTCTGCGTCTTCGTAGACAACGGACTCCTCCGCAACAAAGAACGCGATCTCGTCGAACACACCTTCCAGGACCACTTCAAAATCGATCTCCGCGTCGCCGACGCATCCAAAGAGTTCCTCGATGACCTTGCAGGCGTCGAAGACCCACAGGTTAAGCGCAAGCGGATCGGGCATCGGTTCATCGAGGTCTTCAAAGAAGCCGCAAACGATATCGACGGCGCCGATTTCCTCGCCCAAGGCACCTTATATCCAGATGTCATCGAATCCGGGCATGGGCACTCAGGTAACAGCGCCAACATCAAACTCCACCACAATGTCGGCGGCTTACCCGAAGAACTCGGGTTCGAGCTCATCGAACCACTCCGCGAACTCTTCAAAGACGAAGTCCGCGCCCTGGGCACCGTCCTCGGGTTACCAGATTCGATCGTCTGGCGTCACCCATTCCCCGGACCAGGCATGGCTGTGCGTGTGCTGGGCGAAGTGACTCCTGAGAAATTGGTGATCGTCCGCAACGCCGACGAAATCCTGCTCGAAGAGATCGTCGCCGCCGGTTTGTACCGCAAAACAAGCCAAGTCTTCGCCGTCCTGCTCCCCGTGCAATCGGTTGGCGTCATGGGTGACGGGCGAACCTACGAACGGGTCATTGCGATCCGAGCCGTGGAAACCCAAGATTTCATGACCGCCGACTGGGCCCGAATCCCCTTCGATGTCCTCGCGAGAATCTCCACAAGAATCATCAACGAAGTCCCCGGCGTCAACCGCGTCGTCTACGACATTTCGAGTAAACCGCCGGCGACAATTGAGTGGGAGTGAAGATACTCTGATATACTCGATGCATGATCAAAATAGCAATAGTTACCCTCGGCCATATAAAACACAGGTTCGACACATCTCGACTAACAAAGTGGAAATCTGAAATTTTTCAGATAACTGATGTAGATTCCATACGGGATCTACCTGACGGAGAGCTTGACTGGCAGCTTTACGCAGATCATGAGCTTGAGTTTATCAATCCGTCTAGTAAAGCAGATATCACCATAGCGATAACTGAATACGCTCTTGAAGACAATTTTTACCTCCGAAGGTTAGACAATAACATTACCGTTCTTTCTCTGTATCAGACCGCAGATGCGTGCGAATGGAATGATATTCCGCTTGAGAATTTCATTTTGAGAAATATCTACGAGCTCTGTGCGATTCAAAAATTGGAGAAAAGAATTCCGAGCACCACTGACCGCATTCCCGATATCATCCACGATGACACGCGAAGCTGCATATTCGACATGTGTGGCATCAAAACAGATATTATTTATTCTGCATCTCAGCCCGGGCTCTGCAACCAATGCCGTGCCAAA
>CAJXXI010000121.1 GCA_913062615.1 uncultured bacterium | reverse complement strand
TGAGCAGATCCGCGAAGCGATGATCGTTGAGGTGGTACCTTGGTTGAGCAACTCGATCGATGAGTTTGATTTTCAGAATACAGTGTGGCTTAAGCCTGCGTTTGTTGGCATCGGCTTTGGAATCAAGGTTCAGGTGTACGATGGCGATGAGTTTCTTGCCCAGGCAGAACACCAGTGGATCAATAATGGAGGAGATCCAATCCATCTTGGAACAAGCATGATGGGTACCACGATGGAGCAGTACAAGGCATATTCACAGCGCGCTCAGGAGGCGATCAAGAGCGGAACATTGCGAGTGAAGATTGTTGGTGATCCTGCTCTCGCACTTGAAGTATACGAGGCGAAGCGGGTGTGGAACGGGGAGATTGATGTGCTGTATTCTGATGCGGTTGAGTTCGCTGAATCACCGGAGGGGACAGCGGCGCCATAATAAAAGACCCCGCCGAAGCGGGGTCTTGGTGAGGGGTATTGGTGCCGTTTGGATTACGGGGCTTCGTCGATGACGAGTGTTTGGGTTGTTGAGTGGATCGAGAGGATGCCGTCGATGGAGACATCGACATCGCCGGTGTAGAAGCCGGCTTGCTCTGCAGCCATGGTGACGACGATGATAATCTCGCCTTCTGCAGGGATTTGCTGGTTGAATGCAATCGTGCGCGAGCCGAAGATTACTTGTCCGTCATCTGTTGCCGGCGGAGGATCGAAAGAAATAATCGAAACGCCGTCAAGGATTGGGGCATAGAAATCAAGCTCGTACAACATTCTTGTTTCGTCAAACAGATTCTCAACCGTAATAGTCACCTCGAACTCGTCGCCCACCACAATATTGTCGGGGTAGTCAAAGTCCAGCGTGATGCCTTCGGGTGTGTTGTTTACAAACCAGATGCCGAAAGCGGTAATGCCGCCTACGCATGTCACCCCGAGCACGAGAAGTGCAACCAAGACGCCGATGAGAATTTTGATGCCAGTGCTCAAAGTATTTCCTTTCAATAACGGAAAGAAATATTATGCAATGGTCACCTTGTCATCAAGGTACACATCTTGAATCGCTTGCAAGAGTGCTGCCCCTTCGTTCATCGGACGCTGGAAGGCTTTGCGTCCCGAGATCAAGCCCATGCCACCGGCGCGTTTGTTGATGACGGCGGTCGTCACGGCTTCTTTGAGATCGCCCGCGCCGCTTGATGCGCCGCCGGAGTTGATCAGTGGGGAGCGACCCATGTAGCAGTTGGCGACCTGGTATCGGCACAGGTCGATCGGATGTCCGCCGCCACCGTTTTCGTCGCATCCTGCGAGCTTGGTGTAGATGGAGGTGTCGAACTTGCCGTAGGACGAGTCGCCGCTGTTGAGCGCGGAGTAGCCGCCGTTGTTGGTGGGGAGTTTCTGCTTGATGATGTCGGCTTGGATCGTGACACCGAGGTGGTTGGCCTGTGCAGTCAGGTCTGCCGAGGCGTGGTAATCGACGCCATTGACCTTGAATGCGCTGTTGCGGATGTAGCACCACAGGACAGTGACAAGCCCGTACTCGTGTGCTTCGTGGAACATGTCGGCGACATAGCGGATCTGTTCTTCGGACTCATCGGACCCAAAGTAGATCGTCGCACCGACGCCAGCCGCGCCCATCTCCCAGCACTGCTTGATGTTGCCGAAAGGCACCTGGTTGAACGTGTTTGGATAGGTCATCAGTTCGTTGTGGTTGAACTTGACGATGTAGGGGATTTTGTGTGCGTATTTGCGGGCGGTCGCGCCGAGCACGCCGAAGGTCGATGCGACGGCGTTGCACCCGCCTTCGATCGCGAGTTGGATGATTGATTCTGGATCAAAGTAGATTGGGTTGGGTACAAATGATGCGCCCGCGGAGTGTTCGATGCCCTGATCGACCGGGAGGATCGAGGTGTACCCGGTGCCTGCGAGGCGGCCGGTGTTGAAGATCCGTTGGAAGTTGTTGAGGACATTCTGGTTGCGATCGGTCATCGCGAGGATGCGATCGACGAAGTCCGAGCCCGGGAGGTTGAGCTGATCTTTGGAGATCGCTGGTGTGTTGAAGTTGAGCAGTGCGTCATCTTCGAGAGTAGCTTGGACATCAATGGTGAGGTTGGACATGGTGGTCTCTCTTGATTGCGTATGCGGGTGATGGTTTACGAAACTACTTTCTTGCCTTCGGTTTGGCGAGGAAGATCTTTGGGTCAATGGTATCCGCAGTTAACCCCAGAGTGTGGATGGGGGGGCATCAGAATCGGGTTTGAGGAGTGTTGGGTCGTTGTGTTGGGTTGTATTGACCCGGTTCGAGACCCGATGGGCGGCGAGGACACCTTCGTTGGCGGGCTTCAAAAGCGATCTCACTTCGCGTGATTCAGCGGATGGGTCAAACCATGATCGGACAGATTCGGGCTCAATAACGACCGGCATCCGGTGATGGATATCGCCCATAAACTCGTTGGCATCAGCGGTGATCAGCGAGAACGAATCCACCTCGCAGTGCCCGTGCTCGGGATCGAGCCAGGTGTCGCAGACCCCCGCGAGGAGCATGGGCTCCTCGTCGGCCCGGAAGATATACCAAGGCTGCTTGATCTTGCTCGCCAGTTTCTGCCATTCGTAGAACCCGTTGATCGGGAGCAGGCACCGCCGAGAGCGGTAGATATCGCGGTACGCGGGCTTGGCCGAGATGGTTTCCGATCGGGCGTTGATCATCGAGCTTGATCGGGACCGGTCCTTTGCCCACGAGGGGATGAGCCCGAAGTGGGCTTGGGTGAGTGCGATCCGGTTGGTGCTCGGGGTATGGATAATCGAGGCGTATTGAGTGGGGGCGATGTTGTATGCCGCCTTGGTCGCTGGGTAGGTATCAGACCACATCTCGATGAGCCCCTGATCAACCCCGGTCGCCTGATTGAGGATCCGCTCGATATGCTCGAGGTCTTGTTCCACAAATATTTGGGCGAATCGTCCACACATGTTCAATATTAGGTGGGGAAGTCAGCGCAGATGGGTTGTGTCGACCTTGTTGAGCAATCGCACTGTGGAGGCTCTGAGGGCATTCTTGATTGGGAATCGCTTTACAATCGCCCATCTGAGTGTGAGGATAAGTCCATAGCGATTCGTGCGAAAACGGAATCGGCCGGCTTTGTCACTGAGGGCGATTTTGAGTGATTCAACTCTGCTTGCTGGCTTTGGTTGGGGGACACTTGCTTCATAGCCATAGTCTTCCATCAATGGGCTGCAGGCTGCATCGATGATTTCGGCAGTCCGAGGGCTCATTTTGTGCCGCCACTGTTCAGCCAGATTTGGGTTAAGCGGGGAATAAGTAGAGGACTGATGGAACTCAAGCATGTCGGGGTGATACGCCAGGCCGAGGAGGTTGCAGCAGCGGTCCAGCTCGGTCTGTGGGTTGGCGAGCAAGTCTTCATATCTGATCTGCACATAATCTTCAGAAGAAAGGTGTCCAGCAAAGCTCTTCCATCGGCGAGCAATATTGGTCCAGAACACCGATCCTTTGGCAGGGTGTCCAACCCAGCCCATGCCAACGCATGAGTTGGCAACATCCCGGGGATCGCGGATGATGTGGATGAACTTGGTGTTGGGCCAGATGTCTCTGGCGCGGTCGAATCTTGAGTGGATTGTGCATCCCACAATGGGTTCATTGTGTGGTAAAGCGAGCTGGGTCCACATCTGTGAGACAAGATCGGTATATGCAGCGGCATTATTTTGTGTTGTGTAGTTTCTTGAGCTCGCAACTCGGTGTTGTGTAAGCCAAGTGCGGTAGTAATCAAGGTCTGGCCAACCCGTGTCCTCAAGGATCGAGACAGATTCTTCAAACTCACCAACAGAGGCGATTTGTGGGTGGCTATTGAGCATCAGATTGAGCAGGGTAGTACCCGCACGCAGCGGGCCTACAAGGATATAGCTTGGTGATTCATGGGGATTATGGTTGGCGATGCTCATACAACTTTATTCTGTGGGGGGGCGTTTGTTCATCGGCTATCTGACGGTAAGCCGGCAAATTCAAGCAGAGGAACATGCCTAATCTTTGCAGAAGATGATACTCGGCTTGGGTCTGAGAGTTTCCCGATCTGGCAAATCGGGCCTAGACTCCCCGATCATGGGAAATGAACAGAAACAATCTATAGATTCAGCATCGGACAGCTTGCCTGCAAGCCGTTATGACACCGAGATGGCACAGGATATCGAGCTCCGGTGGCAGCAGTGGTGGGAAGCGCAAGGGACCTATATTCAGCCTAATCCGGGCGAAGACGGGTTCGATGCCTCCAAGCCGAAGTATTTCTGTATGGATATGTTCCCGTATCCATCAGGGGCGGGTTTGCATGTCGGGCATCCAGAAGGCTACACCGCGACGGACATCATCTGCCGATATAAAAGGATGCAGGGGTTCAATGTGCTGCATCCGATGGGATGGGACGCGTTTGGGTTGCCCGCTGAGCAGTACGCGATCCAGACGGGTGTGCATCCTGAAGTGACGACGAAGGCCGCGATCGACAACTTCCGGCGTCAGCTCCAGCGGTTCGGTTTCTGCTACGACTGGACGCGTGAGTTCGGGACGATCGACGAGGATTACTATAAATGGACGCAGTGGATCTATTTGAAGGTGTACCACTCGTGGTTTGATGTCGAGGCTGACGGGGGCAAGGGCAAGGCTCGTCCGATCAATGATCTGATCGCAGACTTCATCAACGGCAACCGCAAGGTCAAGCTCAACCCGCACGCGGTCGAATACACAGGTGCGGGCGATCTGCCCGACGGCACCGATGCCGGCCCTTGGGACACGCTCGATAACGAAACACGCAAGGCGGTGGTTGATTCGTACCGCCTGGCATATCTCTCACAGCAAACCGTCAACTGGTGCCCCAAGCTGGGCACGGCGCTGGCCAACGAAGAGGTGAAGAACGGATTGTCCGAGCGCGGGAGCTTCCCGGTGTTCCGCAAGCCTTTGCGTCAGTGGATGTTCCGGATCACGGCGTATTCGGATCGTTTGCTCGATGGGCTCAAGGATCTGGATTGGCCAAACTCGACCAAGACCCAGCAGGCCGAGTGGATCGGTCGATCTAAAGGTGCCGAGGTTGGGTTCCCGATCGTGCTTGGCGGTGGCGTGGATATGGGCGAAACGCTCCGCGTCTTTACCACGCGCCCAGACACCATTTACGGTGCGACCTACATGGTCGTCGCGCCCGAGCATGGGTTGGTCGAGATGGCGATGGAGTTCGCGGGCGAAGACACCGACATCGAACAGATCAACGAGTATGTCGCGTGGGCCTCGAACCGCTCGGACATCGAACGACAAGAGAACAAAGAAAAGACCGGCGTCTTCTTGGGCATCCATGTCCGCAATCCGGTGACCGAAGAACTGATCCCGGTGTGGACGGCTGACTATGTCATGATGACCTACGGCACGGGCGCGATCATGGCCGTGCCCGGACAGGATCAACGCGACTGGGACTTCGCCAAGAAGTTCGAGCTGCCGATTGTCCGGACCGTGACGCCGCCAGCCGAGTTCGAGGGCGAGGCGTACACCGGCGATGGTCCGGCGATGAACTCTGGAATCCTCAACGGGTTGTGCATCGACGATGCCAAAGCCAAAATCATCGAATGGATGAGCGAGCACCATATCGGTGCCAAGCGGGTGAACTTTAAGCTCCGTGATTGGTTGTTCTCGCGTCAGCGGTATTGGGGCGAGCCGTTCCCGATTGTGTTTGACGAGTTCGGGAACCATCATGGCGTGGGCGAGGATTCTCTGCCCGTGCGTTTACCGCCTTTGACGGACTATCAGCCGGTGGAATCCGACACGCCTCAGCCGTTGTTGGCCAAGGCGACTGATTGGGTGAACACGACCGCGGGCGAAGCCGGGGTTGATGGCATGCATCCAGATTCAAAGGTGACGCGCGAGACCAACACGATGCCGGGTTGGGCCGGGAGCTGTTGGTACTACCTGCGGTATTGCGATCCCAAGAACAACGAAAAACTCATCGGCGACGCCGCCCAAGACTATTGGATGGGCGAGGGCGGGGTTGATCTCTATATCGGTGGTAACGAGCACGCGGTGTTGCACTTGTTGTACGCCCGGTTCTGGCACATGGTGATGTACGATCTTGATGTTGTCAAGAGCCAAGAACCGTTCCGCAAGCTGTTCCATCAGGGGATGATTACGAGCCATGCATTCCAGCGATCGAACAAAACGCTTGTGCCGATCGACGAGGTCGAAAATCGAGGCACGGAAGAGAAGCCTGAATACTTTGAGAAGGCGGACAGCGAGCCGGTGGACCGTATCGTTGCCAAGATGTCCAAGAGCCTCAAGAATGTGGTGAACCCGGATGATGTGATTGCGGAGTACGGTGCGGATACATTCCGGCTCTATGAGATGTACATGGGCCCGCTCGAAGCGAGCAAGCCTTGGAACACACGCGACATCATCGGGCTGTACCGATTGGTGCAAAAGATCTGGCGTTTGTGTGTTGATGAAACCACCGGCAAACTCAAGTTTGCCGACGCTGCCGATGACAAAGCCGAGAAGCAACTCCATCGCATGATCGCCAAGGTCGGCGATGATGTCGAGAAGCTCAGCTTCAACACCGCGATCGCGGCGATGTTCGAGTTTGTCAATGTCGCCAAGGGATTGACCCAGGATCAGATGGATCGGTTTGTCCGGGTGATCGGGCCGTTCACGCCTCATGTTGGCGAAGAACTCTGGCACAAGCTCGGCAACGAGACTTCAGTCGCCGTTGCACAGTGGCCGAGCTTTGATCCGGCGATGTTGGTCGATGACGAGATCGAGATTCCGATTCAGGTGATGGGCAAGGTTCGTGCAAGATTGCATGTTGCGCCCGATACTGATTCCAAGACGCTCGAAGCGATGGCACTGGCTGATGAGAAGATTCAATCGCTGATCGAAGGCAAGACTGTCCGCAAGGTGGTCGTGGTGCCGGGTCGATTGGTGAACATTGTGGCGAACTGAGTTCGAAAAGAGAAATCATATGACGAATCCGCACGATACTTATACCTCGCCGCTCGCTGCCCGCAATGCATCTCCTGAGATGTGCAAGATCTGGTCGCCTCGGCATAAGTTCACGACCTGGCGGAAGATCTGGCTGGCGGTCGCTGAAGCCCAGCAGGCGTGCGGGTTAGACATCACCGACGAGCAGCTCGACGAGATGCGGGCACACCTTGAGGTGACCGATGAGGATATGGAACTTGCCGCCAAGTACGAACGCGAGCTGCGCCATGATGTGATGGCCCATGTGCACGCGTTCGGTGATCGATGCCCCAAGGCACGCGGGATTATTCATCTGGGGTGCACGAGTCAGGATGTGGTGTGCAATGCGGATTTAGTTCAGCTTGCTCAAGCTTGTGAGCATATCGCTAGCAAAGTTGCTCGATCTGCAATTGATTTGAGCGAACATGCTTCAAATTACTCAGCGTTACCAACACTCGGATTTACGCATTATCAGCCAGCACAACCCACAACTGTCGGTCGACGGGCAGCAAATTGGGCTGCTGATTTAGCAGTTGTCATTGATCGTCTTGACGATACGCGATGCAAGATCAAGCTTCGTGGTTTCCGAGGCGCAACTGGGACTCAAGCATCCTTCTTGAGTCTATTGAATAATCAGCCACAGTTGGTTGATGAGTTTGAAGAGAAAGCCGTAAAAGCATTTGCTGAGTCAGTTAATGAAGTGATTTGCTGGTCTTCGTTTAATTATGATACCGAAGAGGGTGAAGCGAATACCTATCGTTTGACAGGTCAGACATATCCGCGGGTGATTGACACAATGATTCTCGCCGACCTCGCCTCCGTTGCCTCCGTTCTTCACAAAATCGCGACCGACATTCGGCTGCTCTCCAATCGCAAAGAAATTGATGAACCATTCGGCAAGTCCCAGATCGGTTCGTCGGCCATGCCTTACAAACGCAATCCGATGAAGTGTGAACGCATCTGTGGCCTCACCCGATTCGTCATGAACCTCGTCGGCAATGCCTACGACACAGCCGCGACGCAGTGGCTCGAACGCACGCTCGATGATTCGTCGAACCGAAGATTGTCACTCCCCGAAGCGTTCTTGGCTTTGGATGGTGCGTTGGATCTGATGCACACCGTGGCCGACGGATTGATTGTCAATGAAGCGATGGTCAAGCGGAACCTGATGGCAGAGCTGCCGTTCATGGCGACCGAGAACATCATGATGGAAGCGGTCAAGCTCGGGCGCGATCGTCAGGATATCCACGAAGCGATCCGCGTACACTCGATGGCAGCCGGTCAGGTCGTCAAGCAAGAAGGCAAGGACAACGATCTGCTCGACCGCTTGAAGGGGGAGCCATTACTGGAGGGGATCGACATCGATTCCCATCTCGATCCGATGGCCTACATCGGTCGATCGGTTGAGCAAACCGAGCGGTTCATCAAGGAAGTGGTTGAGCCGATGCGCAGCCGGTACAGCGATGAGTTGGAATCGCTCGGCAGTGCCGACCGCGGGGTCTAAGTCGATTCAGTCTATTCAATCATCATCGTCGAGTGTGCCGGTGGCGAGTGCGATTACCCACGGGGACCACATCGTGACGAAGGTGATGGCGAAGAGGA
>CAJXXI010000120.1 GCA_913062615.1 uncultured bacterium | reverse complement strand
TTAGGACTGACACTCGCTGCGATCGCAGGGTGTGGTTCTGCGCCATCGCGTCAGGTTCAACCCAACACCAATCCAAGCGCCGACATCGGACGCTTCGTCGCGGACAAAGAGCCTTGGACATTCAAAGGCGATCGGGGCTGGGCGTACTACACCCCCAACTCGATCATCCGCACCACCTCGACCGATCGCAAGATCCTCGAACGCCTCCCGCCCTTCGTCGAGTTGTCGATCCTCCACTACCAGAGCGACATCACCCGTTTGCCCCGCCCGGCAAAGCCGATCGAAACCTACTTCTTCGACACACGCATCCAATGGGAAACACTCACCCGTTCATTGATGGGACAGCATGCAGGTGTCTACCTCTCGATCGAACGCGGCGGCTACTCCGCCAAACAGATCGGTGTCTTCTACGACATCGGACCAAAGGACTCGTTCGTCATCTGCGCCCACGAAGGGTGGCACCAATACTCCCATTCGACATTCAAAGACCCGATGCCCGTCTGGCTCGACGAGGGCGTCGCGTGCATGATGGAAGGGTTCAAATGGGATGACCAGTTCCCCGATCATCCACGGTTTCTCCCTTGGGCGAACATCGAACGATTCGATCAGCTCCGCACTGCGTACACCCGCGATGCACTCATGCCGATCCATTCGCTGTTGACATTGCGCCCACAAGATTTGATGGGATCATCCGCCGGTCGTTCATCAACCCAGCCCACCGCGTTGATCTACTACGCGCAGGTCTGGGCGTTGATCCATTTTCTCAACGAAGGGCAAGCCGGGCGGTATCAATCGGCTCTTCATCGCATCCTTGAAGACGCCGCGGCGGGGACATTGAGATCAAAGCTCAGCGCGAGCGATCTCCACCAGTTCAACACCCGACGCACCGGCCCAGCGACGCTGACCACCTACCTCCCAGAGGGCACAACCCTCCGCCAACTCGATCTCGAATATCAGCAGTTCATCGCACGAATCGTGCGTGTCAGCGCACGCAACAAGATCGTCATGGGCAAATCACCAATCACTCGCTAAGCCCGATACATACAGTACAAAAAAGAACGCACCCGAGCGGTTTGCCCGGGTGCGGCTATCAAACAAGTTGCCAGTGATACCACTTGCAGTCGTTGTCTTAGCGACGACGACGGAGTCCGACGAGACCGCCGAGACCAAGCAGTGCCATTGAACCTGGTGCTGGAATATTCACGGTGTATGCCAGATAGTTACCCGACATGGACTGGTTTGCCCAGTCATCGGTTGCAAAGTCTGCTCGGCTCAGGTGATCAACACCCGGATCGAACCCGCCCCCGGTGGAGGCGACATCAAAGAGAAGCACATCGCCATGACCAAGACCAAGAGCTGCAAGCGAAACAGCGATACGCTGGGTGCCTGCTGCGTGGTTGGAATCGTCGGCCATGACATCGGTGTTGGCAAGGTAGGTTGCGTCGGTCAAGCCCCATGCAGCGCCGTCCCATGCGTGCAGCTCGGCGCCAGCGCCGCTGCCACCATCGTCAGCCCATGAACCGACAAAGTCGGTGATGCCGCTGGCCCAGTCGATGTTGCGTCCCCAACCGCCGGAGTTCGAACCCGCGTTGCGCCCGGTGTCCATCCCGATGAGGTACTTGCCCCAGTTTGTCGCGTCGAGATCGCCAACGACTGAGATATCGAAGTAGATAAAGTTGGCATCATTGGTCACTTCAACCGAAGCGATATCGAGGTGATCGAATCCCTGGTCAAAGAAAAATGAATGGATATCGCCGCCAACATCGGAGCTGCCCGAGTTGTCTGTGTATACATCCCCATGTGCTGCGCCTGCGATCATCGCGAGGGCTGCAACTGCTGTAAGTGTTTTCCGCATCTTCTATCTCCAAAGTAAGCTTCGCACAGGTGTGCGATTTGCGAAGTCTCTCAAAACAAACCCAACAGATGAGTCTGTAGTCCATTTACAGGATACACGAAACTTGTTTCTGAACCAGCAAAATAAGGAATAAGTGACCCAAAATATGCCCATTTTTGGGGTGTTATTCCACGAAAGCCTTTCTGTTTGCCCTCTGGTTGGTATACAAACACACCCGAGCGATGCCCGGGTGCAGTTGGTAACTTTGTTATGATCTCTGCGGATAAATCACCCGCAGCAAACACTCATCGGCGAAGACGCTTAACCGATGCGAGACCAGCAAGGCCCAGCAGAGCAATCGCTGCTGAACCCGGAAGCGGAACGACCGTGATGGTGTAGGACAAGAACTGACCCGAGAGCGAGGTGTTGCCCCAGTCGTCGGTCGAGAAATCGCCTCGGCTCAGGTGATCAACACCCGGATCGGCGCCGCCACCGGTCGAGAACACATCAAACTCAAGCACATCGCCCGCACTGAGTCCGAGTGATGAGAGCGATATCGCGATCATCTGAATGCCAGCACTATGACCGGAATCATCCGCTGAAATGTCAGTGCCCGCAGCATAAGTTGCGTCGGTCAAACCCCATGCCGAACCATCCCACGAACGAAGCTCGCCACCAGCACCCGAACCACCGTCGTCGGCCCATGAGCCCACGAAATCGGTGATTCCGCGTCCCCAATCGACATTGCGATTCCAAGACCCCGGATCGGTCGAGTTGTCACCAGCGTTTCGCCCGGTGTCCATCCCGATGATGTACTTGCCCCAGTTGCTCGCGTCAAGATCGCCGACCATGGTCATTGAAAAATAAACAAAGTCAGCATCGTTGGTTACTTCAACCGAGCTGATGTTGAGATTATCCAAACCTGCAAATGTGGCATGAAGATCATCCGTCGCGTCGGTGTAGATATCTGCCTGGGCAACACCCGCGAGCATCGCGAGAACCCCAACTGTCAAAAATGCTTTGTGCATTGTTCTCTCCCCAAAAATAAGACCCGCACGAGCGTGCGATTCGTAAACTCTTCACAAAGCCCCACGAGTACTGGGGCCTTTTCTCCAGCGTCAGAATATACGAAACTTGTTTCTCATGCAATAGTCAACAGGCCCAAAACGCTCGAAATTGTCCAAATTCAGAGCGATAGGAACAGAAACGACGCGAAACAGTGGTTTTGCCGCCTCAATCGACTTGAGAATCCTCATCGACACCCAAATCACCCTGCACCCCCAAATAAGGAAGGGCGTTTTCGACGATTCGGCGGACGACCGGGCCGGCTACCCATGATCCGTAGTGGTGCCTCTTTGAAACACGCTCTGGTCCGATGTCGTCGATCACTACCAACACCACAATCTCAGGCTCATCCACCGGGGCAGCGACAATGAAGCTCGAATAATGCTGCTTCTCGTAATACCCCTTCGTACCGCGTGGTCGCATCATTCCTTTGGGTGGCACCATCGCAATCTGCGATGTCCCCGACTTGCCGAACATTGAGTACCTGGGTTCGGGCGCGTCAGGATACTGCCTCGCAGCATTCTTATCCATCCGCTTAGCGACCTCATGCATCGGGCCCTTCGTCCGCATCGCTGCTTGGGCAGAAAATACCCGCTCGACAATGATCTCATCGCCGGTCATGCCGGGCTTGGTTCGATCGCCCGCAGCCGTCAACCGTACCTCGGGCAATGTCCCCGCGAGTTCACCCTTGCGTGCAAATACCGAGAACGCCCGTACCATCTGGATCGGTGTCACCGCGACTTCGTATCCCATGCCGACCGATGTCTGCGTGTACTTGGTCCAGTTTTTTTCTGCGGTGACGATCCCGCGCGACTCGCCGCCGAGTCCGATCCCGGTTTGTTCACCAAACCCGAGCGACTTGACCATCGAGCGGAGCTCTGTGTATTCAAGCCGAGAGGTCGCCATGTACATCCCGATATTGGACGAATACCTGATCACCGCATCCCAGTTGTCCAGATCGGGATAGGTGTACACATCGGTAATCAAACGCCCATAGTCCGTCCGTGTCGATATCTGCTTGATATCGAGCACTTCATCGTCGGGCAACAACCCCATGGTTTTGGCGAGTGTCCAGGCGAAGGGCTTAAAGGTAGACCCGGGCTCATACACATCCTGTAAGCATCGGTTGTACGCCAGCGCGGGCTCGATCGCTCGGTTGGGATCATCACGGAGCACCTTGTACCGAGGCTGATCGCGCAGATCGGGCATCGTTGGATGGGGTTGATCTGATTCTGGATCCCACCATTGGACCGTTTCGAGATTGGGAATCTCGCGGAGGATATCGCACATCGCGAGGATCTCGCCGGTGTGTGGATCGAGCACGATCGCCCGCCCACCCGCAGCGTCTGCCTGCTCAACACCCCATTGGAGCTGTTCGTACACCATCCGTTGGATTTCGAGATCGATGCTCAGCCGAACATCTTGTCCCTTGTTGCTCTCGATCCATGCGCCGCGTTGCACCCACAACGGACGCCCCTTGGCATCGCGGATATAGGTCTTCGATCCATCTTCGCCGATGAGTCGATCGTTGTACAACTTCTCTGCGCCCAGGACTCCGGTGCGTTCGGTGCCTTCGGGCGTAAATCCAAACTTGCCGACCATTGAACCAACAAGTGCTTCGCCGGTCTGTACACGCATCGGCGTGTGTTCGAGCGTGACGCTCGGAAGATTGCCCGCCTCTATCAAATCACGGATCTGTTGGGTCTGATCTTGATCGATCACCGAACCCATCGGCAGATACCGCGAGAGCCTCAGTGGTTTACGCTCTGCCGATCCATCACCCATCGCCAGCGAAGCCACACCCATCGTTGCCGACTTTGAAGACTCGCCCGTTGATCCACTGACCCCTGCCACGCGGATTTCTTCGTTGCGCACCATCTTGGTAATCAATCGAGCCGCGATCTGATCAATCGGTAGATCGATCACCGCCCCAAGCCCAACAATCACTCGATCAATCGCAGCCGGGTCACGCTTCATGGTTTCATGGAGTGCAACCGGATCGATAATCACGCGATACCCGATGCGGGTGGTCGCCAAGACGCGCCCGCGTCGATCGAGCAGATCGCCTCGGACAGATTTGAGTGTTTGCGAGGTTTGCCTCGCTGCGATGAACCCTTCGAGCTGATCGCTCGGCGCGACCTGAAGCTGGACCACCCGCCCCACCACGATCGCCAGCCCGAGCAGTGTGCCCAGCCGAAGCATCCATGAGATCAGATTACTACGAGAATCCTTCGCCGATTCGGCAGGCGAGGGGGTCATCAGGGCATCGCGTTCATTGAGCATGGGCAACCTTTGGCATCAAACTCGTCATCATTCATTGAGCAGAATCACACGCGATCCATCATCGAGTATCCACGAGTGCTCGGACCTGAACTCATCGTCCATCCAGATCGGATCGGACTGATCATTCTCCATGGCTTGAGCGATATCAAGAGCCAGTTCAGTTTCAGCGTCCGCAAAGCCTTTGCCGAACAATGCCGGGTGGTGCACCGCGGGGTCGTATGCGTCTTGGGCTTTGAGCAGCTCGATCACGCGTTCTGGCGTGCATGCCTGCGCAATCTGTGTGCGGATCTCGCCGGCCCGTTCGTCGAGCCTTCGGCTGCGGTGCCGAGCCTCGGCCATCTCATGGGCGGCCTGCAATCTGGATTGGCGCACCGACAGCAGCCCTACACCGCTGCTCCCGCACACCAAAATCAATACCACCAGTTTGATGAACACAATCAGACTCCACACACTCGTTTACACATTCATTTGTTCGGAATCTTGAGCTTCATCCCGACACGGATGTCATTGGCACTCTCGAGCCCATTCAACTCCGCGATCTCGTCCGCCCGGCGAGCAGTCCCCAGCTGGTCCGTCGAAATCTGCCCGAGTGTATCACCCGAGACAACGGTGTAGGTCCTGTTCGATGATGCCCAACGAACAGGATTTGATTGCGTCGCAATGGCTTTGGCACCGACGGGCAGCTTGAGATAGACTCCGATCTTGAGGATCGCGTCTGGCCCGAGCACATCGGCGTTGAGTTCATGGATTTCGCTCCACCGCTGACCATCGCCGAGGGTTTGGCGTGCGATCTTGATGAGCGAATCGCCCGCGAGAACCTTGTACTGGGCGTACTTGATCTCTGGCAATGGGTTCGTGCGTTGGATGCTCTGTGACCGCGGGGTCAGCTGGGCTGCCTTGGGAAACTCGGTCCCTTGGACATGCTCAAAGGCTCGATCGAGGATCGAGTTGCCAGTGTTTGGACGATTGGTACCCGTGTTCGCACCAGCCCGCCCGTTGCGAATTTCAACAGGCGCCGATGACTGGGATTGAATAGCGCCCTGGCCAGGCTTGGTCGTGTCGGGGATCGCGTTGTTGATCCCCGCTCGCTCTCGCTCGCCGAGTTTCGTGATCGGGCCGGGGACGATCCGTCCTTCGGGCTGTTGGATATCGAGGGCCATGGTGTTGGCCTGCGAAAAATGGTCGGAGACGAGCACGCCAACGACGAGCACGAGAACGAATCCGATGATGAGGGCGAGTTTGCTTTCTCTGGTCACGATCGCTTCCTTGCGGGTGAGAGGAAATGGAGCATCAAATGTCAAAGCTCAGAGCTACCCAGAGTCGATCCTTGACCCGAGCGAAAACACAATCTGAATCTATCCGTTCGCGTCTCCACGAACCGACTTGCACACCCGCAGCTTGGCGCTGCGTGCCCGCGGGTTGGACCTGATCTCGGAATCGCTCCCGATGACCACGCCCCGAGTGATCGGCTTGATCCATCCCGACTTTGCCCACTCCCCGAACGCCCGTTTGACCGGGCGATCTTCGAGCGAATGAAACGCGATGATCGCGACCCGTGCGCCGCTGCCAATCCAGCTTGGATCGCTTCCGTTCCCAGAGTGGGATTGCTTACGGAGCGCGATGCCCATGACCCGGAGCAGCGCGTCAAGGCTGCCCAGTTCATCATTCACCGCGATCCGCAACGCCTGGAAGGTCTTTGTTGCGGGATTGATTGAACCGCGTGGTCCGCGACTCGCTGAACGAACAATCTCAGCTAGCCGATCAGTCGTTTTAATCGGCTCAACCTCTCTTGCTTCAACAAGTTTTGATGCGATCCGGCGCGCTGATTTTTCTTCACCATATCGCCAGATGATGTCCGCCAAATCCGCCTCGGGGAGCGTATTGACCAGTTCCTCAGCCGTAATCGGGGTTGATTGATCCATTCGCATGTCCAAAGGCCCAGAAAATCTGAAACTTAATCCTCGCTCTGGGTCATCCACCTGCGTGCTCGCAAACCCCAGATCGGCCAAAATCATGTCCGCCGAGACGCCTAAGGCTTTGAGCTTGGCGGGCAAATCGGCAAAGTTCCCGCAGATCGCATGCACCTTGGCCGAATCTGGATCATCAGGGCATAACACGCTGGAAACAAATGACTTCGCACGATCTAAATTCCCTTGATCGAGATCATTGAGCACAATGGTCCCGGTTGGACCGATTCTTTGAGCGATCAACCCCGCGTGCCCGCCAAGCCCAGCGGTGCAATCAACAAAGACCTCGCCGGGCTGGGGATCGAGCAGATCGACAACTTCAGTGGGCAGCACAGGAATATGGTTCAGTTCATCAGCCATACTGGAGGATAGACCTTGGCGATCTTCCTATCCTCATCCGTGCAAGAACCCGCAGCCGATCCATCCTCGATCATCACGACCGCCAACGCGACATCCGATGTTGCCCAGATTCTCTACGGGCTCTCGATCCGAGGCGTCCGCGCCAAAGCGGTTGAATCGCACGCCAAACGATCACACACCAAGAACGCCGACCGGTTCCAGATCGTGCTCGAATCCCCCACCCTGATCCAACGCCAGATCGCCAACGAATCAATCGCAGGCATCTGGGACGCGATCCTTGAAGACTATCAAAGAGCAATCACCCGCGATGGGTGTTGCTACTTCTGCCAATACGATGTCGCGAGCCTCCCCAAGCCCACGACCTGCCCAGAGTGCGGCAACAACCTCGACTCCTACGCCGCCCGCCGGGCGATGCGAGATGGACAAAAACTATAACAATACAGTTGACGCCCCGCTGCCTGTTTGGTATTCTTTAGGGTGCCAACCATCTTCCTCGATCTCAACTCATTCTTCGCTTCTGTCGAACAACAGCTCGTGCCCGAGCTGCGCGGCAAGCCCATCGGGATCATCCCAAACGACTGTGGCTCAACATGTTGCATCGCCGCGAGCTATGAAGCGAAGCACTTCGGGATCAAAACAGGATGCAGCGTGCGCGAGGCGCATGAGAAGTGCCCGGGGATTGTCCTGATCGCTTCGCGCCCCGACGAGTACATCAAGATGCACCACAAGATCCTCGAAGCCGTCGATACGGTGTACCCGGCTGAGGGCGTGTACTCGATCGACGAGATGTCGTTCCAGCTCACCGGCCAAGACCGCGACATCGCCCGCGCACGCGAAATGGCGCTGCGGATGAAACACGCGATCCGCGAACTCGCTGGCGAGACCCTCCGGTGCTCGATCGGGATCGCGCCCAACCGGGTGCTCGCCAAAACCGCATCGAACATGATGAAACCCGACGGGCTCGTCGTCATCGAGAAACACGAACTCCCCCTCCGGCTCCACGGGCTCGAACTCACCGACTTCCCCGGGATCGGCGACGGGATCGAAGCCCGGCTCCACCGCTATGGCATCCGGACGGTCGCGCAGTTGT
>CAJXXI010000119.1 GCA_913062615.1 uncultured bacterium | reverse complement strand
CGACGATCTTTGCGTTGCGTTGCATCATCTCGAGCTTGGCACGCTTCATCGCTGAGCCTACAAATGCGGCTCGCCGAGCGTCTTCATCCCAGCCGATGACTTCTAACAGATCAAAACTCGCACGCTCGGAGAGATACGCCGCGTTGGTTGCCTGTCCAATCTGTTTGTTGGCTTTGGGCGAGTTGTGCGGGCAGACCTCTTGGCAGATGTCGCATCCATAGATCCAATCCCCAATCTGCGATTGCAGCTGCTCATCAATCGGCTCGCGGTGCTCAATCGTCAGGTAGCTGATGCACCTGCGGGCGTCGACCTGATGATCGGTAATCGCATCGGTCGGGCACGCGTCGATGCACGCGGTGCATGAGCCACAGTGATCGGTGATAGTTGGTTGTTCGCTCGGGGCGGCCGCATCGAGGGTCATGACGATGCCGCCGATGAACATGTAGCTGCCCAGCGTTGGATGGATGATCAGTGTGTGCTTGCCGACCCATCCGATCCCGGCGCGTTGAGCGAGCTCTCGCTCAGGGACCGGAGCTGTATCGACGAAGACCTTGAACGACGCGTCTGGATAGTGCGCACGCAAACCATCGGCGAGTTTCATCAGCCTCTTCTTCATCAGCTTGTGATAATCTTTGCCCCGTGCATAGCGAGCGATCTTGCCTTGCCCGATCTCGATCGGCGGGTCTTGGTTGTCATCGCGCGATGCGTAGACATCCCCCACCACCAAGATCGATTGAGCATGGTCAATGAGTTTTCCCGGATCGGTTCGGAGATCGGTGTAGTTCTCCATCCACGCCATCGTGCCGTGCATGCCCATGCTGAGCCATTGCTCAAGCCCTTGGGCATAGTCACTGGGCTCAACGCTTGCGATCCCAGCGCTGGCAAAGCCCAGCGTATGAGCACGCTCGATCAGGTCTGAACCGAGTTGTTGAGAAGTTGTTGCGTCCACGAAAGAATCGTAGGTTCGTAGGTTCAAACTAGCACGAGCAACTGCACGCAGGATCGGCGCTCATCCACGCGTAGAGCGTGTCGGCGGCGTGCTTGAGTATTTCCTCGGCGTCGAGCCCGTCGCCCGTGGTTTCCCAGAGCTTTGGATATTCATACACGAGCCAACCCTCGAAGCCCGTCTTGTTCAGTGCTGAGACAAACTCGTGCAATGGCAAGACGCCCTCGCCGAGCTTGGTTGGGTTGCCGTCGCCATCGATATCACTGATTTTGATGACCTTGACACGATCGCCGAGCGCCTTGAGGCTTGTCAGTGGGCATTCGCCCACCTGAAGCGCACAGAGCACATTGAACTCGGCGCCAAGCCATTGCGAATCAACCGCTTCGAGCAGTTCAAGCAACGCGGTGCTGCTCGAGAACGAGCCGGCGTTCTCAACGAGCACGCGAACATCGGTGTTGCGTGCGGTTTGGGCTGCGAGCTTGAGCCGATCGCATACACGACGCATGCTCCAGGTCTTGGGCTCGGCGGCGGGCAGATTATTTCCGAAGACTCGTACAAACTGTGTACCACTGCGATCAGCGAGATCGACATATGCTTTGGTATCGCTCACCCCTGCTTCTTCGTTCTGGAATATTCGGCCAACCACAGGCGGATTGATCATCTTACAGAACTTGATGCTCGTGGCGAACGAGAGTGGTTTCACACCTGCATCTGCAAAGATCGATTCAATCGCTTCGGGTTGCATCCCGAATGGTTCCGACGCGATCTCGATGCTCTGGTCATAGAAACTACGGAGCTCAACACCAAGATACCCATAGTCAGCCGCCTTGCTCGCGACTTCTTCGAGGGTCCAAGTTGGGCAGGCGGTGGTAGAGAATGCAATCTTCATGGTCGGCGTCCTGTCTGGTTTCTTGATACTGCAAAATCGATCATCCAAGTATATAACCCCCCGCCATCAATGTTGGGGAGCGAGCAAAGATGGATGTTCAAGATGGCCGATTCATTGGCAGTGAGAGGACAAAATCGGTCCCCTTGCCCAGCTCGGTATGGAGCTCGAGCCGGCCTTGGTGGGCTTCGATGAGCCGCCGAGCTGTGGGCAAGCCCAGCCCGGTGCCTCCGGATTTGGTGGTGAAGTAGGGATGGAATATCCGCGTCCGGGTCTCGTCATCAATGCCCGGCCCGGTATCGATCACATGGATCTGCACCATCTGCCCATCGTGCTCGTCGTTGATTTGCTCGACCCGGATGATGAGCTCACCAGATGGCGATTGGGCTGCAGAATCCGAACCCTCGATCGCGTGCAGTGCGTTGAGCATCAGGTTGAGCAGGGCTTGCTTGAGATGATCCGCATCGACGGGCGCGATGGGATTGGCGGGGTCGGTCTCAACGCGCAGGCGAACATTGGCCCCGTCTGCCATCGGCGAGAAGAAATCGGCGAGCTCTTCGACGATGGTATTAATCGGATGATCCTTGATACTCAGGCGAAGCTCGCCGGCGTATTCGAGGAAATCTTCGAGGATCCCACGCAGCCGTTCCGTCTCTCGACCCAATGCATCAATCCTTTTCACCAATCGCGATCGGTCCTGCTCATCAATTGGCAGATCCTCAATGGCTTCGGATAAGAGCTGGGCGTTGAGCCCGATGGTTGAGAGCGGGTTCTTGATCTCGTGGGCAAGCCCACCGGTCATCGAACCGATCTCGGCGAGATGCTCAGCAGCTTGGGCACGCTTGCGAGCGTTGTGGACGCGGGCGATCGAGACGCGCACTCGCCGAGCCGCGAGCAGGTACGCAACACTGCTCCCGACAACCAACCCAACAACCAGCGCTATGCCCACCCAAATCATCAAAGAAGGATGCTCCATGATCGAAACACAACTGATTCATTGATTCCCCCGGCATCGACATCAGCGAACGCTGACAATCTTCCAAGTGCCCACCCGGCGCGAGAAAACAACCAAACTGATTCTATAAATCAAACTACTCTGAATCAAATCAAGAGGAACCCAATAAAGACCAATCCAAAGAGGACCAATCAAATCCCAGAGTGCCCTAACAAATATCAACGCCTAGGTGTGCGTGAATAGGTCCTTCGGGGCACAACCACCTCGGGTGCGCCGTCTTGGGACTCTTCCTCTTCGACAAGTGCGTGCACCTTGGTGGCACGCCAGCCTTTGTCGTTTTCTTCTGCGTCATAGCACACCGCAACACCGTCTTTGAGCACACGGAACCCATCGCCTTCGATGACCGTAAAGTGGACAAAGATGTCTTGCTCGTCTGGACCGATGATAAAACCGAACCCCTTGCGAGGGTCGAACCATTTCACTGTGCCTTGAACCTCGCTCAACTTGTTGAGCGGTTCTGTTGCATCTTGTTTGTTATCGTCCGTCATGTCATACCCTCCGGACAATGCCCGGACCTTTCCGCATATACCCCAACAATCGGTCCTTGCGGAAGATGCAGCGAATGCTTTGCACCCCGGTGAATGCACGATACCCCACCGTGCGTTCATCCTACCGAGTCATCCAAATCCGATCCGTCGATCGAGTCCCCTGGACGGCTGGTGGTTCCCAAAATTGAGCACGTTCAACAAACGAACTGTGCTCTGACCGCCCACAAGAGCTCGGCGTGTCATGGTGTCCAGCATACCATATTTTGGCGGCGCGTCAAATAGCCCAGTGAGAACTTACGTCTCACTGGGCTATATATATTCTCTAAAACCTAGTTTTCACCCGTTGAATGGGCTAAATCACTCGGCTGAGGCCGTTTCACCGCGCTGGCGAGGTTTTCCACCACGACGACGGCGAGGCTTATCTTCGCCCTCATTTCCGCCGTCACGATCGCCTTCGCCTCTTCCTTCACCTCTCGGTTTCTCTTCAAAGTTCGGGTCGGCACGCTTGATCGAGAGCTTGATGCGCCCCTGATCGTCGACCATCATGACCTTGACCTTGACGATATCACCCAGGGAGACCACATCGTGGACATTATCCACAAAGCCGTCTGCGAGTTCGGAGATATGGCACATGCCATCGGTGCCCGGTGCGATCTCGATGAACGCGCCGAAGTCTTTGACCGAGACAATCTTGCCCTCGTAGATTGTGCCCGGACGGACATCTTCACAGAGTGCAGCAATCTCAGCTTCAGCGTTTTCGACATTCTCGCGGTTGGTCGAGGAGACCATCACGGTGCCGTCGTCTTCGACATCGACATTGACGGAGTACTTATCCTGCAACGCACGGATAGTCTTGCCACCAGGTCCAATGAGCTTGCCGATTTTTTCAACTTCGATCTTGAGCTGGATCATCATCGGAGCGTACTTGGATGTTGTATCGCGTGGTGCTCCGATGACTTCTTCCATGGCTTCGATGATCTCGATACGGCCGACGAGTGCCTGCTCGAAGATTTCTTCGACCTGGCTGAGGACCAAACCACGAGCTTTGAGGTCGAGCTGGATGCCGGTGATGCCGTCACGGGTGCCCGAAACCTTGAAGTCCATGTCGCCGAAGAAGTCTTCTTCGCCGATGATGTCGGTAACGAACACTTCGCTGCCGCCCTTTTCATCGGTGAATCGACCTACGGAGATGCCCGCACAGGTGTTGGTGATGGGAACACCAGCGTCCATGAGTGCGATACAACCGCCACAGACCGATGCCATCGACGAAGAGCCGTTGGATTCGGTGATGTCTGACACGAGACGGATGGTGTATGGGAAGTCTTCAGCCGATGGGAGGATGCCCATCAGTGAGCGTTCTGCCAAAGCACCATGACCGATTTCACGACGACCAGGGCCCATGATTCGGCCGGCTTCGCCGACACAGAATGGAGGGAAGTTGTAATGGAGGTAGAACTTCTTGGAGTACTCTGGCATCAAGCCGTCAACGACTTGTTCGTCGCGGCCGGTACCCAAGGTAGTGGTGACCAACGACTGGGTCTCACCACGCTGGAAGAGTGCCGAGCCATGGGTTCTTGCGAACTTGCCGACTTCCATGTGCAGCGGACGGATTTCTTTGAATCCTCGTCCATCGGCACGCATGCCCTTTTCGACGATCAGCTTGCGAGTGATCTTCTTTTCGAGCTTGCGGAATGCTTCGCCTGCGTGTCCCTTGCGTTTCTTGGACGCTTCGTACTCGCCTGGGGTGCCTGAGTCATTGACGCTGAAGTGATCTTTGAGCATCTTGGCTTTGATCTCGCCGACCTTGGTCGAGCGTTCGGTCTTGGCCTTGATCTGGCGGGCTTTGGTGAGTTCTTTCTCGGCGTGCTTGGTGACTTCCTTCATGACATCATCTGGGACGAGGTTCATGTGATCGCCCAGGCGTGTTTCCTTGCCGACCTTGGCGACGAGCTCGTCGATGAGATCGAGGATTGGGTTGATGCCTTCTTCGATACCGAACTCGATCGCGTCGAGGATTTCCTCGTCAGGAACTTCCGCAGCCCCGACTTCGATCATGTTGATGCCGTCGCGGTGACCCGAGAGGACCATGTCCATGTCGGAGTACTCGAGCTGAGCGTTGGTTGGATTGATGATGTGGACGACGCCGTTATCGGTGAAGATGCGGGCAACACGCACGGTGGCGAGTGGGCCTGCGAATGGTGCGTCGGAGATCGAGAGGACGGTCGCTGCTGCGGTGCCTGCGATCACATCGGCGTCGTTCTCGCCGTCGTGGCTCATGACCCAGCACTGCATCTGAATTTCTTCGATGAAGCCGTCGGGGAACATCGGGCGGATCGGACGGTCGATCATCCTCATGGTGAGGATTTCTTTTTCTGACGGTGCGCCTTCACGCTTGCGGAACCCGCCGGGGAACTTGCCGCCAGCGGAGAGTTTCTCGCGGTAATCGACCTGCATCGGGAAGAAGTCGAGCCCTGGGCGCGGTGCAGCGCGTGAGAGCGAAGCGGCGACGACTGTTTCGCCGTGTGATACAAGAACGTGTCCTTGTGCGAGCTTTGCGATCTGCCCGGTTTCCATGCGCATCATGCGGCCGCCGACCATTTTCTCGACGACGGTTGGTGTGTTTGAGTCTGCCATTTTTCTATGCCTTCCAATATAAGAGCGATATCGTTTTTAATACCGTTCACGAGTGCGAGGTACTCGCGAGATCCGTTGATGCATCACTGTGATGCTCACTGCGGATCGCCAACAGATTCGGCCCAACCTCGCGCACGACTTGGTGTCGTGCTTGGGCCGATGATTCTTCCAACTGACCCTTCCCTTTGAAGAGTCTTTTTACAACTGTCTTTTACAAGAAAGCCCCGCGAATCTTTTCAGACTCGCGGGGCAATAGTTCGTTTTATTTACGCAAGCCAAGACGCTTGATCGTATCGAGATACGCCGGACGATCTTTGCGTGCGATGTATCGGAGGAGTTTATTTCTTCGCGAAACCATCATGACCAAGCCGCGGCGGTTATGGACATCACCCTTGTTATCCTTGAGGTGAGTCGCAACCTGCTTGATGCGTGCGGTCAACAAAGCGATCTGGACTTCAGGTGAACCTGAATCGCCCTCTTTGCGTCCGAAGTCTTTGATGATTTGTGCTTTTTCGTCTACTGGTAATGGCATGGTTATCTTCCTTCCGCCGCGTACATTGAAGTGGGAACTCCCCACCGCTTGTGCCGCCGACCTGTGTTGTGGATCACCCATTGTGATCGAAGGCAATACTAGCCCGTTCGGGCGAATGTTTCAGTTGAATCGTTGGCTCTGACGCACGATATTTGGCTTCAAACCACGATTTTGTCGATCTCTTTAAGATTCTCAGAACCAAGCACGCCCAGCGAGAGACAATACCAGTGCCATGACCGACGAACACCGCCAACCAGCGAACATTCTCAGCGAGCTACTCGTGCTCCAGGCACAGGGCGGCTCAGATTCGGCCCTGTCTCAACTGGTCGATATCTGGACCCCAAGGCTCAAAGCCCGGGCGTATCGGCTCACCTTCAATAGCGACGGGGCATGCGAAGTCGTCCAAGAGGCGTGGATCGGGATCGCTCGTGGGTTGCGAACGCTCAGAGACCCATCCCGGTTTGGGGTGTGGTCGATGCGGATCGTTCATCACAAGGCTGGCGATTGGATCAAAGTCCAATCCAAACATCGAGCACTCAAATCTCGATTACGAGACACTCATGCAAAGCCCAATCCAGCTGATGACGAAGATATTGGACAAGCCATCCGCGAGGCGATCGGGCATCTCGATCCCAAACTCCGCGAGGTGGTGTATCTGTTTTATATGGACAACTGCTTGCTCGATCAAATCGCAGCAGCCCTTGAAATACCAGTGGGCACCGCCAAGACCCGGCTCATGCGGGCGCGGACCCAACTCAAACCCATACTCGAAAAAAAGCTCGAAAGGAACTCACAATGACTGATATGAATAACCTCGACGACAAAATCCGCAAGGCCCTGAGCAATGAAGACGCCGAAATGATTGGCGACCCCAACGACGGGCTTCGGCTCGACCAGCAGGTCATCGGCGTCTTCAAGGGCGGCAACCGCTTTATGAACATGATCGCATTCTCATTCACCTTCGTATTCATGGGGCTGGCAATCTACTGTGTTGTGAGATTCTTTGATACAGATATCACCAAAGAACTCCTTATTTGGGGGTTCGGGTTCAGCATGTGCGTTATGGCGGTAAGCATGCTCAAGATATGGTTCTGGATGGAGATGCAACGCATCGCCGTCACGCGAGAAATCAAGCGTGTAGAGCTGCTGACAGCCCGTCTGCTCGAAGAACTTGTTGCCAAGTAATATGGACCTACAATCGTCCTATGCCAAAGCCTTCAGGAATCTCAACCAAAACCATCGGCCTACTCGCAGCAGCCTTGCTCACGCTTGTTTTTATCGTCATCGTCGCGATCTCGGTGTCGAGCACCCCGCCGCCGACCAACAAGAACACCGAGCTCTTCCCCGATGATCCGTCAGAGATTATTAACATCGAGGACACACAGACCGGCGGGGCGATGCTTGTCACCATGGTCGACAAAGAAGACCCCACCAGAGTCGCCGCCACGCTCAAGGCAGACCGGTTCGAGCCCATCGGCGAAGGGCGACGCAGGCTCGACAACCCCGAATCATGGATATACCTCCAAGACGGACGGGTGATCAAGATCACCGCAGACTTCGCGACCATGCTCATGCCCGACCCAAACGAACCACCCGAGTCGGGCACGCTCGAAGGCAACATCAAGATTCAGGCATTCGAATCAACCGATACAACCCGACCACCAACCCTGACCGCGCTCTTTGACGAGCCCGTCGAGTTCGAACGCCGGTATCTTCGCCTGCGTTCGCCGGGACACTTCACGATCAGCTCGGCGCAGTTCGACTTCGCGGGCACCGACCTGACCGTGATCCTCAACGAACTCCGCGATCGCGTAGAACTTGTCGATGTCGCGCATGGCGATCAAATCATCATCCATACCGATGTCGCGTCATCAAAGCAATCGCCTGCCAAGCCGACCCACAAGCCCGCACAACACACAACCAACACAACCGCACCCAATACCCAGTCAATTACCACGGCTCTTGACCCGACAACGACACCTACTGCCACACCACCAACCGTCGCCGAACTCTTCAATCGATACCACATTGTTCTTGCTGAGAATGTGATCGCAGCTGTGAGTCAAGCCGACGGGTCTGGCCAAGCAACAGCCGATCGGCTCGAACTCTGGGCATCGCTCCAAGGCGGGAGCCTGCCAACCGACGCGATCAAACCCATCGCCTTCGCCCCGAACAACAAGAACGCGAAGAATGACGCATCAACCGAACCACAATCGACTCCCAATCCTGCTCCGACAACTTCCCCATCTGCATCCCAATCTGCAACC
>CAJXXI010000118.1 GCA_913062615.1 uncultured bacterium | reverse complement strand
TCGTGACGCCTCCGGGACCGATCGGGCTCAACGGGTTTCCGTATAACCCGTATCAGTTTGGAGATCGTCCGATCACCGGGTTTATTGATCTTGATATCGACGAACAAAAAAACTCCGGCGGCGAGCTCATGCCGATCGCTCGGAGCCGATACCTGGCGAACATCGCCCGATTCGGGCTCAGCCCCCAAGGGTCGATCGCAGAGCGGATGGTTCAGAGCGGGGATGATATCGATTCAAACTTCTTTGTGGGCCCACAGTTTGAGCGGACCGGTGCCGAGTTCTCACTGATCATGTGCGGGTGTTTCTCACCTTCCATTCTTTCCCAAAGTGGTAACATGAACTCACTCTTTGAGGCCGGCGAGACTTGGGTTGTTGGTGGGCGATTCTTTGAACGGTTTGAATCGTTCGAGATCGCGAGTTTGCTCTTTGGTGGGACTACTTTCGGACTTTTCGATCCGATGACCGCGTTGCAGTTTGTGCATGACATGAGCTCGGATATCACCACGATAACGCTTGTTTTTCCGATCACCAACGCCGGTGCCGCGTTGGAAGCCGGGCAGCCTGAGCAGTCGATCGATCTCAACTTGTCAAATCATACCTCGATGGAGGAGGCGATCGAAGATTTGATTCTTGGGGCAAACTCTGCATCGGGTGCGTTGGCCGCTTTGGTAGATGGGTGGGATAACAAGCAGGTGGATGATTTTCGTGAGCCCTCACGATGGGATGTGACGGCATTGATCGGGACAGCACCGCTCGTTTCCCAGCCCGCTTCGTTTTATGTGTGGACTGATACCGGGTTCAACGAGCTTGTTGCTGATCTCAATCTTGATGAACTCAACACCGATTTAGACAATCAGATACTTCAGAGTTTCATTGACGTCAATGATGGTTCAGCCGCGGATGCTGATTCGGTGACCAATGGCGAGGTGGCGATCATGAACTTCGGTGTCGAGTTTCATTTTTATGATCTCAACTATGATGGCGTGGTTTCTGGTGATGACATGCCGACACAGCCTTGCCCTGCAGATTTGCTTGCTGATGGAGTGCTGAACTTCTTCGATATCTCTACATTCTTAACGCTCTTTGCGGCTCAAGATCCTCGGGTAGATTTTTCAGGCGATGGAGTGTTTAACTTCTTTGATGTCTCTGCGTTCCTCATGGCATTCTCGGCCGGGTGCCCATAGGTCATTCGCCTGAGACGAATCGAATACTCATAGGCTTACCCTGAGGCCCGCATGAATGTGTGGGCCTCTTTTATCGTTTGGATGTGAAGCAAACGCTGTTATTGCAGCCCGATATCTTTGGCACGCAGTTTGTATATGTCATGGCGTCGCAACATCATCGTATTCCTGACCGTTACCTGACCCAATGTTGCGACACTCGTTTAGACAATCACACAACTCGAACACAAAGGACAAAGACATGAACACGAAATGGAAAACACAGTTTACGCTGCTCGCCCTTGCTGGCTCTGCAGTATCCGCTGCTCCAATATTTACAGCGGGGACAACCGTGCCTGCGGTATCACGGCCAAGCGGCGTGACACTCGCGGACTTTGATGGCGACGGTGATGTGGACATGGCGGTTACGGCTGACAACATGGACAAGATCAATATCTATCTCAACACCGCTGGTGCATTGGGAGCACCAACGCCAATCCTGACTGGTCCTGGCACCGGGGCGGATGATCTGATAGCTGCCGATGTCGATCTTGATGGCGATATGGATCTTGTCGTCATCCTCAAGGGGATCGACGCTGTACGCATCTATACTAACACCGGTGGTGTATTCACTCCCGGTGCAACGATTTCTGTTGGGCAGCGCCCGATTGATCTCGCAGCTGGCGATCTCAATGGTGATGGCGCGATGGACTTCACGGTTTCAAACAGAGACACCGAAGACATCACTGTGCTGACAAACAACGGTGCGGGCGTGTTGTCCCCTTCGTCATTCGCGGCTGGAAGTGAACCACGCTCATCGGCGATTGGTGACTTTACCGGCGATGGCATCGCTGATATCGCGGTGAGCGATCATGACAACCGGATCGTCAATATTCATTCGGGTGCTGCGGGATTCGCGGTTGTGCAAGGGTTGCCTGTCAGTCCTGCGAATCGCCCAGACGGAATCGTGGCGGCTGATTTGAACGGCGATGGTCTTCTTGATCTCGCTGCGGCATCAAGCGACAACGCGTTCAACTTTGCATCAGTGTGGTTGAACACCGGCGCCGGGATGGGTGGGCGTGCAGACACAATGGTGAATGGATCAAATGTCAGCGGCATCGCGGCTGCAGATCTCGATGGTGATGGCGATATTGATCTTGTCACCACGCATACTGATTCAAACACCATGAGCACTCTGGAAAACACTGGCGCTGGATTCTTCCTGGGTGGAGTCACTGCGCCGGCGGGAATTCGGCCAGGGAATATTGCGATTGGTGATCTCGACGGCAACGGCGGGAGCGACATCGCGATCGTGAACCGTGACAGCAATGATGTTTCAATCTACATGAATCAGAATGGTGCAGGAGCATGCAGTGTTGCTGACCTCAATGAGGATGGTGAGCTCAACTTCTTCGATGTTTCTGCATTCCTGAGTACCTTTTCAGCCGGTGACCTCGCTGCAGATTTCAATGGCGATGGCTTGTTGAACTTCTTTGATGTGAGTGCATTCCTTTCAGCGTTCACGGCCGGATGCCCATAATCTTCTGAAGATTTCCCTCAGGGCTCATCCGGTTCTTTTCCCCGTCCAATTGGACGGGGATTTTTCATGATCGAACGGAGTTGAGTATTGATCAACAGCCGCGTCGGGTTTCTTGTTGAGATCATTTCTGTGCAGGCTTGTGGTGGCCCGCGTGTGTCATGTGAAGTCTTTTGCAAAGAAGAGCCATGCTTATTACATAGGTAACTGGCGTTTAGATCGAATGAGCACTTGGCACACTCGTTGCAATAGGTCTGTCGCGCGGCCCGTGGGAGTCGTGTGTGTAAGGTCCATTTTTACAGGAGTGTTTGGGCCTCGCTTGTATTTTATTGTTCCCGCAAAGTCTTTGAAATAAGTTGGTCGCCTGCGGTGATCTCGGGTGAGGTTAAAAAGATTTACTCTCTCAACTACAGCACAATAAAGGTAGAAAACAAAATGACGACTGAACGAAACACACGACACGGTCTCGGGCTCATCACAGCAGCGGCACTCATCACTCTTGGCTCAGTTGGCTCCTCCGCCATCGCGGGAGATGGTGGCGGTGGCGATTGCGTGGAGCCGAACCTAATCGGGTCTCACACTGAACAGCAATCGGTTCGCTCTCGCTGAAATGATCAAGGTGCACGGGACGACGGCCTACACGAGCTTTGTAAACGGCGTGATGGAGATCGTGGATATTGCGGACCCGGCCAATCCCGTTCCCCTGAGCATGTTTGCTATTCCGCGGGACAGTCGGGTTCTTGACTTTGAGATGAATGGGCAGTACGGGTTTGCAGCTATAGGAGATCGAGATGTTATCATCGACCACGCCGGGCTCCGCGTATATGACATGGTCGATCCGACGAACCCCGTTGAGGTCGGCATGATCCAGGAAGGGATTCAGTTCGTGCAGTTCGAGATCCGCGGCGATCTCATGTACGCACTAGGCGGCTTTATGGAGTGGGAACCAACTCACATCTACACCCTGGATATCAGCGATCCAACGGCTCCAGGGATCCTGGGATCGACACCGCTCACGCTTCAAGGTGTTTCCCTGGGCGACGGCCTGACCGTTGCAGATGGCAAGGCGTACGTGGCGGGCTTTGAAGGGGGGCTGCAGATCTATGACCTGAGCGATCCAACCACTCCGGCGCTGCTCAGTCATTTTACTGAGATCCCGCTCCCGTTCGATGTCAAGGTAGTTGGGGATCATGCCTTTGTCACAAGCAGCAGAGGCGGCGGCGATGGCAGCTTGTTTTCGGTTGATGTGAGCGATCCGACATCGCCGGTGATTGATGATGTGTGGGGGGGCTTCGAGGGGCTTATGTCTCTCGAGATCGAAGGCTCCACGGCATATGCAATAAAAATGGATGGTAATGGGCTCGAGCGAGCGCTCGTCTTTGATGTCGCCGACCCTATGTCCATCCAGTTGATCGGCTCGTCTGAGACCATTTATTCTGATATCGCGGTGTCCAACAACACGCTCTACGGATTCGGCCCACAAACGACTGGCTTCGATACTGATATTCGGATTGAAATAGTGGATGTGAGCAACTCGTGCAATCCATCGTGTGCTGCGGATATGAACAACGACGGCGATCTGAACTTCTTTGATGTGAGTTCGTTCTTGGGTGCATTCAGTGCTGGTGATTTGATGGCGGACTTCACTGGAGATGGGCAGTTGAACTTCTTTGATGTCTCAGCATTCCTCGCCGCGTTCGGTTCGGGTTGTCCATAAATGGAGTTGGAGAGAGAATGAAGAGCTCATCCAAATCTTTCAAAGTTCATCTTGGCTCACAAACGATCGAGTCTTTCGTGTCTCAAGTGTGACTATACATTCGCGCTATAGAGGCGGAATGTCGCAATGCCTTGTACCCGAAACACGTCACACCGTTCCCAGAGTATATCTTCGATTGAGTCGGCGCTGATGACCACCGCATCGAGATCGAGTTCTTGTGCTTGCTCGCATGAAACGATGGGGTAGCCCCACATTTTATCGCCATGTCTCCGGGCGTCGTCGTCGATGATGCACACGATCTCGACGCCGGGCTCCATCAACGCATCGCCGATCTCGCGTGTGTGGGTGCCCGCGCCATAGATCGCAATACGCGTGTGTTCTTGCGATGCACAGTTGATCAATGCTCGGCGGAGCAAATCGCTTTTGTTCACACCAACACCCGCGCCCGTGAGCGTGACCTGATCATCACGATCCCACAGATCAAAGAGATTCGCGAGCAAATCGAAGGACTCTTCGTGTGTGGGTTTGTTGGCGAGATCAAATCCCCAATGTTTCCATGCGCCGTCGGGATCGGCACACTCGACTTGGTCAGCCATACCCAGCGCGAGCTTGGCAGCGGTTTGTTGGGCAGAGAATTCGGTTGGGTTATCGATTTGTGTCCAGTGAATGACAAGCTTTGGACCAGCGACGGGGAACCAGATCGAGCGGATCCACACGAGTGGCAGCATGCACGCCGACGGGCAACCGATCAGTGTGATGCGCGATGCGTCTTGTGAGCTGAGTGCATCACCGAGTTGTTCGATGGCGCCGTTGGCGGGCATCATCCAGTTTCCGAGCAGGTTCGACCAGCACCCAAGATCCGAGAGTGCAAGCTCGATGGTCTTTGTGCCTTGTGGGGATTCAATTTCGATGTGTACACTCTGGTGTTCAGTCATTGGGGCACTCCGAGAGTTGTTCATGTGTTGCGCATTCGACCCATTTTCTGACACCCGGATCGAGTGTTGGCATGTCCAGGTCGCTTGTTCCGCTGGCGGCGAGTTGCTCAAAGCTTTTCCAAACATCGAGCATGGCGCCCGGGTCTGGATGGGTGCGCTGCTTGCAAGATTCGATGACGGATTGAAAGTGTTCGATCCGTTTGTGCGCGATGGTGACGGGATTGCACATCTCTTCGATGCGTTGGCGGGCGGCCTGGCCGCGTTGGGCGAGTTCCTGTGGGCCCTCATCGATCAGCGAGCAGAGTTTCTCGCACAGGTCGTGCTCATCGCCTGCTTTGAATGTGAGCCCCGCGTTGGTGGTGGCGATCATTTCTCGCATCCCGCCGGCATCGCCAACAAGCACGGCACGGGCGTTGGACATTGACTCGATGCAGGTGTTGGGGAAGTTTTCCCACAGCGATGGGATCACGGAGATGTGCGCGCAGGCGTATTCGTTGGCGAGGGCGTCGGGGGTGAGCCGACCAAGAAACTGGACGCTTTTTCGTGCGGATTCATCGAGCAGGGTGAGCAGGTACGTCCGCATCGAGCATCCGTCGGGTGCGCCCGATGTATCGCCCCCCGCGAGCAGAAGGCGGGCGTTGGGATGGCGTGCGATGACCCCGGACCATGCCAGGATCAATGCCTCGACACCCTTGCGTGGTTCGATCCGCCCGGCATACAGCACCGTCATCGGCTGATCCGCTTTGGGCGGCGGGGGCGGCGGCGGCAAGGCACCTGTCGCATAGGGGATGACCGTAGGGCATTCCGCGAGGTGATAATGATCGTGTGCCCAGCTGGCGATGAACTGCGATGGTGCAAGAACCTCGTCGGCGAGACGCAGCGCAAGGCGCTCGCGGAGGATATGTGCAACGAGCGGAGGATCAAGCACTGGTGAAGGGAGCGATCGCAGGGCAAAGAGCTGCTCGGTGGGCGTGTGGAGTTGAACGATCGTGGGGATCCGATTCTTCGGCTCGCCCATCATCAACGATGCCGACCCGGCGGCTTCGCACTCGGCGAACTCGACGATGTCGATCTGGTTGGTGTTCCAGAGTTGTGCGATCGTTCGCCCGGCATGAACCGAGAACATGGTGATGGCATTGGTCCATCCGCTTCGTCCGGTGTCCATTGGCACTCGATGGATGGTGGTGAGACCATCGTGCTCGAGCCGAGCGTTGGTGTTGTCGTGTGCCTCGGTGATCACATGCACCCGGATGCCCGCGTTGGTCAATGCCGGGACGATCCATCGCGCATAGGTGCCGATCCCGCCTCCGAAGAATGGCGGATACTCTCGGCTGACAATCGCGATGCTCAGTGGTCTTGTGGAATTTGGTGTCATGCTTGTCCAACTGTTTCGGTGAGTGTGCTTTGGTTGGTGGTGCCTTGCAAAGTTGCGAGCCGATCGCTGACCATGCCAACGAGTTGTTGTGCGAACGCGGTCATGGTGACATGTTCCTGTACCCGATCCGCCATTTCCTGGAAGGCGTGTGTCCGCCACGATGGATTGTTGGCTGCTCGGAGCACTTGTTCTTCTAAGTCTTCATAGGTAGAGAAGGTGAGTTCGCTGGGGTCGCCGAGGGTTTCGATGGGGCGCATCTGTATGGGTGGTACCGTAATGGAGTTGTGCAAGATGGCCGTTTCGGTTGTTTGGCGAGCGTAGAGCTCTTGGGTGTGTTCGTAGTCCCACCCGATGGGCTTTAACCGGGCACGAAACTCGATGGCTCTTTGCAGATCGGGATGGTTGGCGATCACATGGGCGGGGAGTTTGCCCGCAACAAGGGTGGCGTCGGGCGGGAGTTGCTTGTTGAGGAACCCGTTGATGAGTGTGCGGTATTGCGTCTGCAGCTCATCCCAAGACCGTCGGCACAGCGGGAGGCCGGCGGAGAGTGCGCACTCGAAAATTCTTTGATGCCCGCATCCGTTGATTGATGCGTGCAGGTGAACTTTGGCGGTTTGGTAGCTCGCTCTTAGGTCGTCATCGTGAGCGATCTCGCCTTGGGCGAACTCGGCGAGTGTCGGGTGGTTATCCCATCCTCTGCCAAAGAGTTTGAAGCTCAGGTTGTGGGTCTTCGCGATCTGGGCAGCCCATCGGAGTGTTTCGTGTCGGATGATCCGCTCGGCGAGCGGATTGATGTATTGGAACCAGAGCATGTCGCGGACGATCGGGTTGTCGCCACGCCCGATCTGTGTGGTGAGCGTGTTGCGGATGTCGATCAACGGAAAATACTGAGGCTCTTCACACCAGTTATCCATCGATTCATGGATTGCATCGCGGCACTTGTTGATCATCGGCTTAAGGTTATCAGGGAAGCTTTCGACAAACTGGGCATGGAATGCTTGGGGTGTTTGGGACTGATGACTGACATACGCGATGTCACAGGCAAACTTGTTGGAAGCTTCTGTGCTCACGGGCTTGCTATGAAACTTGGATTCAGAAGCCGGTACAGGGAACTCGAGAGCAGACTTGGTATGGTAATGAGCGAAAGAGTCGGCATCGTCAAAAATATGGCCCACAACAAAGTCGAGGATCGTTGGTGATTCATTGGCTTGAAACAAGTGCGTCATCGCGTCTTGAATCCAGCACACATGCGGGCACCCATCTGGGAACATCTCTGGGTGCATTGCACGCGGGTAGTTGATCGCGATGGTCATGTCCGGATCGAACGAGCTGATCTCTTGGACGCACAACAATGGCTTCATGCTTGTGTGCTCGTTGGGTTCCATGAGCAGCTTGGCATCGTGCCCGAGAGTGCGCAACGAATCGACGAGGTCTTGGGCAGAATGACGCAGGAAGGTCGAGAACCTTGAGGTGACGATGAGCACACGGGCGGGTTGGCCGGCGTTGATCTGTGAGAACCGTTCGATCCAATATTCAAGTCCACGCTCCGCCCATCGCTTGTCGATGGATGATCGGACTGTTTGTGTGCGTTCGGTTTGTTCGCGCATCAATCGATCAAGCCCGGCGGCTGTCGATTGGGCAACGGGGACGGATCGCTGCCCGGTGGCAACGATGTGGCGGGGCAGTGCGCATTCGAGCCGATCTCGGCAATACGCGTGGAAGTCCTCGACGCATCGGGCGCCAGTAAATACGCGGATGCGCGATTGTGGAGTGATCTGATCGAGGACGCTGATGGCACTGTCAGATTTGGCGATCGATTCGTCGGGTTCGAGCACATAGATCGGCACGCTGAACCCGTTGGTGGTGGGGGGGTGCTCTTTGAGCACATCGTTGATCATCCCAGGCCGATCAAGCCCCGCGATGACCACGCCAAACTTGTGATGAGCGTTCGAGCTCTTTTCTGCGTTGGGAGCGGGGCTTTGGGGAGTGGGCATGACAGAGGATATCGGGTTTTTATCCGGTGGACACGCAAATTCGGTCCAATATAATCTGTACACATGAAGCTGAGCGTACACATCCCAACATGCCGCCGACCTGATGCGATCAACCAGTGCTTGGCGCACCTCGCAGCACAATCGTGTGCGCATCCCTTCGAGATCATCGTTGGGCTC
>CAJXXI010000117.1 GCA_913062615.1 uncultured bacterium | reverse complement strand
CGGGCCGGAGGCGGAGCGAAAGCGAGTCTGAATAGGGCGTTTAATCGCAGGGGCTAGACACGAAACCCGTGTGATCTACCCATGGTCAGGGTGAAGGTGGGGTAAAACCCGCTGGAGGCCCGAACCCGTCAACGTTGAAAAGTTGTGGGATGAACTGTGGGGAGGGGTCAAAGTCCAATCAAACCGGGAGATAGCTTGTTCTCACCGAAATAACTTTAGGGTTAGCCTCAGGAGGCAACTATTGGGGGTAGAGCTACTGGATAGAAGGCGGGCCCGTCTAGGGTACCTCTTCTAACCAAACTCCGAATACCAATAGCCAAGTCCTGGGAGATAGACTGCGAGTGAAAATATCCGTAGTCAAAAGGAGAATAATCCAGATCGCCAGCTAAGGTCCCCAAATCATACTCAGTTCTTAAGGAAGTCAGATTGCCGTGACAACCAGGATGTTGGCTTAGAAGCAGCCATCATTTAAAGAGTGCGTAACTGCTCACTGGTCGAGGAATTTGGCGCCGATAATGATCGGGAATAAGTATGATACCGAAGCTGCGGACTTCGTAAGAAGTGGTAGGTGAGCGTTCCATTCCGCGTTGAAGGTTATCCGGAAGGGTTGCTGGAGCGTATGGAAGTGAATATGCGGGCTTGAGTAACGATAAAAAAGGTGAGAATCCTTTTCGCCGTAAGTCTAAGGTTTCCTGGGGAAGGTAAATCCGCCCAGGGTTAGCCGGGTCCTAAGGCGAGGCCGAAAGGCGTAGTCGATGGACAGTAGGTTAATATTCCTACGCACATATAAAGATCAAAGCATAATGCGGATTTCCAAGCTCTTCTGGACTGTTAGACGTCCAGGCCTTCGGGCCGTTGAAGGGGGAGGAAGTTCCTAGAAAAGTTATGTGGGCGATATATGTCCCGTACTAAAACTGACACAGGTAGACGAGGCGAATAGCCTCAGGCGCTCGAGAGAATGGTCGTGAAGGAATTAGGCAAAATCACTCCGTAAGTTCGCGAGAAGGAGGCCCTTCGGGGCGCAGAGAAAAGGCCCTGGCAACTGTTTATCAAAAACACAGCACTGTGCTAACTCGCAAGAGGATGTATACAGTGTGACGCTTGCCCAATGCCCGAATGTCACGGAAGTGGGTTATCTTCGGAGAAGCTCACGACTTAAGCACGGGTCAATGGCGGCCGTAACTATGACGGTCCTAAGGTAGCGAAGTTCCTTGTCGGGTAAGTTCCGACGCGCATGAATAGCGTAATGACTGGGGCACTGTCTCCACGACCAACTCGGTGAAATAGTAGTGGCGGTGAAGATGCCGCCTACCCGCAGCAAGACGGAAAGACCCCGTGAACCTTTACTGCAGGCTCATATTGGTAACGAGCACATGATGTGCAGGATAAGTGGGAGGCTTTGAAGCGAGCATTCAGGTGCTTGTGGAGCCGTTGTTGAGATACCACTCTTCTTGAGTTTGTTGCCTAACCCTGATTCCCGTGAAGCCGGGCAGGGTACAGTGTGTGTCGGGTAGTTTGACTGGGGCGGTCTCCTCCTAAAGAGTAACGGAGGAGCGCAAAGGTTGGCTCAGCACGGATGGAAACCGTGTTTCAGAGTGTAAGAGCACAAGCCAGCTTTACTGCGAGTCCGACAGGACGAGCAGTCTCGAAAGAGGGCTCTAGTGATCCTGCGATCGCGTGTGGAAGCGTCGTAGCTCATCGGATAAAAGGTACTCCGGGGATAACAGGCTTATCGCTCCCGAGCGTCCATAGCGGCGGAGCGGTTTGGCACCTCGATGTCGGCTCATCGCATCCTGGGGCTGAAGGCGGTCCCAAGGGTTAGGCTGTTCGCCTATTAAAGCGGTACGCGAGCTGGGTTCAGACCGGCGTGAGCCAGGTCGGTCCCTATCTGCTGTGGGCGTTGCAAACTTGAGAGGAGTCAACTTTAGTACGAGAGGATTAGGTTGGACTGACCCCTGGTGATCCTGTTGCGCTGCTAAGCGCATCGCAGGGTAGCTACGTCGGGCAGGGATAACAGCTGAAAGCATCTAAGCAGGAAGCCCCCCTCGAGATCAGGTTTGCTAGTTTTTAACGAGAGACCCCAGGGAGACTACCTGGTTGATAGGCCGCAAGTGTAAGGACTGAGAAGTCTTCAGCTGAGCGGTACTAACGGTCGAAGGTTTGATCATTCCGACCAAGTGCCGATGATTCATTTGTGTTTACTGCTTTCGCAGCGAAGATGAGTGTCTGATTGAAACAGGTCGAAGTGGTCTCAGAACCATTTCAACGTGTGTTGAGATTTTTAAAGTAAAAGAGATTCTAAGTAATCAAGTATATTTGTCGCTGCTGCTGGGTTTACCCAGTGGCTTCCGCTCGTCGAAATCTTTGTCAGTCATGACAAATCGAGGAATCGGTTTGTTTCGTGATTGTTGGTGACCATAATGTCGGGGTCACACCTGTTCCCATCTCGAACACAGTAGTTAAGCCCGACATGCCGATGATACTGTTCAGCGGGAAAGTAGGTTATCGCCAACTTTAGAGCCCTTCAAGGTAATGCTTGAAGGGCTTTTTTACGTTTTGAATTAGGAATGATTTCCAAATGAATGCCGACGGTCAAACGAACCGATTGACTGGTGGGCATACAATCTGATGTCAATTTAGGGGTACACACCATGTCGAAGAATACGAGTGTTCAGTTGTACAACGATGGGGCGGATGATTTGCTTTCGCCGGAGAACTTTCCTGATCGGGTGTCTTTGTTGCCTTCGGATCATGGGGCGCCCCAGGCGGGGTCTCGGTTGCGGGTGATGTGGGGGCAGGATCTGCTGGGCGATGTGCTCGATGGGCGATATCGCTCGGTGATCTGTGGGGTCAATGATTCGGACAACTCGCACGGCGTGATCGCGCAGATTGTTTCATTGCTGACGACTTCGCAGTGGTCGCCGGCTTCGGTCACTAGTTATGCCAAGATGTTTCAAGAATCGGTACAGGTGCACGCGGCTCATGATCGTGAGCCGTACATTTTGAAATACGATCTTGATTCGGTGTTGGTGCTCGCATTGTTGCGTCCGAGGGGCAGGGAGTTCTTCACGGTTGGCGATCTATCGCGTGGTTTCCAGACAATTAATAAGATGCTCCAGGGGCGTGCGGATCGGCGGCCGGTATGCAGCGTTTCGTTCCTTGGGGCGGTATCGAACAAGCTGGTGATCGATGATCATAACACAAACGAGCCAAGCTTTGAGACCGTAGCTCAGACGATGCACGATTCTGGATACCGCGGCGATGTGTATCCGTCGCCGGCGATGTGGCAATGTGCTGATGTCGGGGTGTTCCCGAGCTATCCGTATCCCAAAGGAATTGATCGGATGCGTGCGGGCAGCAGCTGATGACACCGAGTTCATTTGATCCCGATATGTTGATCGGTCGGCTCGCGCGGTTCGGGCATACCTTGCCCGCGGTTGTGCGATGTTTTTCATCGAACGATATAGTGTGGCGTCCGGATCCAGAATCTTGGTCTGTGCTGGAGATCGTTTGTCATCTCGCGGATGAAGAGGTTGAGGATTTTCCGGTGCGGGTGTTTCTGACGCTTGAAGATCCGGGGATGGATTGGCCGGGGATTGATCCGCAGGGGTGGGCGGTTTCGCGGGCGTATCAATCGCGTGATCTCAAGGGTGAGCTGGCGCGGTTTGTTGAGCTGCGATCACACAATATCGAGCGATTGGAATCGTTGAAGAATCCGGATTGGTCGAGCACGAAAGTGCATCCAAGGTTTGGGGCGATGGTCGCTTCGGATCTGCTCGCGGCGTGGTGCGCCCATGATGCGTTGCACCTTCGCCAGCTCTCGAAACGATTGTTCCAGCTGGCGAATCGTGATGGTGGCGAAGGGTCGACTACGAAATATGCTGGAACCTGGTGACCCTTTGGCTCGAATGGGCTTGGGATGTGAACTAGATCGGGGGCGAAGATGAGCCAAAGGCAGATTGTATTGTGGGGTTTTCTAGGGTTTGTTGGTTTAGCGATGGTGGCGGGTGCGATTGCGGTTTTGTTTCCGCGCACTCGGGTGAGCGACGAGATTCTATTTTCGCTCATTCTCATCGGGCTCTACGCATTGGGCGTGATGCTTGTGATGACCTTTGGAAGTAAGATGCCTTGGACGCGTCTGGGATGTATTTTGGGGTTGGTTGTATCGTTGGTATTTTTTCTCATCGGGATCTGGTTTGATCGGGCGATGGGTTGGCGACTGGAAAACATGATCTATGTTTCGGGAGCGATTGCACTGACCATCGGGTGCGGATTGGTGCATCGATTGTTTATTTGGCCGATCAAGCCAAGCAAAATTGGTGCTGTGGTTTTGAAATGGTCTGCAGTTGTATTCGCTGTGTTCACCACGGGTGTGGTCTTGTATGGATTTATTGCCGATGGGTTCGGGTACTGGGGCAGGGTTCACATCAGAACCGTTGGGATCAGTTCGATATTGACAGCAGGCACAACGATCGCCACGGTTGCCATTGCGATCTTTAGACCAAAGCTTTTGATTGACGGACCAGGGATGTTGGCAACTTCGATGCCGGTATTGGTCACCTGTCCGCGTTGTCAGTCAGGTGTTGAGGTGAAATCGAATCGCGAATCTCGGTGCGGCGGATGTCGGCTCAAGATTCGGGTCGAGGTCGAGGAGCCGCGGTGTGGGTGCGGGTATTTGTTATATGAGCTTGAGTCGGATGTGTGTCCGGAATGTGGAAAAGCGGTGGCCGACGAAGATCGGTGGACGAGAACCGTTTAGCGGGTCCAGCGGTGGGCGATGGGCATGCGTCGGCCCGGGCCGAAGGCTTTGGTCGTCACTTTTAAGCCGACCGCCATCTGTTGGCGTTTGTATTCGTTGCGGTCGATGAGCTTGCAGATCCGATTGACGGTATCGGCATCGAAGCTTGTTTCTTCGATGATTCTTGATGCGTTTTGATGCCCTTCGATGTGGCGTTCGACGATCTCGTCGAGGATGGTGTAGTCGGGGAGTGAATCAGAATCGAGCTGGTTGGGTGCGAGTTCGGCGCTTGGTGGTTTTTCGATGGTGTTGACTGGGATCGGTGGCTCGTCGTATCCGAGTTGGGCGAAGTGTTCGTTCATGTATCGGCAGACCTTGAAGACCATGGTCTTTGGGATGTCGGCGATGACGGCGAGCCCGCCGTTCATGTCGCCGTAGAGTGTGCAGTATCCGACCGCGATTTCGGATTTGTTTCCTGTAGTTAAAACGAGCGCGCCGGTGCGGTTTGAGAGGGCCATCATCATGGTGCCTCGGATGCGTGATTGGAGGTTTTCTTGGGTGAGGTCGGGGAGAAATTCGCCGAGTTCGGGTTGGTCGATCGAGGTGAATGCCGGATTGAGCGATTCGCAAATCCCTATAAAACCAGTCTCGATCGGCATGGTGATGCAGTTCATGCCCATGTTGGCGGCGAGGTCGTAGGCGTCGGTCTTTGAATGATCGCTGGAGAACTTGCCGGGCATCGAGACGCCCAGGACATTGTCTTCTCCGAGTGCGCGAACGGCGAGGGCGGCGACGATTGCCGAGTCGATGCCGCCGGAGAGTCCGAGGCATACTTGTTTGAAGCCGCACTTGGTGACATAGTCGTGGATGCCAAGGGTGAGTGCTTCGATGATGATGTGCTCATCAGGGCGTGCAGATTGTTTGATCGGTGCGAGGTTGTTGGTGTCAATGATGACAAGGTCTTTGTGGAATGACTTGCATTGGGCGCAGACTTCGCCGCGTTCATTGACGACGGTTGATTGGCCGGCGAAGATGAGGTCGTCGTTGGCGCCGGCTTGGTTGACGGAGACGACGGGGACTGCGTGTTTGCGTGCGTGGTTGGCGAGGATGTCGATGTGTTTGTGCGCTTTGCCGAGCACGAAGGGCGAGGCTGACGGCGCGATGATGATTTGTGCGCCGGCGTTGATGAGCTGGGAAACCGGATCGGTGTCATCGCTGTAGCGATTGGAGAACCCGGAATCGTCGCCTTTCCAGAGGTCTTCGCAGATCGCGAGCCCGATTTTGGTAGTGCCGATTTCGACGATGCGGTGTTCGTTTCCGGGCGTGAAGTATCGGTCTTCGTCGAAGACATCATAAGTGGGGAGCAGTCGTTTGTCGTAGTAGTTGATGTACTCGTTGTTGCTGTAGACGAGCAATGAGTTGGCGATGGCACTATGAAAACCGGTCTGATCGTCGGCGGGCAATGGTGAGCCGATGATGACGGCGATGTCTTTGGTGTGGTTTTCGCCGATGGATTTGACCATCGCGGCGCATTCTTCGACGAAGCCTTCGACCAAGAGCAAATCGCGGGGCGGGTACCCGCAGATGATGAGTTCGGAGAACACAACAAGCTCGGCGCCTTGGTCGCGTGCGTGGGTGATGGCATCGATGACTTTGCGTGAGTTGCCCGCGAGGTCGCCGACGGTTGGGTTGAGTTGTGCGAGTGCGATCTTCATTGTGTAATCGTACGCACGAAACTCAGATCATTCGGTGTTTGTGCTTAAACCCGGGCGAAGACGCAGCCAGGCGATACCGAACCCGGCGCAGGCGAGGTTGACGATCGCTTCGATCGCGGTGACGAAGAGCACGGCGATGATGATGGGTGTTTCGCCGCCTTGGTCCTCAGCGAGTGCCGCCGACGAGATACCAACCATCGACGCGATGGCGATGGTTCCGGCCTCGCGGGTGCCGAGCATCCCAACGGGCGAGGCCATACCGATCAGAAAGTAGGTTGCGCCAAGGAGCAGCGAATCTGTTCCCGAGATAGGTAGATCGAGCACGATGGCAGCGACATAGAAGCGCAGGGCGAACGAGAGAATGTCGAGCACGCGAAAGACATTGCCGATGATCGCGGAGCGGGTGTTGGCGAGCATCTCGAACCCGATATGGAATCGCCCATAGGAATCGGTTGAGGTGAGTTTCTCGCCCAAGAGCTTTGCAACTCGGCGTGTGCCCTTGTCGCCTTCGAGTTGCTTGGCGATGAGCGAGCCGAGGATGGTGGAGGCGAGGATGCCGATGGCGGAGACCGCGATCCAGCTTGTGTTGATTTCCTTTTGCCACAGGCTCGCCAATGTGATCGGTCCGAACACCGCGAGCATCAACAGCGTGACGGCCACGATCCATGCACCGATGGTGAGCACCGGGATCTTGTCGCGCCGATTGTGAATCACAAAGCGAGAAACAATCGAGAGCTTGAAAGGAAGATAGGCCAGGAGCGTCGAAATCGCGTTGGTGGCGATGACATCGGTGGGGCGGAGTTTGTGAACGGGGTTGATGATGATCCAGAAGAGCATGCCGTTGAATCCGACGGAGATGGTGGCGAGCCCCATGAGCATAAAGAGCTCGCCCGGCGAAGCCTGCGAGAGTTTGGCGAGTTGCTCGCGGTTCTCTTGACGCAGCGCGACACTGACCGCCCAACCCAAGGCCGAAATCGACCCGAGAAACCCGATGATCTGGATCACGACCATCCACGGGCTTCGCTTGGCGAGCAAGGGTTTGTCATTATTATCATTGTTATTGGGTGAATCGTTCATTGTTTGAGTCGGAAGGCGGCTCTGATCGGGTTGGGGTTTCCTGGTTGTGTCCAAACATATATCGGCTCGGGGAGCGTTTGTATCCACACATTGAGTTGGTCGGGTGTGATTGCTCGTGGAAGCCATTCGGATTGCGCAAATCGGTTGATCTCAGAGAAGCTCACCACGACGATATCGATGCCTTGGCTTTTGAGCGTGCCGGTCCATTTGCCCGGGTTGTCTTGGTGGGCGATGATCGCATCTTCGATGAGCCAATGGTCGTACACAGTGTTGTACACCAATGGCGATCGGACATACATCGGGGTGGCGTCGCCGAGTAGATACACGGTTTCTTTTGGTTCGAGGATTGAGTTGAGCGTGCCCGTCCATGGCGAATCGGCGATTTCAACCTCGCCTGTGAATACCCCGGCACCAAGGTCAACAAGCATGAACGGGCTGGCTCCGGATTGGATCGCGCCGATCAAGATAAGCCCACAGCACGCGATGATCGAGAGGGCGTTGGTGAGCGCGTTGGTGAGTGGGCTGTGAATGGTTTGGTGGCGCACCGTTGTCAGCCCGATTGCCCCCGCGCCGATGAGGATCGGTGTAAGCGGGACGAGGAATCGAGATTGCAGGTGTGTCAATACCATCCAGCTCAGTATCGGGAGGATGAGCGCGAGTGCGATCGCAGCGCCGAGTTTCCGAGTGCGAGATTGAATACCAAGCACCAAGCACCCGATGAGCCCGAGCATCGCTGTGATCCCCCATTGGATGTTGGTGAACCCGCGGAAACGAGAAACATGGTGCGTGCCGGTCGAATCGGGCAAGAACAGCATGGTGAAACGGTCGATCAGCGAGCCTTCGAACTGATGGGCACCGCGATAGAGCATGTGCTGATCGGTGTTCCAGTGCCCTTGGCCGAACACCGATGCGCCTTGCGGAAAAATCATATTCCCTGCAGCAAGTTCGTTGCGGATGAGCCAAGGAGCGAGCGTGAGAATCCCGACGATTGACCCAAAGATCACGGGTTTGATCCATTGTCGAACGGGGATGGTCGCGAGGAGTACGACGCCGATTGATGGGGCGAGGAGGAACAAAGCTGTGGGCTTGGAGCTGCACGCGCCGGCGACGATCAATGCGCAGATCATCGCACGCGCCGATGCAGAAGATCCTCGCTCGATCGCGATCGCAAAGCCTCCGATTCCCAGAAGCACCACGCCCATCTCGTTGTACGCCAACGATCCGACAGCCACGATCCAGGGCGTGCAGACCATCAGCATCCTGGCGAGCAATGCGGGTTGATCGCCCGATGAATCTGGCACAAACAACACAACCGCTCGGCGAACGACCCATCCGATCGCACATGCACTTATGAGCACGAGGATCGCGGAGAAGAGCTGGGTGCTCATCAATACGCGTGCATCGTTGGCGAGGAACCCCGACAAGCCCGATGGGG
>CAJXXI010000116.1 GCA_913062615.1 uncultured bacterium | reverse complement strand
ATCTTCTCTTCTTTGCTGCTCTGCTGCTTTCCCGCTCTGCTGCTCTTCCCCTCGCATTCTCTCCCCCTACCATTCCTCATGCGCTCACGTGTTGTCATTACAGGTCTCGGTCCCGTGTGTTCCTCAGGCATCGGCATCGATCAGTTCTGGGATTCCCTCCTCGAGTCTCGATCCGCGCTGAACACTATCGAAGCCTTCGACGCTTCGGGATATCGCCCAAAGCTCGCAGGCGAGGTCCGCGATGTCAAAATCCGCGATTTTGTCCCCAAGTCCTACCGAAAAGCAACCAAGGTGATGGCCCGCGATACCCAACTCGCCGTCATCGCCGCCAAGCTCGCTGCCCTTGACGCCGGACTGATTACCCGAGGCTCAGACGACACCGAATCAGGATTTACAATCAATCCAGAACGCACCGGGTGCCAGATCGGCGCGGGCTTGATCGCAGCCGACACCGAAGAGCTCTCTCGCGCGGTGGTCAGTGCCAAAGACGATTCAGGCAAGTTCTCGATGGAAAAATGGGGCACCGAGGGTATCGGCGAATCCGGGATGAACAACCTCCCGCCATTGTGGTTGCTCAAATACCTCCCCAACATGCTCGCCTGCCATGTGACCATCATCCACGGGCTAGAAGGCCCATCGAACACCATCATGGGTGCTGAAGCGAGCGCGATCCTTTCGATCGGCGAGTCCGCCCGCGTCATCGAACGCGGCAGCGCGGACATGTGCTTCACCGGCGGCGCCGAATCGAGGCTCAACCCGCTGGGCTTGCTCCGATGGGATTATTCAGGTCGCTTGGCAGACACCGGCGACGCGAGTGATGGCTCGACCCTCACCAAGCCTTACGATCCAGAATCCGCGGGCGGGATCATCGGCGAAGCGGGCGGCATGCTCGTCATCGAAAACGAACAACACGCCCAAGATCGCAATGCATCCATCTATGCGGCCATCGCCGGGTTCGGGGCGGCCCAGTCGCCCCCGACAATGTTCCCAAAGCAGTTCCCCACCGCGATCGAACAACCCAAATCTGAGTCATCATCCGAACAGGCTGGTGATCCGATCGATCTTGGGCTCGAGGCTGCGATCGAATCGGCACTCGCTGATGCGGGGATCTCTGCCAACGAGATCGACCTGATTATCCCCCTCGCGTTGGGCGTACCTGCCCTCGATGCGATGGAGCACGGTGCATTGCGAGCGATTTTCACCGATCGACTCGAAATCATCCCTTTATACACTTTGTCTAATATTGTCGGCAACACCATGGCCGGGCATGGCGGATTGATGGCAGCGGTCGGTGCGAAAATTCTCCAAACTCAACACATTCCTGCACAACCCACCACCAACCCAATCAACCATCTATTGGTATGTTCTGGCTCACTCGGCGGGCAAACCGGCGCCTTGGTACTAAAAAGGTATCACGCAAAGTCTGAATGAATCTCCAATCATGGGAGATCTGCAGACTCGTTGAATACAATAAACGATCAACCTGTCGCGTTTCATTTTTTCGGGAGACATCTTAATTATGCACAACAATCACAACAACAACAACAATCATTCATCCCGTGGGCGCCGATCAACCCCTTTGGCCGATCTTGACCCGGCATTGACCGAAATCAGCCGAAAAGTCATCGGGTGTGCCATCGAGACCCACAAAGAGCTCGGCCCAGGGTACCCACTCGATATCTACCGCAAAGCACTCCTCTACGAACTCAAGCACGAAGAAGTCCCCTTCGAAGAAAACAAATCATACGAAGTCGAGTTCGACGGCGAAGTCATCGGGTCAGTCACCGCCGATCTCTACGCCGGCGATCGATTCCTTGTGAAAATCATGGCTGAGAACTACGAAGTCGGAGGCAAAGAACGCAACGAACTCCGCGCAACCCTCCGGGCTGCCGAGCTCGAACTCGGACTCATTATCAACTTTGGACAACGACGACTCAAGGACGGGCTCGTCCGCGTGCTCAACCCAGACGCACTCCGCACCGATGAAGAGTTCGAAGACGAAGAAGAGGGCGAACTCGTCGAAGCATCCGAGGAATAAACTACTCTCCATTCGAGGCAAATCTCTATGACTCCTGACAATCAGCGTGTCGTGATCACCGGCATGGGCTGGGTCACGCCCCTAGGCACCGATATCAACGATACTTGGAACAAGCTTCTTCATGCACAGAGTGCGATCGCACCCGTCACTCGATTCGATGCCTCGACGTGCGCGACTAACTTCGCTGCCGAGGTCAAAGATTTCCCCCTCGCCGATCCCCTCGGCGATCGGGCTGGTGTCCATAAGCACGCGGGCGTGGGCACCGAGTTCGCACTCGCTGCTGCCAGTTCTGCATGGAAAATGGCCGGGCTTGATACCACCCCTCCAAATCTCAAACGCACCGGGATCTATCTTGGTGCGGGCGAAGGCGTGCTCGATTATCCGCCTTATATGGAAGCCAATATCGCCGGATGGGATTCTGAAAACCGAAAACTCGATGCTGTCGCGTGGGTCACCAAAGCCTATGAGGGCATGCAACCGGTCGCAGAGGTCGAGCAAGAGCCTCAGCTCGCCTCGACGCATATCGCTGCCGAGCTCGGAACTATGGGCCCGACCCTCAACTGCATGACCGCGTGCGCCGCTTCGACCCAAGCGATCGGCGAAGCATTCGAGATCATCAGAAGAGGCGACGCCGACATCATGATCGCTGGCGGGTGCCATTCGATGATCCATCCGCTGGGCATGACCGGATTCATGCGCCTCACCGCGATGTCCACCCGGCGCGACGATCCAGCAACTGCTTCTCGCCCGTTTGATAGCTCGCGCGAAGGGTTCGTTATGGGCGAGGGCGCGGGCATCGTCATCCTTGAATCACTCGAATCGGCCAAGTCTCGCGGGGCGAACATCCTCGCCGAGGTCGCCGGTTTTGGTTCGACCGCAGACGCGTACCGAATCACCGATATCCACCCCGATGGCAAAGGCGGCGCGGGCGCGATGGCCGGGGCACTCAAACAAGCCGGGATCGATCCGAACGCGACCGATGCTGACGGCCGACCACTCGTTCACTACATCTCCGCTCACGGCACCGGGACCCAAGAAAACGACAAAACCGAATCCAACGGCGTCCGCTCAGTCTTCGGCGAACTCGCCCCCAAAGTCCCGTTCTCATCAATCAAATCCATGATGGGACACCTGATCCAGGCTGCCGGCGCGGTCGAACTGATTACCTGTATCCAAGCAATCCAAACCGGGATCCTCCCGCCGACCGCGAACCTGCACGATCTCGATCCGGCCTGTGGGCTCGACCATGTGCCCAACGACCCTCGCGATATGAACTTCGCTGGTGGCGTGGATGTCTGCCTATCGAACTCGTTTGGGTTCGGTGGGCAAAACGACACGCTCTGTCTCCGCAAGTTCGTCCAATAACCCCGTTGCCGCTCGATTTTCATCGAATCGAGACCAATCTGACGATCATATGATCATGTCCAAACTCGCCATGATCCAAGGCACCATCACCGGGTTCGCCATCATCGCAGCTGTCGGTGTGGTCTCGGTCGTCGGGCTTCGATTCGCCAAAGCCGATGCCGCTAACACTGTCTACCAGACTCGATTGCGCGATCTCTCGACCAACTATGAGTCCCTCCGCACCCAGTACAACCAAGCCGTCCGCCAGACGGCGATCACCGAGCTGATTGTCAAGGATCGAAAGATCACCGTCGCTGTGCGCACAATCGAGGGGACCGCCGAGACGATCGAAACCAGCTGCAATGCGGACAAAGAGATCTATGTCGATTTCGCTCTGATCGAAGGCCGGCTCTGGATCCGCCGGGTGTTCGACAGCGACACCCCGCCATCGCAGGCGACGATTATCAATCCCAAGATCGCCGAGATTGACTGGGACAACGAATCTGCGCTTGTCGGGCAGGCTGTCTATCGCCATCTTGATGAGGGGCGATGGATCGTCAACGCAGCCGGCGACGGGGCGTTGGCGTTGACCAAGGTTTCTGAGGATGAGATCGTGAATCTCTCGCCGCCGCCGACGATCAAGGCGTATGACGAGATTCAGGTTCAGGTTGATCAAGAACTTGAGAAGATCACCTGGCGCGATGTGTTCGCATCGGTACTGGGCGATTAATCAGGTTGGTCTGACTTCCACTTACACCAATAATGCACCGCCGCGGCGTGCCAGATGATGTGCCGGAGCATGACCCCGAGCATTTCTTCAAAGGTTTGGTCGCCGCCGTAGTCGATGGATTGTTGATCTGGGTTCGATCGGCACCACGCGCAGAACAAGCCGCAATCTTCGATCAGAGTCTCGACGATCATTGGCAGGTTTTCGACACTCGATTCAGGCATCGGGCTCCATTGGTCGATTTGTTTCTGCCCGACGACATGCTTGGCGTGGGTGCGGAACACGGTGGCGATATGAGCCAGATGCCAAGCCCCGGAGCCTTCGATTGTCGGATCACCCATCTTGGAGAAAGGGTGCATGTCGAGAGTCATGGCCAATGACTCCCAAGGGGCATTGATGGCGGCCTCAAGTTGTGTGAGAACATCGAGATATCGTGGTTGATCCATCATTGCGGGGTCATTCTACGCCGATGGGTTCCTACACTTGATACCGATTCAAAGCCCGAACGAAGGATTTTCAAATGAGCGAAGCCCCAACCGATTCTACTACTTCTGTCAAATCGATGGACGACATCATGGCGTTGTGCAAGCGACGCGGGTTTATCTATCCCGCTTCCGAAATCTACGGCGGCGTCAACGGCTTCTGGGACTACGGCCCGCTCGGTGCCCAGCTCAAAAAGAACCTCCGCGATGCATGGTGGACCGATGTGGTCATGAAGGGCTGCAATGGCGAACTTGGCCCTGATGGAAAACCAGTTTCGATCGTGCCGCTCGATAGCTCGATTATTCAGAACCCAAAGGTCTGGGAAGCATCCGGGCATGTCGGCGGGTTTAACGATCCGATGGTTGACTGCCGAGAGACCAAATCACGGTACCGCGCCGATCACATCATGTGCATGGGGATGAAGGGTGATAGCGAAGGGCAGATCTATGCCTTCATCGAAAATGACGACAAATCATTCGCCAACGCGCTCAAGAAACTCAGCAAGTACAAGAAGACCGACATCGCCAAAGACGGCGTTGATATATGCACCTTTACCGATCTTGGCGCTGATGAAATCGCGATCACGGTTGGCCCAGATGCCAAAGAGGTCGGCACACTCACCGAGCCTCGCGCGTTTAACCTGATGTTCAAGACTGCCCTTGGCGCAACGGGCAACATAGAAGACAATGGTGCGTACCTCCGCCCCGAAACCGCCCAGGGCATCTTCATCAACTTCAAGAATGTCGTCGATACCACCCGTGTATCGGTGCCGTTTGGTATTGCCCAGACGGGCAAGGCGTTTCGGAATGAAGTGACTCCGAGGAACTTTACCTTCCGCAGCCGCGAGTTTGAGCAGATGGAGATTGAGTTCTTCTGCCATCCTGATGAATCCAAGGCATGGTACATCTTCTGGCGCGACTGGCGGATGAACTGGTGGCAGGAACTCGGGCTCAAGGGCGACAACCTGATCCTGCGCGAGCATGATAATGACGAACTCGCCCACTATGCCAAAGAAGGCGCGGGCACGGCGGACATCGAATACATGTTCCCGTTCTCGGCTCCGGGGTATGGCGAGCTCGAAGGCATCGCGGATCGGACGAACTTCGATCTCAAGCAGCACGCCGAGCATTCGAAAACCAAGCTCGATTACTTCGACAACACGCGTGGCGAACTTGCCAAGAACGGTCAGCCAAAGGGCGAGCGGTACTTGCCTCATGTGATTGAGCCATCAGCGGGTCTCGATCGCGGCGTGCTCGCGCTCTTATGCGAAGCATTTACGCCAGATCCAGATCGTGCATCAGGTGTGTATATGAAGTTCCATCCGCGGATCGCACCGATCAAGGCGGCGGTCTTCCCGCTTGTCAAGAAGGATGGCATGCCTGAGATCGCCGAGCCTTTATACAACGAGCTCCGCAACCGCTTCGGTCACCTCGGGACCATCGAATTTGATGTCAAGCAATCGATCGGCAAGCGGTACGCCCGCATGGACGAGGCCGGGTGCCCGTTCTGTTTCACGATCGATTCAGAAACCCTGACCGACGAGACCGTGACGGTTCGCCATCGCGATACACTCGAACAAGAACGCATCGCACTCGACAAGGTCGGTGATTTCTTGGCTGAGAAGCTCGGTTTCTAAACAATCAGGATCACTGGGTTTTCATCCAAAGCACAAGCATCACGCTTGTGCTTTTTAAATGGACGATTCAACGCCGACGGCGTGCCGCGACCAAACCGCCAAGCGCCAAGAGTCCTGCGCCACCCGGCGTCGGGATGAATACCTGGCCTCGAATCTCGCCGTCTGGGTGCGCGAGCGAGTGGATATTGAAATATGAACGCGAATCGAGGATCACATTGAGTTGGAACGGCGACACGCGTTGGGTCGCGCTAAATGTCCCCGAGCGCATGAAATCGCCTTCGATCAACAATGACAAGATGACCAGGTTCGAAGGGCGACCCGGAATCGCGGGTCCGTGCAGATGGCCGAAGAGCACATCGTCTTCAAGCCCAGAGAACTCGCCCAAGATCGTGACGTCGCGCGTCTCTGTATCGATGGTCATTGAAGCCAACCCCGTCGCCAAAGAGCCCGTCGGCGGTACGGTCTGAAACCCATCGAGCACGATGTTGTTGATCGTGACGATCTCGGCTTTGGAATGCGATGCACAACACAGCACCGCTGATGCGAGAAAAATACGGAAAGTTGGTGTTTGCATGGTTTTCCTTGATAGGTTGACGCGAAGTAAACGGATGTTCACCATAAAGTATTCCTCCGTTTCGACGAAAGACCAAGAAAAGCGAAACTCGGAGGCTTAAATCCCATACTACAGGTATGAAGGCTGTTTTCTCGCAGCCAGCAATCCACTCAGGGGAAATGAAAAAATGGGCGTAGTGAAAATTCTTGGAATTAGTGTGGTCGGTCTCGGTATCCTCGCAGGAACCGGACTGGTTGTCTACAAATCGCCTGTGGGTCAAAATATTGCCAGCGCACGATCGGAAAAGGATAACTCGATCCCGGTGCTGATGGAGCCGATCGCCTTCGGCGATCTCGAACGCACCGTCTCGGCGCCTGGATCTATTGAACCCAAACGAATAGTGAAAATCTCATCGCAGGTTTCCGCAAAGATCTTGGCCCTTCCATTTGAAGAAGGACAGATCGTTCAAGAGGGCGATGTCGTCATTCGGCTCGATCCCCAAGATCTCGTCGCCGCACTCGATTCGGCCAATGCCGGGCTCAAGGGACAAGAGGCATCACTCGGGGGTGCGGATGCTGGGTTGATCAACGCCCGACTCTCGTACGAACGAATCGTCCAGCTCAGCGAGACCGGTGACGCAACCAAAGCCGAACTCGACGGAGCACAAGCGACTTACCTCCAAGCGCAGTCCAACCGCGAGGTGCTCGTCCACCAAATTGAACAAGCCCGCGCCCAGATCGTGCGTGCACAAAAAGACCTCGACAACACTACCATCTCCTCACCGATCACAGGCATCATTACTACACTCAACGCCGAGGTGGGCGAGACCGTGATCGTCGGCACCACCAACAACGCCGGGTCGATCATCATGGAAGTCGCCGACCTCTCCGAGATGCTCCTCAAGGCTGCGGTCGATGAAGCGAACATCGCACCTGTCGAGATCGGACAAGAAGCCAAAATCTTTGTCAACGCCTACACCGATCGTCAATACGCGGGCATCATCCAACGCATCGGGCTCAAACGCCAGGTCGCGGGCGATGGCACAGGAACCTTCGAGGTCGAAATCCTTATGGATCTCTCCGAGGGCGAAACCCTCTACTCTGGATTGTCCGCATCGACTGATATCATCGTCGAACATTTCTACGACGCGATGATCGTCCCTTCGCAGGCGGTGGTCGATCGGCGGATCGAAGACCTGCCCACGGAAGTCACTGAGAACAATGACATCATCGATCTCAACAAAACATTCACCCGCATCGTCTATGTCGTTGTTGATGGAAAGACCGTTGCGACGCCTGTAAAGGTTGGGCCGAGCGATCTGACACAGACCGTGATCACCCAAGGGCTCTCGCCGGACGACATTGTGGTGACCGGGCCGTTCCGTATCTTGGTTGATCTCAAGCACGACAGAGCGGTGAAAGACCAGAACGCGGTTGATGAAACTCACGAAGAGGATGATTCTGTGACCACCGACGAAACGGGTGACAAAACTACTGACGAAACTGTTGAAGACACGGGCGTAGAAACCAGTGCTGATGCAGATGCCGACGACACCCAAGAGCAGGAGTCGCCTTAAGTATGACTCCCAACGCGTCAGCACAACCCACGATTCAAATCAAAGGCTTAAAAAAGGTCTTCCGTGTCGGCGACGAGCGTGTCCGCGCGCTCGACGGCGTCGACATCAACATCTATCCCAACGAGTTTGTCGCCATCATGGGCGCTTCGGGTTCGGGCAAATCAACCCTGATGAACATCCTCGGGTGCCTCGACAAACCGACCACCGGGCAGTACATCCTCAACGGGCACCCCACGCACAAGATGGGCATGGGACAACTCGCCCAGGTCCGCAACCAAGAGATCGGATTCATCTTCCAGAGCTACGAGCTGCTCGCGCGTTCGACCGCGCTCAAAAATGTCATGCTCCCGATGCTCTACTCCAAGAAGTATCTCTTTAGCGCAAAGCGCCGGGCCAAGGAAAAACTCGATCTCGTTGGGCTTTCCGATCGCATGTCGCATCGCCCCAACCAGCTCTCAGGCGGGCAGCGCCAACGAGTCGCGATCGCTCGCGCACTGGTCAACGATCCGAGCATCCTGCTCGCAGACGAACCCACCGGCAACCTTGATTCAAAGACCACCGTCGAGATTATTAGCCTCTTCCAGGAGCTTCATCTCGCTGGGCAGACCATTGTGATCGTGACGCACGAAGAGGATGTCGCCGGGCACGCCGAGCGGATCATCCGCCTGCGCGATGGTCGCGTGATTTCTGACTATCCATCAAGCGAAGACCCGATCCATCTCGATTGGGTCGAGCGGATGGCATCCGGGCGAGCAAGCATCACCG
>CAJXXI010000115.1 GCA_913062615.1 uncultured bacterium | reverse complement strand
TGGTGATTGACGGCGAGGAGTTTGGTCGTTTTGCGTTCGGCGGGGAACTTGTAGGCGATGATCCAGCGGGGGGATTTGGAGGTGTTGCCGAGGGCTGCTTGTTGGGCGAAGGAATCGACGCGGATGACGACGCCGTCGGTTGCGTAGGGGAGGTTGTGGCGAATTTGGTCGATGTGGTGGATGGCTTGAACGATTTGGTCGGGGGTGGTGGCCGTTGAGCGGTGGTCTGTCGTTGGGAAGCCGAAGGTGTCGAAGTGCTTGCTGAACTCAGAGAATGATGCTGCAAAGTTGGGATCAGAGAGTTCGCCGATGCCGTGGGCGATGAAGCCGAGGTTGCGGGCGGCGGCGACTTTGGGGTCGAGTTGTTTGATGGTGCCGGCGCAGGCGTTTCTTGGGTTCATGAATAGATCATCGCCGGCTTCTTCGCGTTCTTTGTTGATGCGTTCGAACTCGGGGAGTGGGATGTAGACTTCGCCTCGAACTTCGAATACCTCTGGGACTCGATCAGGATCGAGTTTGAGGGGGAGGGATTTGATGGTGCGGATGGCGTGGGAAACATCGTCGCCGTTTTGGCCATCGCCTCGGGTGAGGGCTCGGATGAAGATTCCTTTTTCGTAGCGGATGGAGAGGGCGACGCCGTCGATTTTGGGTTCGCAAATGAAGGTGACCGGCAGGGATTGGAAGAGTCCGGATTCTGGTTCGGATGATGTGCCGAGGGCTTTTTGTGTTTTGGTGATCCAGGCGGTGATTTCTTGCTCGTTGTAGGTGTTGTCGATGGAAAGCATGGGGATGCTGTGGGTGAGGGTGGTGAAGCCTGGGATTGGGGAGCCGCCGACGCGGGCGGTGGGGGAGTTGGGGTCGGCGAGGTCTGGGTTGGATTCTTCGAGGGTGGCGAGTTCGGCGAGGAGGCGATCAAACTCTGTGTCAGAGATGAACGGATCTGCGTCGGTGTAGTAGGCGGTATTGGCGCGTTCGAGCAGGGCTCGGAGTTCGTAGATGCGGGCTTCTTGTGCGGGCTTGTCGGGCATTGGGGGAATGATATGGGGGGCGGGCTATGATGTGGTATGAGCTCCAAAATCATTGATGGAAAAGCATTGGCACTGGCATTTCGCGAGCAGGTTGCTCGGCGGGCTGGTGAGCTTCGGTCTGATGGATTTGCTCCCAAACTCGATGCTATTTTGGTTGAATCAGGTGATAATGGGGCACGGGTGTATGCTCAGAATCAGGCTCGGACTTGTGAGGCTCTTGGTATTGAGTACCAGCTACATACGCTGGCGATTGGGTCTGACCAGGGCGTGATCGAAGCGAAGGTTCGTGAGTTAAACGAGGATGATTCGGTGCATGCCGTGATGGTGCATATGCCTATGCCTGAGGATGTGGATGCGTATCAGATTCAAGAGCTGATTGATCCTGTGAAGGATGTCGAGGGTGTGAACCCGGCGAATATTGGCAATGTGGTCTATGGACGGTCGATGCGGGCGCCGTGTACTGCATTGGCGACACTGAAGCTGATTGATTCGACTGGTGTTGAGCTTCAAGGGAAGCGATGTGTGGTTGTTGGGGCTTCGGCGGTGGTTGGTCGCCCGATCGCGGTGCTGTTGATGAACCGTGAAGCCACTGTGATTAGCTGCAATAAGTTTACCGAGGGGCTCAAGGAGCTCTGTTTGTCGGCGGATGTATTGATTCCTGCTGCGGGCGTTGCGGGACTGATTTCTGCTGATATGGTCAAGGATGGGGCTTTGGTTGTGGATGTTGGGGTGAATCGTGTGAAGGGCGAGGACGGGAAATCGCGGACGGTCGGGGATGTTGAGTTTGAGAGCGTTTCGGGTGTTGCGGGGTGGTTGAGCCCTGTACCTGGGGGTGTTGGGCCGATGACGGTGGCGGTGTTGTTGCATAATGTGATCGAAGTGGCCGAAGAACGGGCAGGATTGTCCTGAAATGAAATATGGTTTGGGTCGAGTCGTTGACTCTTGGGAGGATGAACCATTGAATCAGGGCATGAATACACAGTTCACACTCGCATTTCTTCCAAATGTCGGCTGGCTCGAGATGACGGTCATTGGAGTGATCTTGTTGCTCCTGTTTGGTCGTCGGTTGCCCGAGGTCGGACGAAGCTTGGGACAGGGCATCGTTGAGTTCAAGAAGGGGCTCAAGGATGTGACGGATGACATCAAGAGCGAGAGTTCAGATGCAGGTAATGGCGGGGCGAAGTTTGATTCGGCCAAGCCGCCGCAGAATCCTGATATGTTGAACTCTGCTCATACGACATCGACCCCGGTTGCTGAAAAAATGCCGGCGGAGAAGTCCAACGGCGATGCATAATCGAACATCAAGACAGAAAGACGCAAAATGCTCGATATTGAGCATTTCGTGGCTATGATTGGAGCCAATTGGCGAGGTAGCTCAGTCGGTCAGAGCGATGGATTCATAACCCATAGGTCGAGAGTTCAAGTCTCTCTCTCGCCACTTCTTACACAAAAAACAACGCGTCGGCCGATAGAATTGGCCGACGCGTTGTTTTTTTATGGAATTGCCGTCATACTGGGCGACCTGATGCGTTGGGCACTTCACACACGGAGGTTTTCTCATGCATTCGAAGTTGATCACGGCTGGAGTACTTGTTGCGAGCGCAGCTGCGCTTGGTGGGGTTTATATCTTGATGGACACCGATGAGGCCGCGGTTGATCCTGCGGTCGCGAGTTTGTATGCCCAAGCTCAGCAGCAGGATTTCAGTACGGCGATCTTTGATCCAATGGAGGTACAAGAGGTTGAGCAGCGGGTTCCGGATGCATCGCAGCGGGGCGGATCACAGGGCGAGTTCGGTCGGTTTGACTTCGCTGCTCGGATGTCAATGTTTGATCTCGATGGGGATGGGGTCTTGTCAGATGAAGAACGCGATGCGATGAGGCAGGCAATTCGAGCGGAAATGCTCGAACGGTTTGATCTCGATGGCGACGGCGAGATATCACGAGAAGAGCGCCAGGCTGCTCGCCAGGCACGGTTCGAGAACTCGAATCGTGGACAGGATTTGATGCGTCAGTTTGATCTTGATGGTGATGGGGAGCTGAGTGTTGAAGAGCAGGCAGCGATGGATTTGTATCTCGAAGAGCAACGCCAGGCGCGCCGGGATGATCAGCTTGCGCAGTATGATCTCGATGGAGATGGTGAGCTCTCGCAAGAAGAACGCCAGCTCCAGCGTGAAGATCGCCAGGAATCTCGTCAAGAAATGATGGATTCGATGACCGATGAGTTTGATGAGGACGGCGATGGGCAGCTCAATATTGAAGAGCAGCAGGCCGCCTTTGCAGCAATGCAAGAGCGTCGCGAGATCGATCGGTTCCTTGCGCAGTATGACACGGATGGCAATGGGGTCATGGGGGCTTCGGACTATGACACATTCGCATCGGACTATGGCAACGGCGATCTCGGTGCGGATGTGAACAATGATGGCGTTGTTGATACACAGGATTTGGCGGCGTACCGAGATTTGGTGACACGCTCGGGGAACCGCCCATAGTCGAATCTTGTTTGCAGTTTAGTATTCGATTTCGTAGGACCCAAGTTCTGCCTCGTACGCTTCTGCGTAATAGTGTCGTTCGCCATCTTGGAGCGGCATATCCCAGTATGAACCCGCGAGGGCGCACTGCCATGCAAGCCAGTCGCCGGCAACGAGCTGTGGGCCAATGAGATCCGGCATTGGTGTCGTAGTGGTAGCAAAGATAACTATTTCAAGTTCGGTGAGTAGATCAGCCTCGACTGATTGAGCAACCAATCCTTCGCTTTGTGTGTCGAGCACGATGGCGTGTCGCTGTGTGCACCCTGAGATCAGCAAGCAGGGAGTTGCGAGAAGGCAGAGCAGTGCGGATTGTCGAATATTGTGTGCTATCATGGATTTAAGAATCGGTAAGATTTCTTCGGATATCCGGTAAAATTACAGACTGCGAGCTCAATGGCGACTGGTGTGTCAACTAAGTAGAAAAGATTTGTATAAAATGAGATTCCCGAGGGGTTCTCGGACGCTGCGATGTGTATTTTTGCCAGGATGTGGTACAGTGTATATGACGACAGAGTATAAAGGTGGAGAGATGAATCAACTCATTATCAAGGCGAGATGGCTTGTGTGTGCTTGCGTATTCGTGGGGAGTTTTTCTGCGTTCGCTCAGCATATGGAAGTCGAGCCTGATGCGCCTGCGACCAACTTTGCCCAAGCAACGACTGAGCGTGATGGGCTTGGGTATTTGGTTGGGGATTTGGCGTATCGGTATCCCTTTGAGCATGCCGAGTTGCCTGATCTTGGGGTGCTTGATGATCTCGTGGTGCTGTTGAGTCCTGTTGGGAATGGCTGGGTTTTGCCTGTAGAAGGGCGCGATGTGCATGCGGTTCGGCTTGGGGACCTTGGATCGCAAGGCCCGACGATTGTGTATGGCAGTGCGTTGGCGGTGATCAATCAGGCGATCCGTGATTATCTCGAAGCCGAGCATGGGTTGATTGGGCATTTGGTGACGCCGGACGCTTTGGAAGTTGCGTATAGAACAAACCGTGAGGATTTGCGTTCTGATGGGGATACGACGCTGACGATTTTGGTGTGGCGTGCGATTGTCGGTGAAGTCCGAACGGTGGCGCACGGCGATCGGCTGGCAGAAAAGGAAACCCGTGATGATCAGGGTGATCCTGCTTCAAATGTAAACCGTGCTGAGCATCAACGGGTTCGGGATCGGTTGCGGGTCGAGCCCGGGGCGTTGTTGACGCGTAAAGAGCTTGATGAAGAAGTGCATCGGCTCAATCGTCATCCGGGTCGACGGGTTGATGTCGCGATTGCGCCGACGAGTGAGCCCGGGGAGGTGATTGTTGATTATTTGATTACCGAACCCAAGTCTTGGAATGCATATGTGCAATCGAGCAACACGGGCACCGAGAGCACAAATGTTTGGCAGCAGCGGATTGGGTATATCAATCGTCAGTTGACCGGGCGTGACGATGTGTTGTCGATTGACTACATCACGACGGAGTTCGATGCGACGCACGCGGTGCTCGGGTCGTATGTGTTTGACTTTGGGCCCCGGACTCGGTTGAAGTTGTTTGCGCGTTGGAATGAATATACCGCGAAGGATGTCGGGCTTGGTTTCGAAAACTTCAAGGGCGAAGGGTACAGCCTGGGGGCCGAGGCGGCGATCAATGTATGGCAAGATGGGGCGAAGTTTATCGATGTGATTGTTGGGGCGAAGGTCGAGCACATTCATGTTGAGAATCGGTTGTTTTTGATTGAAGGCGAGGATGATTTCTTGCTGCCTTATGTTGGCGTGCGTTACCAAAAAAGAACCCCGGTGCATTCGGTGTATGGGGAGTTGATTATCGAGAGCAATTGGGGATCGATCGTTGGTACGAGTAAAGAAGAGGTGCAACGGCTCGGGCGGTTTGGTGCAGATGATGACTTTACGATTCTGCGCGGGCAGCTCTCGCATTCGTTTTATCTTGAGCCGATTTTTATGAAAGATAAGTTCCGTGGTGACGACGGGACCGATGGGATGACGCTTGCCCACGAAGTTGTGTTAACACTTCGTGGGCAGTATAGTTTTCAGAGTCGGCTTGTGCCCAACTATGAGTTTGTGGCGGGCGGATTCCACACGGTGCGTGGGTATGACGAATCGGCGGCCGTTGGTGATGATGGAATTTTGGGCTCTGCGGAGTATCGGTTCCATCTTGGACGATCGTTGCCTGCGCGAGCACAGACGGGGACACTCTTTGGCAAGCCATTCCGGACGAGCAGGACAAGGCCTTACGGCAGCGCGGATTGGGATGTGATTTTTAAAGGATTCGTGGATGTCGCCCGGCTGGGTGTAAATGACGCGCCGTTCTTTGAATCAGCGGAAACACTCGTTGGTGTAGGGGTAGGAGTTGAAACACAGCTCAAATCGAATCTCACGCTTCGTCTCGATTATGGGATGGCGTTAACAAATATTGGTGAGGGAGCAAGCCAGACGACAAGCGTGGGAGACACGCGGCTCCATTTTTCGGCTCAGTTTCTTTTCTAGGTGTTCTATTAGAACACTTTAAGGAGTATCGAAATGACAACTCAAGACACGAAGTACACGATGAAGAGTCCTCGCCAGTTATTGATTGCTGCCTTGTTAACCGCTGGGGTTATGGGCGGGCATGTCTATGCGACGCCTGAGGGTGGTGATGTAATTGAAGGCGAAGCGGATATTGATTATGGTGATTGGACGCTGGTGACGACTGGCGAGATCACGGTGATTCAGTGGTTGTCGTTCCAGATCGCAGCTGGCGAAACGGTGGAGTTTATCATGCCCAGCGAGACCTCGCGGGTGTTGAACCTGATCAACTCTGGCGTGCCGACCGAGATCATGGGATCGTTGATTGGCAACGGGCAGATATTCTTGGTGAATCCGTCGGGCGTGATCTTTGGTCAGGGCGCGGTGGTGAATGTGGGCGCGCTGTATGCAGCAGCGGGGAATATCTCGACGAGCGATTTTATGAATGGTGTGTATCGGTTTACCGATGCGCGTGGTGTCGTTGAGAATCGCGGGCTTTTGCAGGGTGATCTGATCGCGCTTGTTGGTGGGCGTGTTGCGAATCATGGGACGATCTCTGCGCCGGGCGGGACGGTGATCATGGCAGCGGGTGAGCAGGTGCTTATCGGTGAGCACCTTGGGCATGTCTTTGTGCAGCTCGAACGCCCAACAGATTTGGCGAACACGGATCAGTTGAGTGATCCTGGGTATGAGGGCTTGGACCTTGCTGCGGGCGATGTATTCTCGTTGGCGGCATGGAACACCGGGACGATCGAGGCGGCGCATACGACTATTGCGGTGAGCGCAGGGCATATGGCGATCGATCATTCGATCTCGGCGGGCGATATCACACTGGTCGCCGAGGGTGACTCACATATCGAGTTGAGCGAAGATTTGAGTGCGAGCGGTGAGGGTATTTTCATACTTGGTGATCTTGTGCTGACGGATGATGTACAGATGTCACTGAGCGGCGATCATGGCACAGTGGCGTTCAAAGGGACTGTAAACTCTGCGATGGGTGCTGAGAACGATTTGCGGATTGATGCGGGCAATGGGCTGGTGACATTCCGGGAATCGGTCGGTCAGATTTCTCGGCTCGGTGTGCTCGATGTGACCGGCGGTAAAGTTCAGTTCTTTGATGATGTGGCTGTGAATCAGGAGATGAACTTTTATGCTCCGGTCGAGATCATGCGTGATTCGACGACCTTTGATGTCGGTTTTGGGACCGCACTCTTTGGCGATATCCTGTATTCGCACCGTGATGGGGGCAGCGATGTTGCGTTTGTGTATGACGGCGAAGCGTGGGTTGGCAATGGTCAAGCGAGGACGCCGTTCAAGTTCCGGGCGGGGATTGGTGTGGGGCCGACGATTTCGACTGGTCCTGCGGGCGGCGCGTTTGGGAATATTTTCTTTGGCGGAAATCTGAACGACCCATCGCGGGTGAGTGCGTTCATGTTTGGAACTGGCGCGATGGCTGGGCTCGAGCTGATGAGTTCTGATTCGGTTGATCTTGGGTATCACTTCCAGGTCTCGGCTCGTGAATCGATTGTTATGGGACAGGGGCAGAAGATGCTCTCGTTTGGGTCGCTCTCTCTCAATGCAAAGGGCGATGGATCGACACTCATCGAGATCGGTGATCTTAATGTGCTCGGCGATCTACGGGTGATCTCGCAAGGTCGAGAAGGCGGCCTGATTCAGTTGCTCAATCGTGATCCGGGTGAGGTAGATTACGCCGGGAATGAAGCGGATCGAGATGCAGACGGATTGTTCGACGATGGGGTCGAGTTGATTGCTTCTGGATCGATCACGCTTGATGGTGAGCTTGCCTTTGATGGTGACGTGACGCTTGGAGGCAGCAGTGTGTTGTTGCTCAACAACTCGGGTGCTGGAGATGTTGGCGGGTTGGACATTGGGTTGTTCCCCGGCGGCGTGTCGCTCGAGTTGTTCCTTGGGCAGCTTTCGGGGACTGGGGATTTCTTGTATCCGTATGACTTAACGCTGCCTTTGAGCGTTGAGCCTCAGGCTTTGTTGGCGACTGCGTTTGTTGACGAGGGCCCGGTGTCATTGCGGACGGATGATCCGTATCTTGCGGGCCGGCTGGTGCTCTTTGAGTTGGCGTTAAACCCTCGGGATGCTTCGGATGATTTGGTTCGTTCGGGTCAACGCGATGGTGTTCTTCGCCATGATTCCAATGGCCCCGCGGGCTTTGGCGTGACGATGGATCGATTATCGCGTTTAAGTGTGCGTCGATTGGGAGAAGCTTATGTTGGGCTGCTCGGTGAGCGTGAATCGATCGATTCAGCGATTCGGAGCAACGATGTGGATGTGAGGCTGGCGATCGGTTGGCTTTGGTTGCAGACCAACGAGCAGGATATCGAAGACATCTTCACGTATGCGCGGGATCATGATGGGGATGGTTTGCATGTGCTCGAGCGTGTGCAGGCAGTGCTTGATGCGATTGAAATGCTTGAGTTGACGCCTTTGGAGGTTGAACGGGCAAGGACTGCGTTCTTTGCGCGGATCACGCCTGCGGAAATGTCGAGTGGAATGATTCGCGGCTGGTTCACATCAAAAAAGTGAGCAGGTCGTTCGTCGATAAGCATACAATCTGTCATGCCTACTCTTGACGCGGTCGCTTTGCCGGATCATCTTGTTGCCGATCAACTCCGTGGGAAGATTGCGGTGGTGATTGATATTTTGCGTGCCACGACAACGATCGTCGAAGCATTAAATAATGGCGTGAGCTGTGTGGTCCCCGTCGCATCGGTCGATGGTGCGCGGGTGATTGCCCATGATCGTGAGGATGCCTTGTTGTGCGGCGAGCGGGGTGGAGTCAGACCTGATGGGTTTTCATTGGGAAATAGCCCGCTCGAATATGAGCCTTCAGTCATCAACGGGCGAGTCTGTGTCCTGACGACAACCAATGGGACGCGAGCGTTGCATATGGCGACGGCGGCCGACGAAGTGCTTGTCGGGGCGATTACCAATGTCGAAGCGTTGTGTGATTGGATCAGGCGCGATGGGCGTGATGTGGTTTTGGTGTGCTCTGGAACTGACGGGCGGGTGTCGTTTGAGGACTGCCTGGGGGCGGGGCTGATTGTTGATCGACTGGGGTATTCGAGTAGTGACAATGCGGCGATGATGTTCCAAGCGATGGAGGGGGCTGT
>CAJXXI010000114.1 GCA_913062615.1 uncultured bacterium | reverse complement strand
AGCAACCCACATCATGACGAGTGACCATATTGAGTGAGTAAGATAAGCCTTCCGTTTGTCCATGCCGTTTAGAACTGCTGTTCGAGCGAGTTCTTGATCATGTTGCGCATCATCTTGACCTGCCCCTCGCTCAACCCGGTGTCCTTGATATTGACCGTCATCGCCTGTGCCCAGGTATCGGATTCGAACTCGTACCCGAGCTCGCCGAGGATCACTTCCTCGATCCCGGGCATGTGGGCAGCGCCGTAGAAGATCGCAATATCGTTGTGCTCAGGATGAGCTTCAAGCTCGGCCTTGAGATACTCAATCACAATATCGTTTCGCCCATTGAGAATCACCTCTTCGATCGCACCGAACTGGCTCATCATGTCCGAGGATTCGAGCAGCGCGAGCATGTCCATCATCGCGAGCTTCATCATCGATGACATCATCGGCGATCGTTCTATAAACTTAAGCACAAACCCGATGAGCTTGGCCTGGAACGAGTTGCCCTCGATCAGCTGAAGGATCATCGCGTTGTCCTCGCCCATCTCGGCGAGCTGGGATTGAAGCGTGTCGATATCAATATCCGCGTTGACCCAGTCTTTGCCGGTCATGTCCATCTCGTCGAGCTGGAACGCGACATGCAACGCGTTGGCCATCTGGGTTTGGATGCCCTCCGGCGATGCCTTGCGTGTATCGCTTGGCAGGTACGACTTGGAAACGCGCTCGATATCCGCATCGAGCCCTTCGCCTCCCAATGTGCGATCGGCACCCAACGAACGGAACGCGATGGTCATCTCGGTCACTTCATTATCGATCGTGGTTGTGGTCCGCGTCGAGCGAATCAGTTGCCCCCAACCATCGCTCTTGATCGAATCAACCACATCAGCAATCCGAGGCTCCGACTCATCGATCATCTCGGCGATGTTCTCGGGGAGCCGATTGTGTGTCTGGAAAAATCCGCCCGCGATATCGAGAAGAAGCGCCAAACGATCCTGTGTTGCATTGGCTTTGTCTTGATCGCTCAGCTCCGAATCGATCGCATCGAGCCCGGCGGGCTTGACGCCTTCGAACAACACCGAATCGTACGATTCGAGCACGACCTGCATCCCCTCATAGAACGGCTTGTCCGCGATGTGAATCGCCGAGATCAGATGAATCCGTGGGCCATCGCCATCTATTGGCACGAAGGTCCGCTCGCACATCTCAAGGGTTACCTCGCCGGCATCGGTTTCCGAGACCCGTGCATACGGATCAGCATTGTTTGCAACTCCAAGCGTGGCGAATGCCCCCACTGCTCCGAGGGCAAGCATCGGAACTGTCTTCATGTTGTATCGGCTCATATCAGTGCTCCTTGTCAATCGTGATACTGATGGTACCGGATTGAGCTGCGTCGGGTGCAGATTTGGACCCTGATGCCGACGAGAAGCACTTATCTGCACATAAATATCTAAATATAAAAAGAGACGGACATGGTGCCCGTCTCCTGAGAGTACATGAGATTCGATCAGCTGATGATGGGTTTACATCGCATCAAGCATGATCACAATGTCGCCCATATCAACCTTGCCGTCCTTGTTGAGATCGACCTCTGGATCATCGGTGTTGTACGAACGGATGAGGATCATCAGATCGAACAGGTTGACGACGCCGTTGTTGTTCAGGTCGGTGTTGAGCTGCTGAGCATCAGTCCCACAACAGCAATCGTCGATTGATGACGAGAGGATCCGGACAACATCTGTCCGCGTAAAGTTGCGAACGAATGGATGCGAGTTCTCTTTGAGCTGCACGCCGTCCTCGTTGAGGAACCGGTCGAGCTGCTGAACTTCGACAAACACATCACTGGCGCTGATCTGGGACATCGTGCCCTGGAAGACAGGCTTGGGTGGCAAGCTGACATTCACAACCTGAAGCCCGGAGAGGGAGTTGGCGAGCAGCGCATAGTCATTGACACCCGGAGGCGCCATCTGGCTCGCGACATCGACCGCTTCGATCGAGCCGCCCAGGTTCATCAGGGCCGCAGCCTGGAAAATAGTGTCGGGCTCGGTGATATCAAAGATGTACAACCCCGCAACGCCCGCAGCCACATACAGGTAGTCATGCTCGAAGGAAGGAGTCGCTTGATCACCCTTGACCCAAGCGGTGTAGGTATCGAGGTCGACGGCGCCAACCACCGGTATGGTCTCGACGAATGCCGGGCTGTCGATATTTGGAAGCAGGTCATAGACATGCACACCCACATCAGGATCAGCAACATACGCCCGCACATCGAACGCCTTCCCGTTCTGGTAATGAGAATAGACCCGGATATCTTGGGCATTTATCCCGGGCACCGTCGCGACGATGACCGGATTGGTTTGGTCAGCGATACTGACGATGACCATGCCGTCGGTCCCCGCAGAGACAAACAGATGGATGCCCCAGACAAACACGCTCTGTGCGTTTGGAATATTGATATTGGTAATGAATCGCGGAGGCAACACGCCATTGAACGAGATCGCCGGCGGCACCTGGCTCAACGGGCGAGGTCCTTCGAGACTGTCGTAGACCTTCACACCAACATCCTTATCAATGATATAGAAGTAGTTGGCCACACGAGCGATGCCGATGGCGTTGATGCCTTCAACGAGTGACACCGGATCAGTAAACGGCCCGCCCTCGACATGGAATCCAATCAAACCATCAAGACCCGCTGCGACATAGAACGCGTCTGCGGTGCCTTCGACAACATCTGGACGCGAAACAAACCCGTGCGGATCAGCAACATCAAGCGTCGCGACAAGCACCGGATTGTCTGGATCGGTCAAACGATCAAACACCTGCACACCGCCCGTCGTCGCGACATACGCAAAGTCACGAGCAAGCGAATAGTTCCCTGTGCCCATACCAAGCGATGCTGGCGAACGATGACACTCGGCACAAGTGCGAACATTGCCCACGCCTTGCACCGTGTGAGGCTGGACCGGATTCATCCCGAGCCCTGAAACGCCCTTGGCGGTGCGAGGCATCTGGAAATCAAGGACCTTCGTGCCGTCGGGTGCCGTCACATCAGCGATCGGTTGACACGCAACAAGATACGGCGCGACTCGGCCTTCAGAGTTTGGCCCGATGAAGAACGGGCGGAAGGTCTCGAACACCTTGTTGTTGGTCTTCACTCGACCAACCTCTTCGTTTCTTGTCACAAGGTTGATCCCTGTGAATCGCTCGTCGCGTTCGAAATGGCACCCGAAACAGTTTGGAGTCCACCCTGAATGACAGGCGTAGCACTCGAGCCCGCCCTTTTCTTTGAGGTGATTGCCGTTCATCGCGCACGCCGCATCGGCGTTGTAGCTCGGCGATTGTGGATCAACAATGTCCATCACCAACGGGATCGTATGAACAACGCCATCGACCTTCTCGATGAGCTTGGCGACGCCGTCAACCAAAGAGGTATTGGTCAAAGGCATCCCGTCGTGATCGATCATCGTTGGCGACTGCCCGGGCATCCCATGACACATTCGACATTCAATCTTCGTCGCCTGGTCCATATGCCCATAGATATTGCCGTCGCCCATGATCCCGCGAGCGGTATGACAATCAATACAATCGAGCCCACGCTGGAAGTGAAGATCCTTCGGGTTCACAGCATCAACCGAATAGTGATAGTTGCCATTGAACTTTTCGTCCGTTGTCCCCGCGTTATCTGGTGTGTTTGGAAGACGGGGTGGCATCTGGGCCCGACCCGTAAAGTTGAGCCCGATGCGTGCACCGCGATGATGACAATGGACACACTGCTCGGTCTCGATCTGCTTGGTCACCTTGTGCATTCGTGGATGACCGGTCTCGGTATGGTCAATCGTCATATCAGCACTTTGTGAAAGCCCATCATTTCCATAAGGCATATGGCACGCGACACACCCGTCCGCACGGTAGGTACCATTGGCATTTTCAGCACCACGATACCCCTTGCCCCGTGACCACAGATGGCACCGGGCACATGCCTGGGCTGGAACCGCAGCAAAGTGGGTCGCGTTGTTATTGGGATCGCCCATCGGGTCATACTCGATCAGATCAAGCAAGCTCGCAACCGCACCTTTTTCGGTGGGGACGATACCGTCAACATCTTCGACCGCAAAGGTGCCGTAGATTGGAGTCTTCGTTTTTTGCACCCCATTCTGATACAACCCGCCGGCATAATGCCCGGCTGCAGTCGCCATCATGCTCTTAAAAATGTTCTCAGTCTTGAATGGATGACACGCTCCACAAGTCTCCGTCACCACTCGCAGGTTCGATGGATTGACCCAGCGTTGGTAAGGTAGGTCATAGTCGAGCGGCGCCACGGTCTTGTCCATAATGATCGGGAGCATCGGGAGCACATGGGCGATCTCTTTGATTTCTGATTCTGGGTCGCCGCCGTGACAGAAGGTACAGTCGAGATCGAATCCCATATTTTCGGTCGCGTTCTCAATATCGCCATGACACACAAGGCACTTGGGAAAAACCTCTCCACCAACACCACGAGAAACCTGCGGGATCAATCGTCCGTCAACCGTCTCGATCGGTGTGTGCGCGTCGTACTGCTTGACAGGAGTTTGAATCCCAAAGGTGCTCGGTGCATGAGGGTTGTCAATTGCCTGGTGATCGCTCGGTACTTTGGGCATCGGCCCCGCACCCAAAGAAGCTGCAAATGCTCCAATTGAAACCATACACAAAGACACTGCAAGGGTTGATCGCTTGATTCGCATGGCTTGTTCACCTTCTTAATCAGGATAAAAACATCTTTTTATCTCATCGTACAGATTACGGCATTATTTTGCCCAAAACAAGAGAAATGTGCAAGAAATGGACTTTAATTATGCACACCACACTGCTTGTTCGTGTCCCGTTTGCAAACACCAGACAAATACTCTTTTGCAGTAATTTTCTTTCCAGACTAATTGTGTATGATTAGGTCCATTTTACAATCCCGCCCGCGATTTGGGCAATCAACAACGAAGGAGTTGCAGCGATGAGTGTTCGATCTTGGGCCGAGCCGTACAAAATCAAGATGGTTGAACATCTGCGAATGACCACACCAGAGGAACGAGCAGAATCGATCCGCGAAGCGGGTCACAATACCTTCTTGCTCAAAAGCAAGGATGTTTACATCGATCTGCTGACCGACTCGGGCACCACCGCGATGTCCGATCGCCAATGGGCCGCGATGATGATCGGCGACGAGGCGTACGCCGGGTCGAGCAACTACTACAACCTCGAAGCAGCCGTCCACAAGTTCTATGGGTACAAGCACCTGATCCCCACGCACCAAGGACGCGGTGCAGAAAACCTGCTCAGCCAGATCGCCATTAACAAGGGTGACTTCGTCCCCGGCAACATGTACTTCACCACCACCAGACTCCACCAAGAGCTCTGCGGCGGCACCTTCGTCGATGTCATCTGCGACGAAGCGCACGACCCGACCAGCTTGTTCGAGTTCAAGGGCAATGTCGATCTCGATAAAATGCAAGCACTCATCGACAAGGTCGGCGCCGACAAGATCCCCTACCTCTCGCTCGAAACCAATGTGAACATGGCCGGCGGGCAGCCGTGCTCGATGGCGAACATCAAAGCCGTCTCCGAGCTGTGCCATAAGCACAATATCCCAGTCTTTCTCGATGCCACCCGCGCCATCGAGAACGCATACTTCATCAAAACGATCGAAGAGGGATACGCCGACAAATCAATCGCCGAGATCCTGCTCGAAATCTGCTCGCACACCGACGGGTGCACCATGAGCGCCAAGAAGGACTCGCTCGTGAACATCGGCGGGTTCCTCGCGCTTAACGACGAGAAGCTTGCTGAAAAAGCACGCAACCTCGTCGTTGTCTACGAAGGGCTCCACACCTACGGCGGCATGGCCGGGCGCGACATGGAAGCGATGGCGGTGGGCATCGAAGAATCAGTCCAGTATGACCACATCCGTGCGCGCATCGGGCAGGTCGAATACCTTGGTGAGAAACTCATCGAAGCCGGAATACCGATCATCCGTCCGATCGGTGGGCACGGGATCTTTATTGATGCTGCACGGTTCTTGCCTCACATCCCACGCGATCAGTTCCCCGCCCAGGCATTGGCTGCAGCGTTGTATGTCGATTCGGGTGTCCGCGCAATGGAACGCGGCGCAGTTTCGGCGGGGCGCGATCCAGAGACCGGCGAGAACCGATATCCAAATCTCGAACTCGTCCGCCTGACCATCCCACGCCGGGTCTATACGCAGGCCCATATGGATGTGACGGCCGAGTCGGTCATCCATTTGTTTGAGAATCCAAAGCGTGTGAGCGGGTTGAAGATCACTTACGAGCCAGAATATTTGCGATTCTTCCAATGCCGATTTGAACCGGCTTCCGGCAGCCAGGTGCTCGCTGACGAATAGCGCAGAGCACAAACAAAGCATATTGACCGAGAAAAGACCACCCCGCGAAGGGTGGTCTTTTTGTGATCTATCGATGCACACATCACACACGACAGATCACATCTGGTTGCTCTCGCAGCTTATTCTACCTTGAACTGCGAAACCATTGATTGCATTTCCTCGGCGCTCGCCGAGAGAGACGCTGCGGCACTCGCAGCCTCCTTGACGCCCTCAGCCGAACGCTCGATCAAGCTGCTAATCTGTTCGATATTCTGGCTCAACGAGTTGCATGCATCAGATTGTTCCTCGGTCGCCGCGGCGATGCCCGAGATTTCGGTATTGACCGACGTATTGGCTAACACAATGGATTGGAGCGAATCGCCCGCTTCTTTGGCAAACCTAACACCAGTCGCCATGCCTTCTTGGCAGCTGTTGATGGATATGACTGCGCTCTTTGTTTCGTCCTGAATCTCTTTAATCGAGATCGAGACTTCCGCGGTCGCTTTGGTTGTTCGCTCTGCAAGCTTGCGTACCTCGTCGGCAACGACTGCAAACCCACGACCATGCTCGCCGGCCCGCGCTGCTTCGATCGCAGCGTTGAGCGCGAGCAGGTTTGTTTGGTCGGCGATGTCGTTGATGGTGTCGATGATCTCGCCGATCGATTCGCTCTTCTGACCGAGTTCACTCACGGTGGACGCGGATTGATTCACGAGCGATTCGATACCTTCGATCCCGGAGATGGTGTGCCCGACGACCTCGCCACCAGACTCGGCCTGCTCACCGGATTCGCTCGCGAGTGTCTCGGCGTGCACGCTCTTGGCTGCGACCTCGTTGATCGATGCGCTCATTTCTTCGACCGCTGCAGATATCTGATTGAGATGCGATGATTGTTCATACATGCCACCGGCGAGTTCCTCGGAGTTTGCCGAGACTTCAGTCGCTGCAGACGCGACCAAATGCGACGAACTCACGATTTCTTTGATTAATGTCCCGAGCGAACCGGTCATTTTGTTCACCGAAACCGCCATCGCACCGAGTTCGTCCTTGCGACCTTCGGGGAGCTTGACGGTCAGATCGCCGTCGGCGATGGTGTCGAGTGCACCCACGATCTGATGGATTGGTTTGATGATGTTCTGGATCATCAAGAACCCGCCAACGATGGTCAACATAAGCACCGCTGCGCTGATAAGCATCGCGGTCCGTGCCTGAGCCTTCATCGCTGTTGCGCGGTTGACAACGATCACAGAGAGCGCGTCTTCGACGCCTTTGAGCGTGTTGATACGTGCGGTCGATGCCTTGAACCATGACTCGGCGGATTGTTCGAACCCACCCGTATCTGCCTTGGCAAATGCAATATCACGGAACGATTGAACCTGTGCGAACGATGGATCCGAGAGTGCTGTCTCGTATGGTACACGAGCCTCGTTAGAGCACACCGAAAGGAAGGCGTCTATGAAGTTCTGCTGAGCAGCAACAAGTGAAACTTCTTTGGCGTACATGCCCGGACCAAACGCATCCTTGGCGAAGGAATTCGACAGCACCGCTCGTTCAATCCCCGCCCGCTCTTTGGACTTGAGGAAGTTGGCATATCCAGCGAGTTCGCGTGCGAGGCGATCGTCGGAACTCTCATGAGCAATCTTGGCGATCGCATCGAGGAACAACCCATTCATCGTGGTGTAGTACTTGATGGCATCCTGCGTTGGAATAGCTTGTGCCGAGACCTGCGTACGGATCGATTTGATCTTCGCGATCTGTACAAGAGCTTTATTGACCGCATTACTCACCGTAGGCGAGAGTTCTGCGGGCGGATTCGCCGCGATAAAGGTATCGAGCGCATCAATCCGTTGGTCAGAGAGTGAACGCTGTTGCCCGATCTCTGCGGCAAACTTGGCGCCCTCGCTGCCGAGGAAACCAGCGGTGTACCCGCGTTCCTTCTGGCTCTCATGGACTAATGCGCTCATGGTCGTAGCGAGTTCGCTCAACGATACGACCTTGGCATTTTCTTTGCCCGCAGCCTGTGCGTTTATAAACGACACCGCTGCAAATCCAAGAAATGCGAGTGTAGGTATTAAGAGAAGGACGATGAGTTTGATGCGAATTGACATGTCAGGGTCTCCTGCAGAACAGGAATAGCAGACACGCATGTCCTGTTTAACAAAGAGCTTTTCGGCTCAAGACCCAAGCGCCTGAACCTATCTCCCCTAATTTTGGGTAAAAGAAACCATCAATGCAAAGTGGCCGATAATTCACTCAACTTTGACCAACGAGGAGCATTTCCACAGGCTGCATCAAGCACACCCCACCGCCAAAGATATCGCTTGAGCAGAATCCAATGCTCGGCAATCAGATCCAGCGAAGCCAACTCGGGTGTCCTTTTGCCCAGTTCCAGGAACGAACGCTCGATCCGCTCGGCATCTCGCCGCCCTCTCATCAACGCTTCCTTTATGTATCCAAGCTCTGCTTCGGTGGTGATCTCGCGACCAAAGAGATCATTGGCAAACTCCGGATTGAACTTGGCATAGTGCCACGCTGCCCGACCCAAGAGGTACTCTCGCCGATGGACATCCTCTGGGCGATATCGATGATCGTGGGTGACGATCGCATCGGGCGCGTGCCAGATGTCGGCCCCCGCGTGATGGAGTCGATGGACGAGTTCGATATCGTCGTACCCATAGCTCTCTGTCATATCTGGGATGCCTCCGACTTGCACCGCCAGCGCATGCGGGAATGACATATTCAACCCAAAGCAGTTTCGGTAATCGACCAAACTCGGCTCGCCCTGCATCGGCTGATGAAAAAACACCAGGTCCGTCTGCTGAATAAGCAGATCGAACAGATCGGGTTGGTCGATCGGTTTCCATCGGGCAACACCACCAACAACACAATCCGAGCGGGCATCGTGCATCGCAATGTGCGCATCGAGCAACCCCCGATGCGCATAGGCATCATCATTGAGCCAGAGAACAATCTCGGCCTGGGTCTCTTCGAGCATGGCTTTGCGGACGCCGATGAGTCCGAGTCGATCGAGCCGAAGCAATTTGGTGTTGGCTTGGATGGAATCAGGCACAACAGGATCGGGTGTCGCACTCGCAGGCCCATCGAGCCCAACGATG
>CAJXXI010000113.1 GCA_913062615.1 uncultured bacterium | reverse complement strand
GAGATGGATCCAAAGCTGATTGATGGTGCGGTTGATGCGTTTGAGAAATCGGGTGTCGAGATGGGCACGCTTGGATCGCCGATGCAAGCGGGGGATGATGTCAACGATCCGAATCTCGTCAAGGTCGTGACGCGATTGGGTGATGATCGAGTGCATCGGGCGATATATTTCTCTCGTTCGGTGATTCCATTCGATCGAGATATTACGAATCCCCAATACCTCAAGCATGCGGGGTTGTATGTTTATCGGCGAGGGTTCCTCGAGCGGTTCGCCAACTGGCCGATCTCTCAACTCGAGTCGATCGAACAACTCGAACAACTCCGTGCGATTGAAGCCGGGATCGAGATTTCGGTCGCCATCATGCCATTTGCCCACAAGGGAATCGATACCCCCGCGGACTACCGGGCATTTGTTGCCCGTCAGATTCAATAAATTTACCTGATTTTCATCAGAACACCGTATCGGGTTGCACGATGGGCGTCGGGGTTGGTACGATCGGATATGCCCCAACCCAACGATGCCGACGCAGGCCAAGATTCACCGTCCCGTGTATCTTCAACGACTGGTTCAATCCCTCGTAGTCCTGTCGGCGCCGACCTGCTCGCCGAGGCTGGCGAGCGATCGATGGCTACCTCCGAGTTCTACTCTCCAATCCCTGATGGGTACAAAAAGGGCAACCACAAATATGTCGTAATCCTTGGTACCGTGATGTCCGGGTTGGGCAAAGGGATCTTTAGCTCGTCGATGGCCAAAGTGCTCAAAGACAAAGGCTTACGCGTCGCACCAATCAAGTGCGAAGGGTACCTCAATATCGATTCAGGCACGCTCAATCCATACAGGCACGGCGAGGTATTCGTCCTCGATGACGGCACTGAATGCGACATGGACCTAGGGACCTACGAGCGGATGCTCGACCAGAATCTGACCAAACGCAACTTCGTCACTTCTGGGCAGATCTACTCAGAGATCCTAGACCGCGAACGCCAAGGCGTGTATCTCGGACGCGATGTCCAGATGATCCCCCATGTGACCGGCGATGTAAAACGTAGGCTCCGCGAGCTGGCGCTCCGCGGCGATGGCACCGGCCCGGCCGACATCGTCTTTGTCGAAGTCGGCGGCACCGTCGGCGACTACGAAAACGGGTTCTACATCGAAGCATTGCGCGAGCTGGCATTTGAAGAAGGTCCAGGAAGCGTATGTTTCGTGGCATTGACTTATGTCATCGAACCCAAAGCACTCGGCGAACAAAAATCCAAGGCGGCTCAGCTCGGGATCAAACGCTTGATGGAATCGGGCATTCAGCCTCATCTCATTGCCTGCCGGGCGAGTAATCCGGTTGGACATACGGTGATGGAAAAGATCGCGATGTTCTCCAATGTGCCTATGGATCGTGTGTTCTCGATGCACGATCGGAAGAGTATTTATACGATCCCTGACGAACTCCGCAATGAAGGTCTCGACCGCGAAATTCTCTCGATCCTCGACTTGCATGATCGGGTCGATGTTCGCCAAGAAGATGTTGCACGAAGAAAATGGTCCATCTTTGTTGATGGGCTTATCGCCGAGAAAAAACACTCTGTCAGGGTCGCGATCACCGGCAAGTATGCCGATCTCATGGATGCCTATGCCTCGATCCAAAAATCACTCGAGCACTGTGCGGCCCATTTTCGTACAAAGATCAATCTTGATTGGATTGACACAACGAACATCAATGATGCCAATGTCGTCGAAAAACTTGGCTCATATGACGCGGTCATTGTTCCCGGCGGGTTCGGATCACGCGGCGTCGAAGGCAAGATATCGGCGGTCAAGTATTGCCGAGAATCGGGCACGCCCTACCTTGGCATCTGCCTCGGGTTCCAGGTTGCGGTGGTCGAGTTCGCTCGCAATGTGCTCGGGATCAAGGATGCGTATTCGACTGAGTTCGATCCAATGTGTGGGTCGCCTTTGATCTCTGAACTCCCTGATCAGAAGAAAATCGAAGGACTCGGAGGCACCATGCGTCTGGGCGCACAAGATGTCCAGATCACCCCCGATACCCTCGCGGCCTTCCTCGCGGGGGGCAAAAAATCAATCCATGAACGCTTCCGCCATCGCTATGAGGTAGAGCCAAACTTCATCGACCAGCTCGAAGCCGGCGGCTTGATCTTCTCGGGTCGTCATCCAGAGCAACCGATCATGCAGATTCTGGAGTTGCCTTCGGATCCGAATGGAACTGCCGAAGAAGGTGCCATCACGCATCCATACTTTATCGGCGCCCAGTTCCATCCAGAGCTCACCTCGCGACCATTGACGCCTCAACCGATGTTTATGGGTTTGGTGGCTGCTGCTCTGGCAGCGAAGTATCAGCCAGATAAAGCAGAATGGAAAAAGCTCTACGCATCGAACGCCGCTCTGCGGACATGGCTCTTTGCTCGCAAAAATGGCAAAGCTCAACCCGCCAACTGATTGGCGATGTCTTCGAGCACCATTGCGCTGAGGATATCGGGCACGCCCATATTGATCGAGGTGTTATGGATCAGTGTCTGCGCGTGAAGATGGGCCAAGTGGCTGACTTCTTCGTCGTCTGATTGTTGTGAGAGTGCAATAAACACCTGCGTCGCCCATGGGCGATTGATCGCATTGTCTGGTTGGAGTTCTCTGGTGTGCCAGGCTGCGGCATTGAGGCAGCGCTCAATCAAGGCTTGCGAGTTCGATTGCTTTGCGATGACCCACAACGCATGGAGTGCGCAGAGCTCGACCATCGTGCGGTACTCGATCGCGAGCAAGTTCGAATCAGGTACTAACGCGTCTGTTGGTGCGATCAGCGTCGCTGCCGACTCGGCATCAGAGTTGCCCGCTTGAATCATCCACCACAGTTGTTGATCGAGGGCATTCATATCATTTGGTTTTTCAAGCGTGATGCCGAGTAGGTAGGCAAGGAATGGGCGATCTGTTGATCGACGATTGCCATACTCGTCAGCGAAAGAATCGATATACACACGCTTCTGATCACCGGTGCCATCGAACGGCACGCCAACGAGCGGCCGCTCGATGAGCGAGCGAATATGCGACACCCATTGCTTATTCGTCGGGAGATTCACACAGTCTTTTGCCATGAACAATCGTAGACTATCGTTGTCCAATGACACACGATTCCTTGTCGAAAGAACTCATATGCGTGTACTCGAACTCCCAGACCATGATCTCACCGCCCGGTGCGTGCTTGTCCCCACGATGGGTGCGTTGCATGGGGGGCATGTCTCGCTGATCGAGGCAGCGGCTCGACGCGCCAAGATAGAGGGCGTGCCTTGCGCGGTGTCTATTTTTGTGAATCCAAAGCAGTTCAACGAGCAGGCCGATTTCGATAAATATCCGGATCGGATGGAGCATGATCTGGAAATGTGCAAGGCTGCGGGCGTGGACATCGTGTTTAACCCAGCGGTCGAGATTGTGTATCCGCCAGACGAAGATGTGACATCAGGGATCGTTATTCCAGACATCGCGACCATGCCCAAGCTCGAAGATCGTTATCGACCGGGGCACTTTGAAGGCGTGTGCCAGGTGGTGTCTCGGCTGTTCGATCTGTGCGATCCCTCCGCGGCGGTCTTTGGTGAAAAGGACTGGCAACAGCTCGGCTGCATCCGAACGATGAGCAGGCAGCAAGGGCGTGACCTGGCGGTCATCCCGGCGAGTACCGTGCGTGAAGAATCTGGGCTGGCGATGAGCTCGCGGAATCTGAACCTGAGCGACGAGGCGAGAACACAAGCGATCGCAATCAGCCAAGCCTTGTTCGCGGCATCGAGTGTTCGATCCCCGGAACTCGCAGAATCGTTGATGGAAGAGATGCTATCTGAGGGCGGCATCGAGCCTGAATACGCGGTGGTCCGAAGCTCCGAAACCCTGATGCCTTTGGCGGAGATGGGTTCGCCGACGCATGAGCCTTGCCGAGCGTTGATTGCAGCCAATGTGGGCGGTGTTCGGCTCATCGACAATGTCCCATGGACGCCGATTGCATATGCTTAACCCTGCGATCGTTCGTTCGCCAAGTCTTTCAAATCGAGGTATTCCCAATGACGACCCAAGCTGCCATCAAGCAATCCCCGCTCCACAAATACCACGAAGACTATGACGCGCAGATGGTCGAGTACGCCGGGTGGGAGATGCCCATCAAGTACGCGACCTCGATCAAGGAAGAGCACATCCAGACCCGCACCAGCGGGAGCCTGTTCGATGTCTCGCACATGGGACGCTTGTCGATCAAGGGCAAGGACGCAGCGAGATTCCTTGAGCATGTTTGTAGCCGAAAGATTGGTTCGATGGTGGAGGGGCAATGCCGATATTCATTGATCTGCAACACCACCGGCGGGGTGCACGACGATGTCATCGTTAACCGCATGGGCGATACCGAGTTCCTCGTCGTCGTGAATGCGGGCAACCGCGAAAAGATCGTGGCTCACTTTGAAGCGGTGATCGCTGATCGCGGGTTCGATCTCAAGATGGAAGACCGCACGCTCAAGACCGCGATGATCGCGATGCAAGGGCCCAAGGTCATGGAGCTCATCGGCAAGATTTCTTCAGAGATCCCACAGCTCAAACGCTATCGGTTCTTGGTCAAGAACATGATGATCATGAAGATCATGGTCGCCCGCACAGGGTACACCGGCGAAGACGGCGTCGAGGTCATCCTCCCCGCGTCCGCCATCGGCATGGCGATGAAAATGATGATGAAGGAGATGAACTCCGAGCAGGATCAGGAAGACATCAAGCCTTGCGGCTTGGGTGCCCGCGATACGCTTCGGCTCGAAGCGGGGATGCCGTTGTATGGGCATGAGCTCGGGGAAGATATTTGTGCTTTGTCATGCGGTGTCGATTTCGTCATCTCGCTCGATAAATCAGTCGAAAACCAGGGCGAAACATTCATCGGCCAAGAAGCACTCATCGCCATCCGCGACAACGGCGGCCCAGAGGGCAAACTCGTTGGGCTAGAGATCGATTCCAAACGCACAGCACGCCAAGGCATGCCGATTTTGGTTGATGGACAAGCGGTGGGGACGATCAGTTCTGGGTGTGCAAGCCCAACACTCAACAAATCCATCGCGATGGGCTTTGTGCCTCAAGCGAATACGGAGCTTGGCACTAAGGTGCAGATTGATGCCGGCCGAACGCAACTCGATGCCACTGTGGTTGAAATGCCGTTCTACAAGCGTCCTAAATAATCTGATTATTCGGGCTTGTTGAGTTTGGGTAGGTCTTGTTCGACCCAACCCGCCATCGTGTGGCGAACGATTGTGCCGGTGGCTTGGTAGATCACCTGCTCGGCGATGTTCGTGCAGTGATCGCCCATCAGGACGGTTTGATTGATAATCGCGTGGAGTTCAAACGCGGTATCGACACCCATGCGTCCATCAGCAACCCGGACCTCAGCATCACGGGTGATCAGTTCATGAAACGCCAGTGTGTTGCCTTCGCATGCGAGGACTTTTTTCGCTTTGTCCGCGTTGGTATCGCGGAATGCCCGGACCGTATCACGAAGCACGCCGACAATCGAGTTGGTCATCACACGCGTGGTCTTGGGGAACGGTGATGTGCGATCGCCAAGCGAAATCACCAGCTGGGCAACCGCGGTCGCCGCATCCGCGATGCGTTCGAGTTCATTATTCACCTTGACAGCGGTGAGCAGGGATCGGATCTGCGAAGGGTCGATCGGGCATGAATCTCGGATCGCCAGGGTCAGCAGATCGACCGCATCGCGTTCAATTTCGATATCCGCCTGATCGACCTCGTCATCGCGGGCCATCAGCGCTGCCGCGGCCTCTGCGTCACGGTCGTAGATCGTGTCGAAGGTCTGCTCGGTCAGTTCGACCACCAGCTTGCCTTGATCAACGAGCCGGTCGCGGATGTGGTTGAGTCGGTCTGTAAAGTGTTCAGGTGTGATCGCCATGCAACAGCCGTCCGGGTCATCAGAAAAGTTCTACGAATCCAGTTTCACGAATCATCTCACGATAGCCGATATTCACTCGACATGCACGGTATTGCAGATATCCTTGTGCAATTCGTCTCTTTCTCAATATCGACCCCATGACAGGTCGAACACCAATCCAAACGGAGCTCACCCATGGCTTTCGACATTGAACTCATCCACGCCCGCCAAATCCTCGATTCGAGAGGGAACCCAACCGTCGAAGTCGATGTCGTGCTCGAATCGGGTGTCGTCGGCAGAGCAGCCGTCCCATCGGGCGCATCCACAGGCGAATCCGAAGCCGTCGAACTCCGCGACGGCGGCGATGTCTGGATGGGCAAGGGCGTTGCTCAAGCAGTTTGCAATGTCAACGATAAAATCGCCTGCGAGATCGAGGGGATGGATGCCCGCGACCAAGAAGGCATCGACCAAGCCATGATCGATCTTGACGGCACCGAGAATAAATCGGTCCTCGGGGCCAACGCCATCCTCGGCGTGTCGATCGCGGTCGCCAAGGCGGCAGCCGAGGCATCCGGGCTCCCGCTGTACCGCTATCTCGGCGGATCGGCAGCCAAGACCCTGCCCGTCCCGATGCTAAACATCCTCAACGGGGGCAAGCACGCCGACAACACCGTCGACTTCCAGGAGTTCATGATTCAGCCTTGGGGATTCGACGATTTCGGGCTCGCATTCAGAGCTGGCGTCGAGATTTATCACACACTCAAGGGTGTTCTTTCTGACAAGGGCATGTCGACTGCTGTCGGCGACGAGGGCGGGTTCGCACCAAACCTCAAGGACAACGAGGACGCACTCAAGATCATCGAAGAGGCTGTCGACAAAGCCGGGTACAAGTGGGGCGAAGAGATCTTCGTCGCCCTCGATCCAGCAACAAGCGAACTCTGGAACGAAGCGGCCAAGGACGGCAAAGAGGGATACAAGTTCTTCAGCTCATCCCAAGAGATCATGTCGAGCGACGACCTGATCAGCCTGTGGGCCGACTGGTGCGATCGCTACCCGATCCGCTCGCTCGAAGACGGGCTCGCCGAGAACGACTGGGAAGGGTGGGCCAAGCTCAACAAACGCATCGGCGACAAGGTCCAGCTTGTTGGCGACGACCTCTTCGTCACCAACAAGAAATACATCGAGCGCGGCGTCGCCGAGGGCAGCGCGAACTCCGTCTTGGTGAAAGTGAACCAGATCGGTACACTCTCAGAAACTTTCGATGCGGTGAACTACGCCATGAGCAATCGGCTCTCGTGCGTGCTCTCGCATCGCTCGGGAGAGACCGAAGACTCAACCATCGCTGATATCGCGGTCGCGACGAACTGTGGGCAGATCAAGACCGGTGCACCGTGTCGGTCAGACCGCAACGCCAAGTACAACCAGCTCATCCGCATCGCCGAAGAGTTGGGCGATAGCGCAATCTACGGCTCATCAACATGGTGGCGGTGAATCTCGCAGGTGCATCATTGAAGCGATTGGGGTGTAGAACTACACGATGAGTGATAGCGATTGGCAATCTTCATATGACTCAGAGCAGGGTGATCGCTTCGCCAAGCCCAAAGCTATCCTCGCGCGAATCTTCGGCGATGGCGAGAACCCGCTCGTGTGGGGTTTTACCATCTTCACCATCAAGGGCATCCGGGTACGGATCCACCTCTTGTTTATTCTCTATCTACTCAGCGTACTGATTTTTACACTCCCAGGCAACCGCGATGGGTTGATCTTCGTCTGGCCACGCTTGCTCGCGATGGTGACGCTTGTGCTTGCCCATGAGTTTGGGCATTGCATAATCTGTCGGCGAATCGGCGGGCAAGCCAACGAGATCATGCTCTGGCCGCTCGGTGGATTGGCGATGTGCACGATCCCCGAAGATTGGAAGTCAGAGCTCAAGGTCGCGCTCGCAGGGCCACTGGTGAACCTCGTTCTCGTTCCAGTCTTTGCGATCCCGCTCTTTGTGCTGACTGGGACCGGCTCATCGTTGGCGTTTAACCCGATGTCGCTGGGCGCAAGTTCGGCCGAACTCGTGCTCGTGTCCGGGCAAGCAACCTGGTGGCTAGAGATCATCCGAGCGTTCTATTCGATGAATCTCGTGCTGTTGGTTTTCAATCTCTTGATCCCGATGTACCCGCTCGACTCGGCCAGAATCCTCCAAGCAATCTTGTGGAAACGGACATCCCAATCCAAAGCCATGTGGCAGGCCGTCACGGTCGGGTTGTTTGTTGCGACGGGATTAGTGCTCGTCGGTTTCATTTTTCATGACGCGGGCATGCTCCTCGCGATCGGGATCTTCGGCGGGATCATCTGCACCATGGAACGTCGACGCCTTCAGTTCTTGCAATATGGAGACATGATCCCGGGTTTGGCAGCCGAGGGCGAGGCGTGGAAAAAAGCCGATAGTGGGGGCGTCGTGGACGATCAGGACGAGGAAATCATCCCCAAAGAGGAACTTGACCGGATATTGGAGAAGATTTCAGAGTCAGGAATCGAATCTTTATCTCGCAAGGACCGCCGAACGCTCAAGCGGGCAACAGAATCAAGCCGAAAATCCCAGTAAGAGTGCTGGCAATAGAAGCCGCACCAGATTTAGTACGCGCGGAGATCCCAAATGGGCATTCATGATCGAGATTATGTGAACTCGAGCCGAGGCATGGGCTCATTCAACGACGGCGGCGCCGGGCGTTCCACAATGTCCTTCTCTCACCCCAGAGGGTGGTCGATTACGACATGGATTATTGTGGTCAATCTTTTCATCCACTTTGTTGTTGTGCCATTCTCCCCCAAGTTCTACATGCTGGGATATCTCTCAGTCGACACCGCATTCAAGCATCTCGAAGTCTGGCGGCTCATCACCTTCCAGTTCTTGCACAACCCAAGCGGGCTCTCCCATGTTGTATTCAATATGCTTGGGATGATCTTCTTCGCGCCGCTCGTCGAGCAGTTCCTTGGGCGAAAAAAGTTCTTCGCCTTCTATCTCGTGTGCGGGCTGTCGGGTGGATTGCTCTTTGTGATCCTCAATATGCTCAGCGCGTTTACGCCTTTGAATATTCTTAATGACGGGTTCCAAACGCCTCTGATCGGTGCTTCTGCGGGCGTGTTTGGAGTGATCCTCGCCAATGCGTATCTCGCTCCCAACTCGGATGTCCAGATTCTGTTCTTGCCGATCTTTATCAAAATGAAAACCTTCGCGTATGGGTACTGTGGCATCGCGCTCTTCATGCTTCTCAAGGGCAGCAGCAACGCGGGCGGCGAGGCGGCCCATATCGGCGGCGCGATCGCGGGGTTCTTCTTTATCCGCAACTCAGGGATGCTCATTGATTTCTTCGATGTCTTTGGTGACAGCCGAAAGCCGAAGAAGAATAAGTCGAGCAACAGAAAACCAGCCGGGCGTCCCAAGTCGTCATACAGAAACTATAAAAATACCGCCGCCCCTTCCCAGGACGACATCGACAAGATTCTCCAAAAAGTCTCTCAGAAGGGGCTTGCTTCACTCAACAACAAAGAGAAAGAAATGCTCGCTGAGGCAAGCAAGCACGATGATTGAATCGTCTTTGGGCTTGGCGGGTGC
>CAJXXI010000112.1 GCA_913062615.1 uncultured bacterium | reverse complement strand
TGGGTATACCTGGTGGTGGAGCTCTGTGCCGGACCGGTATCGCGGCGTGGTGTATGGGAGCAATGGCGATCTGAGCAGTGATCCTGGGTATAGCTCGATGCCAGTTGATCAGCAGGCGATGCCTGATGCGATCCCGCTCTCGGCGGTCGAGGTGGCGCGATTGGAGATGTCGATCGGTGAGCCGGGGGTTGCTATTGATGCGTATCGGGCGCATCTGAGTGAGTATCCCAATGATTGGCGTGCGGTGCGTGAGCTTGGTTTGGCGATGCTTCGGCTCGGCGATCGGGGCGATGGGATCGCGATGGTGAGCTATGCGTATTCGATGGACCCAGAGCTTGCGTATGAGGCGGTGCCTACGAGTTTGTTTGAGGATTCGAGCAAGCTCTTGCGTGATGGCGTGATTGACGCGGTGGGGTGGGGGCATCGGAACCCGTCTGCGAGCGCGTGGTTGATGGTTGCGGTGCTGATGCAGGCGGAGGGGCGTGACGGTCCTGGTTTGCGGATGATCGAGCGTGCTCGCGGGTTTGGGCTTGATCCGGCGGTAGATATTGCGATGGAATCGGCGTTGTCGCATCGTTGAGGGGGATGTATGATTGGTATGAAACCGTTTATTGTATTTGGGCGTAAGGTATGGTACGGTTAAATATGAAGAGGGTTATTAGGTAGGGGATGATCATGCGGTTTTGTTTGTTTGGTGCTGTGGGATTGATTGGGGCGTTGGTCTTGGGCGGCGGTGAATCGCTGGCGAGTGCTGAGCCGACGGGGAAGTGGTCATTTACATATAGCTTTACGGCACGGATTGGGATCGGCGGACGGTGTGTTCTTGTTCGCGATGATTATCGTGGGCCGATAGATGGCGGCGGTCCGGGATTCGAGAACGAGATCGATCTTGATGCGAGCGGGCAAGAGATGCTTAGTGCGATTGATATTGCGCACCAGCTGATGCGTGGCGAGATGTCGGTTTCGGGTGTGGGTCAGTATTCGAGTGAATCGATTCGGGATTCGGTGATCAATGCCTATGAGGCGCACCTTAGTGATTATCCGGATGATTGGTACACGATGCGAGAGCTGGCGGTGGCATTGCTTTGGGATCAGCGGTATGAAGCGGGCTTGATGATGCTGGCGCGGAGTTATGTGGGTGATCCGGCGTTGGTGCGTGTTGCGCTCGATGCGGAGTTGTTTGGTGTTGGGAGCAATCAGATGCAGAAGCTGACGCAGCGGATGGTGCGGTATGCCAAGGCGAATGATTCTGGGCAAGCGTGGTTTGTTGTGGCGATGATCATGCAGAGCAAGGGTGATCTGGCGCATGCGCGAACAAACCTTGAGCGTGCATTGGGTGCGGGGTTTGATGCGGAGCTTGGTGCGGCGATGGGCGATGCGCTGAGCAAGAAATAAAGTAAACTGAATAGAGCGTGTTAGCGAAGATCGACTATTCGTTTTTTGGGCGGGGTTTGCGCAGAAGGATTTGTTGAGGGGTGTTGGTCTGGGTGTGGTGGTCGCGATCTTCGGGCAATGACGAAAGAGGACATGACGCCTGCGGCGAGCATGAAGGAAGTGTTCGGCATCGCGTTGGCGAGTGTGTCGAGTACGAAGAGGAGGAGGGCGAGCCCGATTGCCCATGCGGCGCCCTGAGCGCCTTCAAAGATTCGTCTCTGTGTTTTCTTTCGGATGAGGAGGAACATGGGGGCGACAAATGTGCCGTAGGCGGCGGTGAGCCCGAAGATTCCTGTGGATCCGAGGAGGATTGCCCACCAGCTGTCCGAGATTGTGATGTCTATACCGAGTTCGTTTTTGACTCGCCATCTTCCCCAGCCACCCCAGCCAAAGACAGGGCGCTGCATGGCTTTTTCTGCGATAATGGTGTCGTTTTCGAGTCTGGTGCGTAGTGAATCTGCGCGTTCTTCGCCGAGGGCTGAGGCCATCTGGACCATTTGTTGGCCTTCCCATCCCATGGTGCGGAGTCCGATGTAGGTGGTGGGCATGAGGATGAGTGCGAGGAGTGCGAATCGGAGCTTTGTAGCTTGGACAAACTCTGCGGCGGCGATGAGTCCGAGGAGCAAGATGGCGGCGCCGGCGGATCGTAAACCGATGGTGACGAGAACGAGCCCGATGGCGATCGTGCTCATTGGGATGGACCAGATATGTTTGATCGCCTTTGAGCGCCAGAGGATCCATGCGACGAGTGTGGAGGCGGCCATCCAAGCGCCGACAGCGAGCCCGTGCTGCATGAAGACCATTGGGCGCCAGCCGCCCATGCGTTTGGTCATGCCGAATCCGGATGGTCGGAAGCCGTAGATTTGTCTGCTCAGCTGGGGGCTCATGACGGATTCCCAGATGCAGAGCGGTGCGTAGGCGATGCCCGCGATGACAAAGCCTGCGGCGATTTCTCTGATCGCGTTTTGATCTTGGAAGAGTGTTCGCCCGATCCAATAGGCAACGCCCCATTCGAGGAAGCGGTTGACGACGGCGGAGGATGTGTCCCATGGGCCTAGGCCATTGATTGTTGAGCTGATTCCTGGGGCGATGAGGAAAGCGAAGAAGAAGAGGTCGATTGGCTTTGGTTTCCAAGAGAAGAGCTTCGGAGCAGCGAGGATGAGTGCAGCGATGAGTGCTCCGAGCCCTGCGGCGAGTGGTTTGGTGTAGTTTGGGAATCCTGGGAGGGCGATGCCGGTTTGGGGGAGGAAGAGGTTGCCTCCGATGATTGAGATGATGACGATTTTGCGGACGGGGAGAATAGCTGTGAGCAAGCCCATGGCCAGAGGCCATGCGAGGAGGATGATTGTGGAGAAGGTGTTGGGTGTCATTGCCGCCGTGGCCGATCATTCTGATTTGTACAAGCAAGGTGTTTCGATGTTAGTTGATCGGCGTTGGGACGGGTAAAGATAAAAAACCAGCGTGTATTCTGGTTAATTCATCGAGTTTGGTGCTTTGAGATTCGTTGGTTCAGTCAATATTGTTGATTTGTTGTGCCATCCATTGATAGACCAAACGCGGATCGATTACCGGATTGAAAGTTTGGCGGCTTTGTGATCTAGCAAGATCCATAAAACCATCGATGCCTCCTGAGTCGCCGAGGGTGAGGAGATACACATCGAGTCCTAGCCCAGACGGCATAGAACTGATAGTTTCGTAAACGCCATCGGGCTCTACCGAGGTGCTCCATGTATCAATCGACATATTTGTGGAGTTATTGTTAAAAGCTTTGTTGTGCTCTTGCCCATAGTAGTGATAGTTGTTAGCAGTAAACAGTACGGCCGAACTCTCTAGGCCGGGTGATTTGGCGATTGGCTTGTTGAAGTTATTGTTGCCGTTGTTTGCGGTGAAGTCGTAATAGATGTGATTGTTTTGCACTCTGACATTCTCGAACACCTGGTTTTCTTGGGGAGGCTTAACAGTAAGGCTTCCGTGCCAAGCAATGATGGTATTGTTTTCAACGAGTACATTTTCCAAAACAGAATCATGATGATTGGCGTCGTGCAAAGTCAACGGCGGGCCGTTGTAGTCGATTACTGAGGAGTACAAAATATTCTCAGAGATTGTGGCTCCACTCAGATTTCCAGCTTCGATCCCGAATGCTCTTGGACGTGTTGAAGAAATTCCTCGTCCATACATAATGAGATTGCGTTCGACGGAACCAGAGACCCCGCCGGGGGTTGGAACTGAGCCGTTTCCAAAGAGGATTGAGAGCGGGTTGCTTACAAACAGATTGTCTTCGAGGATGCCGCCCGGGCGGAGTTGGATGCCGTGTGAGGAAGCGTCTGCGATGATGTTTCTGCGTACGACTACATTCTCAGTTCCGTTTTGGATATACAGGTTGTGATTGAAGATTGTGGGTTCTGCATCTCTGGATTCGTTGAAGCCGTTGGAGTCAAACACACAGTTCTCAATTATGAGCCCATCGACGCCCTTAGCAAAGAGCCCTTGCGAGTGGCTCGTGGTAGACCATGAATCAACAACTATACAGCCATTGAGTCGGATGTCGCTAATTATTGATCCGTCGAACTCTTGAAGCTTGAGATTGTCTTTGAAGCCTGAGATGAATAGATCTTCGAACAATATGTTCTGGCTGCTTTTGAGCATACCCACGCCGGGACCGCCTTGGTCATCTGCGCGATTTAATGGCTCTAGGTGGAGCCCTACAAAGGCGAGATTGCTGATTTGTTCATCTCTCCCGTGCATCTTCATGGCGGTTCCCCCACCAACAGGGCGGATTTGGGGTCTTGCTTCGTTGTCGCCGTAGGCTCCGGTGATCATTATTTCGGATTCGGATCGACCGCTTTTGTCCCAGTTCGGGAATGATTCGTTCCAAGAGTCACCTCTTTTGAGGAGCATCCAGTCGGGGAAGCCATCGCGGAGGAGGGCGTAGCCTTTGGCGAGTGTTTTTACGGGTGCATCGGGGTTGAGCCCGGAGTTATTGTCGTTTCCATCTTCTGAGACGAAGATGAGGCGTGTGTCGGTGCTGGGGACGAACTCGGTCCAGAAGGAGTCGGGGTCTTCTGCCAGGGCGATGGTGGGGGTGAGACCGAATGTGCAAACTGCGCTCAGGGCGATGATTTGTGACATTCGCACCGGGCGCATGGCTGCTTGGAGAATGAGTAGTGCGGGTGAGTGAGATTGTTTCGAGATTTCCATGCCATCCTCCTCAGATGCATCGACTAGATGAAGGAGTCGTTCGCTACGAATCCTTGAAGTGCCGAGAGATAGAGATATCTCAGGGCATTGTTGTAAATTTGCCAAATAGTTTTGGCGATGACCACGTGCTTTGGGTTTGCCTATGTACTTCAGCCATCGCAGAGCCACCTCATAGTCCGATAGTACATCGGGGAGGTCTGTGAGCCTAAAAAAAACTCCCGTTGCGCAGGAGGTATCTGCAAAGGGGTGGAATCATGTTTGTGAATTGTAAGGGCAAACAGGACTTTGGTTCTATGGGGCGGGTTGTATGGTGAATGGTATTGAACAGAAATGCTTTGCAGCAGGGGAATTGTGTCAATCTGGGGCGGGTTGTGCTAGACCCTGTGGTTGAGGAGGGCTAAAGTCGGGGCCCTGCTTTTGGCATGTGCTGAGAGAGGGCATTAACCGTACGAACCACACGCAGGTTGTTTCAGGCCGAAACAGCGTTATCCGGACAACTGGAACTGTGTGTGGGAGGTGGAGATATTTATGGCCGTCAAAGAAATCAAAGAAGTGTTCAAGCTTATGGCACCAGGGGGGAAGGCAACGCCTGCTCCACCTTTGGGTCCTGTGCTTGGCGCCAAGGGTGTAAACCCTGGGCAGTTTATTCAACAGTTTAATGCAGCGACAACTGCACTCAACGGCAAGGTCGTTGGTTGTGTTGTTACTGTATATGATGACCGTTCGTTTGAGTTTGAGGTTAAATCCTCGCCTGCGAGTGTTTTGATTATGGAAGCTGCCGGGATCGAAAAAGGATCTGGCGAACCCAACTCAAAGAAGGTCGGGAAAATTACTTTCGAGCAGTGTAAGAAGATCGCCGAAGAAAAAGGTGAAGATCTGAACTCACACGATCTCGAAGCAGCTGGACGGATCATCGCGGGCACTGCTCGTTCGATGGGCGTCGTGGTGGAGGGTTAATCGATGGCTATGAGCAAGCGTGCAAAAGAAAATGCCAAGCTCGTTCCTTCGACATCGCTCGAAGCAGACGCAGCATTTACAGCATTAAAGAAGTTCGTACCGACCAAGTTTGACCAGTCTGTCGAGGTGTGCATGCACCTTGGCGTTGATGTCAAGCATGCGGACCAGATGGTTCGTGGTTCGGTGTCGTTGCCTAAGGGCATTGGTAAGGCCAAGAGGGTCATCGCATTCTGTGCTTCGGATCAGGTCAAGGCCTGTTTGGAAGCCGGGGCTGTTGAAGCCGGCGGCGAAGATCTCATGCAGAAGGTGAATGGCGGTTGGTTCGACTTTGATGTCGCGATCGCAGCTCCTGACATGATGCGTGTGATCTCGAAGCTCGGTCGTGTGCTCGGTCCTAAGGGATTGATGCCATCACCAAAGAACGGCACTGTAACCCCTAAGGTTGCAGAGGCTGTCGGTGAGTTCGCAGCGGGTAAGGTTGAGTATCGTGCTGATAAGGGTGGCAATGTCCACGCTGTGATCGGTCGTATGAGTTTCTCAGAGGGTGATCTTCTTGAGAACTACAACCACTTTATTGCAACGATTGAGAAGGCCCGGCCGGCAGCGGTTAAGGGCGAGTATGTCAAGCGCATCACCATCAGCGGGACAATGACCCCTGGTGTACAAGTGGCTGCAGCAGCAGCTGCCGAATAAGGAGGATCATCGATGAGTAAGCCTATTAAGGAAATGATGATCCGTGAGTACCAAGACCTCTTGGGCGATCATGAAGACGCTCTGGTAATTGGTATGCGTGGTGTCACCGCAAACGATAATAACTCGATCCGTTCGGGTCTCGCTGAGAAGCAAATCAAGGTGACTGTTGTTCGCAACAAGCTCTTTGGTAAGGCGTTCGGCGAGACTGGTTTGGCACCGCTTTCAGAGGTCTTGGTTGGGGCGAATGCTCTTGCTTATGGCGCTGAATCGGTAGTCGAAGTAGCCCGTGAGATCGTCGCGATTGTGAAGAAGTTTCCGGATGTTCAACTCAAGGGTGCGGTGCTTGGCGGCGTGCTCTTCGAGGGCGAAGCTGGTGTGAAAGCACTGAGCATGTATCCGACGCGCGACGAAGCGATTGCGCAAGATGTTGCACTTATTCTTGGTCCTGGTGCGAAGCTGGTTGCTTCGGTCAAGGGTCCGGGTGCGAACCTTGCTGGGATCCTCAAGGCGATCGAAGAGAAGCTCGAAGATGGCGAAACAATCGCCAAGATTTGATACAAAGTATTTATACCGATCGGGCGGGTCTTGAAAAGGATTCGCCCGGGAGGTTTACGAGACTTATTGAGACATCCGTATTCATTGAACTGGCCCTTGTAAGTGTGTGTAGGTGTGAGCTGAGGCGAGCATCGGTAGGCATGGGTTAAAGAGTCGAGCGTTCGGCCCCTCTTTGATGAGCGAATTTGGCACCCCCCGGCGATAAGCAATAATGCTGCCGAGTGTGCATTGAAACGAAGGAGTTGGGCTATGTCCGACGAAGCAACCAAGACATTTGACGCGAAGATCAGCAAACTCGGCGACGAGCTCTCGGGCTTGACCCTTAAGGAAGCTGTTGACCTTGGCGATTACATGAAGGAAACCTATGGCATCGAAGCTGCAGCCGGTGGCGCAGTGATGATGGCAGCTGGTGGTGGTGACGATGACGGCGGCCCTGCAGAGCAGACCGCGTTTGATGTGATCATCAAGAGCCCAGGCGGCAACAAGATCCAGGTCATCAAGGCGATCCGCGAGATCACCGGTCTTGGCCTCAAGGAAGCCAAGGGTTTGGCTGAAGAAGCCGGCGGCAAGGTGAAGGAAGGCGTGAGCAAGGACGAGGCAGAAGAAGTCAAGAAGAAGCTCGAAGAAGTCGGCGCCGAGATGGAAATCGCCTAATCGGTGGTTTGATCAAGAATTATTTAGATCGCAGCCTGAGTGGTGTGGTTTGATACAAAATATGATTATCCCGCGGAGACGCGGGGTAATCGTTTGGCCTTGGGCGAGTGCGGTGCTTGCTCTGGGATGATGAAGTCGAGCGTAAATGTCCGTTTGTACAGATACCTTGGGTAGTTCTAGGGTAATGTTCGGGCGGTGGTAAACGGTTGAACGAGTTAGAAGTTTGGCAGAATGTGTTGTCTAGGGGATCGATGGATCATACGAGTTCCATATGATCGTGTTTGAGAACGCTCGGCGGTTGGAGCAAATCCGATGCCGAGTGGCTTTGTTGCGCGTTGCAGGCTAGAATATTTATTCGGTTCTTTACAGAGCAGGGTGTATCTGGTATCGGCAGGGTGAGCGAAATACTTGAGTGGTATAGGCACACACATTTTTCCAAAATTTTTCACGAAGTAATCCAATCTGGGTAGTGATCGGAAGGCCGATCAATGCGACGGGTTGTGATTCAGAACCATCACGAGGTGCTTGGATGGCAGCGACCAAAGTGCGCCAAATAGAGCGTGTACGGAATGTTCGGAGTTTCGCAAAGCGAGGCGACGCGACCAAAGTCCCCGATCTCTGGCAAGTTCAGGAGGTCGCTTACGAGCGATTCCTGCAGACGAAGATGAACCCTGAAGAGCGTGATACCGATAGCGGTCTCGAAGCTCTTTTGCGGGAAATCTTTCCAATTGAGTCTTACGACGAGACGATGTCCCTTGAGTATGTGAGCTATTCGCTCGAACAGCCAAGGTATACATCTGACGAATGTCGCGAGCTGAGGCTGACTTATGGTCATCCGTTCAGGTTGCGTCTTCGACTCAAGCGTGAGACCCATGGCGACTTGCCCGAGGAAGATATTTATCTCGGCGAGTTCCCGGTGCTTATTGGCGGTGGCGAGTACATCGTCAACGGTGCCGAGCGCGTGATTGTTTCGCAGCTCCATCGCAGTCCTGGTGTGGACTTCTCGATTGTGTCGTCGGAAGGCGACCGTCCATTGCACAGCGCGCGGGTAATTCCCGAGCGTGGTTCATGGATCGAGCTCGAGGTCACCAAGAAGGATGTCTTGGCGATGCGGATCGACCAGTCAACCAAGTTGACCGCGACGACCTTCTTGCGTTGTTTGGATGAATCGGTTGCGTCGACTGATGCGATCATCGGTTTGTTCTACGAGGTGAGCGAGATCAAGGCCAAGGATATCCATCCTGAGGACTGGGCCGCGGCTTCGATTATTGACACCGAGACCGGCGAAGAGCTGGTTCATGTCGGTTGTCAGGTTGGCGAAGAGGGTGCAGAAGCGATCAAGGCGTCGGCGCTCAAGACGATCCGTGTGGTGCAGAACCCCTCGGACTCATTGATCCTCAACACGATTGCTGAAGAGAAGCTCGAGCAGTTTGATGATGTGCCCAATGTCGAGAGCGATTACGATCGCGCGATGTTGAAGGTGTATTCTCGTTTGCGTCCGGGCAACCCGCCTCAGGTCGAGAAGGCCAAGCAGCTCTTCCACGAGAAGTTCTTCGATGGCAATCGGTACCGTTTGGGCAAGGTTGGTCGTTTCCGTATCAACCGTAAGTTTGATATGGACATCGCTCCGGATCAGTTGTTCTTGCTCGGTCTTGATTTCCTCAAGATTGTTCAGTACATGCTCGATCTTCGTTCCAACAGGCTTGATCCTGAGACCCAGCGTCCGGTCGCGTATGTTGATGACATTGACCACTTGGGTAACCGTCGTATTCGTTCTGTTGGTGAGATGGCAGAAAACCAATTCCGTGTTGGTTTAGTTCGTGTTGAGCGTGCAGTTAAAGAGCGTCTGTCTATGGCAGAAGCGGATGGCTTAATGCCACAAGACTTGTTAAACGCAAAACCGGTTGCTGCTGCAATTAAAGAATTCTTCGGCTCTAGTCAGTTATCTCAGTTTATGGATCAGAATAATCCATTGTCTGAAATTACTCACAAGCGTCGTGTTTCTGCATTAGGGCCCGGCGGTCTAACGCGTGAGCGTGCTGGCTTTGAGGTGCGA
>CAJXXI010000111.1 GCA_913062615.1 uncultured bacterium | reverse complement strand
TTGCAGCGCACCGCCGAGGACGCGTTGCTCCCGATGGCCCAGCACATGGGGCTCGGTGTCACGCCTTGGTCGCCTTTGCGTGGCGGCGTGCTCAGCGGCAAGTACACCCGTGATTCGCGTCCATCGCCCGAGGACACCCGCGCCGCGGTGGACTCGCCGTTCCTTGTTGAGTCGACCTATGCGCTCCTCGATGTCATCAAAGAGATCGCATCGGAACTCGGTGATGTCAACGGCAATGGCTCACCGGTCACCCCGGCCCAGATCGCGCTCAACTGGGTGCAAAGCAACAACGCGATCAGCTCAACGATTATTGGTGCCAAAAGGCTCGCCCAGCTCGAAGACAACCTTGGCGCCATGGACTTTGAACTCAGTATTGAGCAAAGGACTCGCATCGAGGAGATGTGCCCATACGCCAAGCATTTCCCCCACAACTTCCTCGACAAGATCACCCCGGCCATTCAGAACGGCACCTCGATCAACGGGCAGGACTCCGATGCGTGGGGGCTGAGCCCGGCCGACGATTCTGAACGCCATTGAGGTTCAGGCAATGGGCTTGTCTATATGGGGCGTCTGTATGGATTGGGAAAGACAGAAACATGCTCAGAGTCGCTATCTGGGTGTCCTGAGGGGGATTCTGTTTCGATAGTGTGGGTATGAACCACACACTCGCTACTGCTGCCTCGCTTTCGATCGCTTCACTCGTTCTCGCATGTGGATGCGCGTCGAGTCCGTCTCGATCGCAAGGGGACAACACACTCCAAAGCAATGACAACCAAACCACACCGATCGCCCAATGCGAAACTCAGGACTTTGCACATGCGGATCCAGATATCGAACTGATTATCGGCAACATATTCGCTGACGAGTTCATCCCCCGCTACTACGACCCCATCACCACCTACACGATGGAAGAAATCCAGGTGGAGCTCGAAGCGATGTATGATCTTGACCAACGGGTCGTCGGACAGTCGCTCAACCCATCAACCGAGGTCCCGACAGCTGAGAGCACGATCCGTGCGATCGACATCGCTCAGAGCGATCGGCTCAAAGAAATCGTCGAGCACATCGGTTGGCCGACCCGCGAGTTGGTCGGGCTCAAGGCAACCCAGGCAGCCTACATGGTGATCCAGCACGCCGGGCACGATAGCGAGTTCCAGAACCGATGCCTTGCGCTGATGATCGATCTCGTCGAGCAGGGCGAGTTGCCCGCGTCGTATGTCGCATTGCTGACCGACCGCATCCGTGTGTTCCAGGGCAAAGCACAAGTCTTCGGGACCCAGATGGCGATGTCACCCAACGAGTTTGGCGTGATGGTCCCAACCCCTACTGTGGCGATCGAAGACCCCGAGCACCTTGATGATCGACGAAAGCTGATGGGCATGCCGCCGCACAGCGAGTTTGCCGGCGCGATCTCGATCGCCTACCAGGCATCCCTCGTCGATCCGGGGACTGCCTTTGCTGAGGTCCAGAGCGACGAATAAGCCTTCGAAACGACCAAATAACTCCGTGAGGCCCGAGCTGGGCCTAAATCAGGCGGTTTTCTGACAAAACTGGGGTTTCGTTCTGATTTCATGCAACACCAAGAGCCCAAAATCGCGTATATTCGTGCGACACCCGTTCGGGTGGTTCTGTTAGTTTTCTGAAATCTGATCTCATTACTCACATGCATCCTCGCTTGAGCTGTTCAAACGATGACGCACAGTGCACGGGATCAACCACAACTCAAGAGGTCTCATATGCTCACGCTCGCTTCGATCGCAGCCATGGCAGGTGCATTCGCACTTGCGGCTCCCACCACATCGCCCCAGCCCAAGGCTGACGCACATGTCGATGCCCCATCGTTCCAGGTGATCTCCGATACCGAGATCATCGCTGACGGGCATACATTTACTTCATGGAATGATCTCTACGAATCTGGATACTACGGATTCGAAGACAATAGGTGTGGTACACACCCGATCATTGACCCTGCATTCGATGCACAACGCGGATCGAACGATTGTACCTACAGCAGAACAGTCATCCGCGCAGAATACAACCCATCAGTCGCGCTCTACCGCATCCCGGTTGTCGTCCACATCATCCAAAGCTCCAACGGCACCGGGTCCATGCCAGACTCACGGGCGATCTCACAGATCGAAATCCTCAACGAAGATTTCCAAGCACTCGCAGGCTCCAACGGCGCACCGGGCAACGACGGCCAGATCGAGTTCTACCTCGCGACCGAAGACCCAAATGGCAACCCGACGACAGGCATCACCCACTCGACCAACACCACCTGGTACAACGACGGGGGCTCATACTACAACACCCTCGCATGGGACACCAACCGGTACCTCAATATCTACACCAACAGCGCATCGGGCGCGTTGGGTTATGTCCCAGACCTCCCGCAGGGAGGCATCTCAGGATCAAACGCTGATCGCGTGGTCATCTTGCACTCCACCTTTGGTCGAAACGCACCATTCAATCCATTCAACCTTGGTCGCACCGTCACACACGAGGTTGGGCACTACCTCGGTCTCTACCACACATTCGATAACGGGTGTGGCTCGAGCAGTTGCTACACAACCGGCGATCGCATCTGCGACACCAACGGCGAGAGCAGCCCAACATTTGGTTGCCCAAACAACCGAAACTCATGCGGCGGCACAGCCCCATTCCACAACTACATGGATTACTCGGACGATGTCTGCATGAACCAGTTTACTATTGAACAGAACAACCGCATGCGGTGTTCATTGCTTACTTACCGCCCAGACCTCTACACCATCGCAGGCGGAAACGGCGCTTGCTCGGATGCCGACCTCTCAGCACCATTCGGCGTGCTCGATTTCTTTGACGTCTCGGCATTCCTCGGCGCATTCTCGCTTGGCGAATCTGTCGCAGACATGAACAACGACGGCGTGTTCAACTTCTTCGATGTCTCTGATTTCCTCTCAATCTTTGGTGAAGGCTGCCCATAAACAGCCCTTGCTGACAACTTCATTTGCCCCCATTCGTCGACGGCTCCTCTTGCTTTTTCAGAGGAGCCGTCTTCTTTATTTGTCTGGATGAATCATGGGCACAGGCGTATACTTAAGACCAAACCCAGCGGGTCGAGAATGTCGCTGGTTCGTTGCCGCCTTAGCTCAGTTGGTAGAGCGAAGCTTTCGTAAAGCTTAGGTCTGGAGTTCAAGTCTCCAAGGTGGCTTTTCGAGGCACATATTGCAAGTTTGAATTTATCGATTCTTTCACCAAAATCGCAACCAAACTCGGACGTGCCTGTACGATTTTCACCGGATGCTTGTCGATTTGACCATTCGCTCTGTACGACTGGGGATACTTGACGATGCTTGACACCGTGGATGCCAACAATCACAAGACCAAAGTCCTCCTGGGACGATCGCTGTTCACAACCGCCCTGCTCGGCGGACTATTGGTCACACTCGGCGGATGCACACCCCCTGAGTCGTACCGAACCCAAGCCGACGATGTCACACGCGATATCCTCGAGGAGTCTTGGCAGTCTGCTATGGGTAGGACCGAAGAGGGCTTCACCATCGAGCCGGCGAGCGATACGCTCCGCCGACGGCTGTTGCTTGACCAACACTTGCCCATGCGGGTGCCCGCGAGTGCCGGCTCGAGCGACGATCAACTCATCGAGCAATGGCCGGACGAAAAATATTTTTCTGATCGCCGAAAGACCAACAATAGTGCGATCAAGCCGCCTTACAAAATCACGCTCCAAGATGCGCTCGAGATCGCCGCGACCAATAGCCGAAACTATCAATCGCAAAAAGAAGTCGTTTTTCAGACCGCTCTTCGTCTTGATCTCGAACGCGATGATTTTCGCAACACTTGGTCCGGCGTGGTCAACTCGCTTTTGAGCACCGACCTGGGAACCAGCACCGAGACCATGGGCATCCTCAACCAAGACTCGCTCTCGGTGTCAAAGAAGTTTAAGAACGGCTCAGAGTTCATGGGGTTGCTCGCGGTTGATCTTGCCAAGTTGCTCAATGGCGGACGCGATGGCTCGACCGGGATTCGGCTCGATACTTCGTTCTCGATCCCGCTCTTGCGTGGATCGAGCGAGTTTGTGGTCACCGAGCCGCTGACCCAGGCTCAGCGTGATGTGGTCTATTCTATCTATTCCTTCGAGCGCTTCAAACGCACATTCGCGGTCGCCATCGCGAGCGATTATTTGTCCGTGCTCCAACAACTCGACCGGGTTGACAACGCGGTCGAGAACTACACCCGAGTTGTCTCATCGACACGCCGAGCACGCAGACTTGCCGACGCGGGTCGATTGCCCGAGATCCAGGTCGATCAATCGGTTCAGGATGAACTCCGTGCCCGCAACTCGTGGATCAGCGCTGTTCAATCGTCCGAACAAACGCTCGATCGGTTTAAGATGACGCTCGGTTTGCCGACGGATGCCTTGATCCAACTTGATGCCAGCGAGTTCGATGTATTGCTCAACTCGGAACGCTACGCCCGGTATCTCGAAGCACAAGTTTTGGACACCGACCTGTCTGTCCCGCCCGCCGACGCGCCCGTCGTGCTTGTTGCACCATCGATGGACGATGCCGGCCCGATGGAAATGCCTCAGACGGATGCGGTCTTGATTGCGTTGATGAATCGGCTCGACCTGCGGATCGCGGTCGGCGAGATCGTTGATGCCCAGCGGGGCGTGGCGATCGCAGCGGACAACTTGCGTGCGGATATCACGCTTCTCGGCAGCGCATCGCTCGGCGAGAGCCGATCGCTGGGCAGCGCAGGGAGCAACGACGCCCAACTCCGCACCGATCGCGGGTTTTATTCGCTCTTGCTCGGGATCGACCTGCCCTTCGAACGCACCCGCGAACGCAACAGCTACCGCAACGCGTTGATCAACTATGAACAAACTATCCGCTCGCTCCAAGACGCGGAAGATTCGGTCAAGTTTGATGTCCGATCCGTGCTCCGCTCGATGCTCGAATCGCGTGAGACCATCAAGATTCAGGCCGAATCGGTTCGCGTTGCGCAACGCCGGGTCGATTCGACCGATTTGTTCCTCCAGGCCGGGCGAGCCGAGATCCGTGACCTGCTCGAAGCCCAGAACGCACTCAACTCGGCCCAAGATTCGTTGACCAACGCGGTGGTGAACTACCGTATTGGCGAACTCGAACTCCAACGCGATCTGGGCGTGCTCGAAGTGAGCGCAGACGGGCTTTGGGTCGAGTTTGACCCGAGCACCTATGACATCGATGCGATCAGAACAACACTCAACGAACTCCGACCAACTGAAGATGATTTGACTACGCAAGGATCCAACAATGACCAAAGCAACTAAAAATAGCGTAGCCCTCGTTGTGGGCATCCTTGTGATTCTCGCATTGATTGCGATCGCCACCATCACCAAGCTCGACGGGTCATCGGCCACACTCACCAGCGCGACCTACACCGTCGAGCGAGGCCCGCTGGCGATCAACCTCACCGAGACGGGCACGATCAAATCTCGTGATCAATATATCGTCAAGAGCCAGGTCGAAGGGCGGACCTCGATCATCTATGTCATCGACGAGGGCGCGGTGGTCAAAGAGGGGGACCTGCTCATCGAGCTTGATTCGAGCACCCTCCAAGACCGATTGGTCGATCAACAAATTCAGGTCGAGAACACCGAGGCGGACTTTGTCTCGGCCAACGAAAACCTTGAAGTCGTCAAAATTCAATCCCAGAGCAACATCGCCAAAGCCGAGCTCGATAACCAGTTTGCCCAAGAGGACAAGGTCAAATATATCGATGGCGAATGGCCCAAGGCACTCATGGAATCTGAAACAGAGCTCACGCTTGCCGATGAAGATCTCAAGCGAGCCACCGACGAGTTTGAGTGGTCGAAGAAGCTCAACGCTGAAAAATATCTTTCTGAGACCGAGTTTCGTGCCGACGAGCTTGCCCTTAAACGCTCCGAGCTTCAGGTCGCTCTGGCTGCTGAAAAGCTGAATCTTCTCAATGATTACACCCACCCGCGTAAGCTCGCCGAACTCGATTCGGAGATCACCCAGAAGGATCTCGCCCTCCAACGCGTCAATCGCGAATCATCGAGTGACTTTGCCCAAGCCCAAGCCCGCTTGCGTGCTCGCCAGGCCGAGCTCAAGCGTCAGAAGAGCAAGCTCGCCAAGATTGAAGATCAGATTTCCAAGACCAAAATGTATGCCCCCGCTGCTGGCATGGTGGTCTATGCCACAAGCTCCGAGTTCAGCTGGCGCGGCGACACCCAGCCCCTCGATGAAGGGCAAGAGGTCCGCGAGCGACAAGAGCTCATCCACCTGCCGACTGCGGACTCGATGATGGTGGTGATCCGTGTGCATGAATCGGCTCTTGGTAAAGTCCAGATCGGGCAAGATGTGCAGATCAGTATTGATGCACTGCCCGGGCGGAGTTTCACCGGCAAGGTCACCAAGATCGCGCCGCTGCCCGATGCGGCATCGGTGTTTATGAACCCTGATCTCAAGGTCTACGACACACAGATCATGATCGACGGCGTCTTCCCCAAAATCCGTACCGGCATGAGCTGCAAAGCAACGATCTTGATCGAAGACCATGCCGACACGTTGGCGGTGCCGTTGCAAGCGGTTGTTGGACGAGCGGGCGAGACAGTGGTGTATGTGGTCAATGGCAACACCACCGAGCCTCACACTGTCGTCACCGGGCTCGACAACAACGCGATGGTCCACATCATCTCAGGCATCAACGCGGGCGACGAGGTCCTCCTCACCCCACCACTCGGCGGCGACCCACTCACCAAATCATCCGCCCACGCCAAGGGCGAACGACCAACAGGCAAACGACCAACAGGCAAACCGGCTGGCGCACCAACGCAATCCGGGAGCTCGGGCATGCCCGCGGGGAAACGACCTTGAGTGATCGCCCCAACAACCCATCACACTCGAAATATGTCATCGAGCTGAGCGAAGTTTGGAAGACCTATCGCATGGGCGATCAGGATGTCCACGCGCTCGCCGGCGTCGATCTCAACATCGAGCGAGGCAGCTTCTGGGCGATCTCGGGCGCGAGCGGCTCGGGCAAGTCGACCATGCTCAACCTGCTGGGGTGTCTCGATCGTCCAACAAGCGGACGATACGCCCTCGAAGGGCAATCCATCGCCACCTTGAGCGACGATGAGCTCTCCGACATCCGATTGCAGCATCTCGGATTCGTGTTCCAGAGCTTCAACCTGATCCCCCAGCTCACAGTGCAAGAGAACATCGAACTGCCACTGTTCTACCAGGGCATCGATGCGAGCGTAACCGCCGAGCGTGCGTGTGCGATCGCCGAACGCGTCGGACTGTCCGATCGGCTCAAGCATCGCCCGACAGAACTCTCGGGCGGGCAACAACAGCGCGTTGCCATTGCGCGGGCGCTCTCGAACAACCCATCGGTGCTCCTCGCTGACGAACCCACCGGCAACCTTGACACCGCAACAGGTCAATCGATTATGAACCTGCTCACTGAACTCCATGAGCAAGGAAAGACCATCATGATGGTGACGCACGAGCCCGAGATCGCTGCGTATGCACAGTTCCAACTGGTCATGCGTGACGGCAAAATCGAATCCATCATCGAGAACAAGAATCGCGTAGCCGGGGGTGCTCTGGCATGATGAATACCCGATTTATCCGCAATGTACGCCTGGGTATCAAAACGCTGATGCTCCACAAGATGCGTTCGATCCTCACCATGCTGGGCATGGTCTTTGGTGTCGGCGCGGTCATCGCGATGCTCGCGGTCGGCGAGGGCGCGAGCAAGCAGGCGCTCGATCAGATACTCAAACTCGGCGCAGATAATATCATTATCAGCTCGCAGCAACCAATGGACCAAGCAGCATCGGGCGCGATGCGCGTGCGGATGAATATCTACGGGCTCCTCTACAACGATCTCGATCGGATCACCCAAAGCTTTGATACCATCAACCAAACCGTGCCTGCCAAGCTCATCCGCGGGCAAGGACGCGTCGGGGGACGTACACTCGAACTCCGACTCGTCGGCACCACCCCCAACTGGTTCGAACTCGTCTCGCGTGACCTCCTCACCGGGCGCGTCATGACCGAGCTTGATATCGCGCACAACGCCAATGTGGTTGTGCTGACAGAGCACGGAGCACGCAAGCTGCTCGTCGGGAAAACGACCCTCGGCTCACAGGTTCGTATTAACCAAGGATACTTCACCGTCATCGGCGTGATCAAATCCGAGAGCAGCCAATCAGGAACAATGCAGACACCCGACCAAGAGATCGACGCCTACATCCCGCTCAATGTTGCCAAAGAACGCTTCGGCGATATAACCGTGACCCGATCAAGCGGGTCACAAACTCGCGAGCTTGTCGAGCTCCACCAGATCATCGTGCAGGTTGATTCGATCGAGCATGTCGAATCGACGGCTGCGGCGATCGAGCGAATGCTCTCGCTGCACCATCCCAAGGAAGACTATCGGATGAGCGTGCCACTTGCATTGCTCCGCCAGGCCGAGGCGACCCAGCGAACATTTAATATTGTGCTCGGCTCGATCGCGGGCATCTCGCTATTGATCGGCGGCATCGGCATCATGAACATCATGCTCGCGTCCGTCACCGAGCGTACCCGCGAGATCGGGATCCGACGAGCGATCGGGGCACGCAAGAAGCAGATCATCGGACAGTTCTTGATCGAAACGGTTGTGCTCTCCGTCACCGGCGGGTTCATCGGGATCGGGATCGGGATTCTGATTCCGTGGCTTATCACGATGTTCGCCGACATGCCAACCGTCGTCACCCTGTGGAGTGTGCTGCTCTCGGGGGTGATCAGTATCGGTGTCGGCGTGGTCTTCGGGATGTACCCGGCGATGCGAGCAGCGAACCTCGACCCGATCGTCGCGCTCCGCCACGAATAGCCTTGTTTATTCGGGACATGCAGATCCCTAATCATATGAGTATGGACTCGTTTTCCAATATTCAGTTGGGAACGAAATCTATTTTCTGGTACACTTCATCGACAGAGCACCTGAAACAGTCTTTCGAGGGATTTATCTGTCTATTTACAAAGCGAGAACACACACATGAAAAACACATTCAAAGCCATGGCCATCGTCGCGTTCACTTCTGGTCTTGCATACGCGGACACCACAAAAACCAGCCCAAGCGTGTACGAAATCAACGAAGGCGTCACGTTTAACTTGGACAACTTTAGCTCATCGAGCTTTCTATTCCTGTGGGTTGACAAATCCGGAGCCTTCGCAAAGATTGTAGATCCAACCCTGGTCCTCACCGCTGGTGAAACGTACACCTTTATCAATAACACTTCAGTCCACCCTTTTATTATTACAGACACATCGCTCCCTGTTCAAGGCACCGATGGCGAGTACTTCCGCACCTCGGCGAGCGGCGCAGTGATGGATGCTGCCACGCTCCAGCCGATCGCTGACTTTACATCAAGCCCGGGCGGCTCAGACCCGATCGTTTGGGCACTCACCGAGGACGATGTTGGCGATTACTGGTACACATGTAGAGTGACTGGGCATCTTGATATGACCGGTCGCATTGAGGTTGTTTCCGGAGCGGTTGCCTGC
>CAJXXI010000110.1 GCA_913062615.1 uncultured bacterium | reverse complement strand
ATGATCATCTTTGATTTGGCATCGCCAACGCGGTCGGCGATTGCTTGGGCGCTGAACCCGCCGAAGATTACGGAATGCGGCGCGCCGATGCGGGCACAGGCGAGCATCGCGATCGCGAGCTCGGGGACCATGCCCATATAGATGGTGACGATATCGCCCTTGGTGATGCCTTTGGATTTGAGCACATTGGCGAGTTTGGAGACTTCGGTTTGGAGTTCTTTGTAGCTCAGAGTTCGTTGATCGACTGGAGCGCCTGAATCATCGACCGGCTCGCCTTCCCATATGATCGCGGGGTCGTTGCCGTGCCCGGACTCGACCTGGCGATCAACACAGTTGTAGCACACATTGGTCTTGGCGCCATCGAACCATTTGGCATCAGGGGCGTTCCACTCTACGACTGAGTCCCATTTTTTGAACCAGTGCAGTTCGTTTGCGACGCGCCCCCAGAAGGTCTCGGGGGAGTCAATGGATTCTTGATACATTCGTTTGTATTGATCGAGCGAGGAGATCAACCATTTCGGTGCTCCGACATCATCTGACGATGGCGGATTGAAGACACGATTTTCTTGAAGTACTGATTCGATCGATTTGTCGGACATGCTGAACTCCTCATAATCGCTCGTCGGCGACCTGAGTCATTCTATACGAATAGCTGCTCGCTTGCAGGATTACCCATTGTTGTATCGCCGATCAGATTCGGTGATCTTGATGTCATTGGCGCTCATATCGCGTCGAGACATTAGCCCGGATTCATCAAACTCCCAGTGCTCGTTGCCGTGGGTTCGGAACCATTGGCCGGTAATGTCGTACCATTCGTATTCGAAACGGACGCTGATGCGATTGTCGGTGAACGCCCAGAGCTCTTTCATGAGCCGATAGTCGAGCTCTTTGCTCCACTTGTCCGCGAGGAACTCTTCGATCGCACCGCGACCTGTAAAGATCTTGTCTCGGTTTCGCCACTGAGAATCAATGGTGTACGCCTGTGCGATGCGTTTGGGGTCACGCGAGTTCCACGCGTTCTCCGCAGCTTTGACCTTGGCCAATGCGGATTCGCGGGTAAATGGCGGACGTATATCGGTTGGTGATGCCATGAGCATTCTCCTCTTTGTTCGTTAAGACATTCTTTGAAAACGGGCACGCATTGGTTTTCACCAACGCGGCCCGTACATAGGGAGGGTTCGAGCGATGCGCTCACGCCGAAACTGAACACGCACACAATGCGGAGCGTTCGTCTGAAACCTCACTGATCAGAGGCGATTTGGGATAGATCAACCTTCATCATCGAGACCCTTGATAAATGTGCGGATCAGATCGGCGATCAGGTCGCCGTCTTCTTCGAGTGCGAAGTGCCCGGTGTCGAGGATGTGCAGCTCGGCGTCTGGAAGATCACGCAGGTACGGGTGTGCACCGGGTTCTGGGAAGATCGGATCGCCCTTGCCCCAGGTGATGAGCATCGGTGGCTGATAGTCACGGAAATACTGCTGCCACTGCGGGTACAACGGCGGGTTGGTGCCATAGTCATAGAACATATCGAGTTGAATCGCGTCGTTCCCTTCGCGATCAAGCAAAGGCTGAATCACGAGCCAGTTGTCGGGCGAGATCACCGATTCGTCACGAACACCGGTGAGGTACTGCCACTTGGTCGCTCCGAGTGTCAACAACCCACGGAGTTCATCGCGATCTTCAGCGGCTCCCGTTTTCCAGTACTTCTTGATCGGGTTCCAGAAATCCAAAAGCCCTTCGTCATAGGCGTTGCCGTTCTGGACAACGAACCCGGCGACTCGCTCTGGGTGCTCGGTCGCGATGCGGAACCCGACGGGTGCGCCGTAGTCCATCACATAGAGCACATAGTTCTCGAAGCCCTTGCGTTCGAGCAGTTCATCGACGACATCGGCCGCGTTATCGAATGTGTAGTCGTACTCGTCGGTGGATGGCGCCGAGCTGAGTCCGTACCCTGGATAGTCCGGAGCGATGATGTGGAACTCATCGCCGAGTTCTTCGATCAGGTTGCGGAACATGTGCGACGAGGTTGGGAACCCGTGGAGGAGCACAAGCTCGGGCTTGCCAGCTGTTCCTGCCTCGCGGTAGAAGATTTCGAGCCCGTTGATCGTTTCGGTGCCATAGCGGACACCTGAAACTTGGACTTCGGCTGTGATCTCGACGATCTCGTTGGTGACAGGCAGGTTTGCTTCTGCTTCACCAGCACTTGCGATGGGCACGAGCCCTGAGAGTGCGATGAGAGAGCCGGCGAGTACGGTGTTGGTGAATTTCGTCTTTGGTGCAGTACGGTTCATGGTGTGTCTTCCTTGTCTCTAGGTATGAGTGTGTGGTTTGCTGGTTTATGATGCGTTAGCTGACGAACGAACGACGGGGAAGTCGATCTCGGTTTCAGCGATGTGGTTGAAGTAGTTGGTGAAGGTGTTGATCGCCACCGTCGCGACCACTTCGACGATCTCAGCTTCGGTAATGCCCGCGGCTCGTGCGTCTTGAAGATCTTCGTCTGACAGATTTCCCCGCTTCTCGACGATCGACTGGGCGAAAGTGAGGAATGCTTGGGTCTTTGGATCGTTCGACACACCTGAAAGGTTGCTGGCGAGTTCTTCCTGTGATACGCCTGCACCCTTGCCGATCGCGGTGTGGGCCGATGCACAGTAATCACAGTTGTTCGTTCCAGCGATGGCCAGTGCGAGCTGCTCCCTGAGGGCCGGCGAGAGCGACGACTTGCCCATCGCGTCTCCAAACGCGAGCACCGCGCTCAGAGCTGCTGGCGAGTGGGCCATCGAAGCGTACAGATTCGGGATCATCCCAACTTTGCTCTTCACAGCGGTGAGGATCTCGGAGGCTGCGGGTGATGCGGTTTCGATGGTGAGTGGATTGATGCGTGTCATAGTTCGTGTTCCTTTTCGTTGCGGTGTGCGAGAACGGGAATCATTCCTGCCGTTTAGTATACTTACTGATCGGTCAGTATATTCCAGTGCTTGAACAACTTTTTTCACTTTATTTGGCTCTACGTCAGTTTTTTCGATCGATTTATTGGATTCCTAGGCAATAAATGGAGATACCATCGGTTCTTACCTATACTTATTAGTCAGTATAACTTTTCGAAAGCGAGGCATCCATGCCACCCAGCAGACGCGAAGAACTTGTCGAATCGGCCATGAAGGTCTTTTCTCGCAACGGCTTCCACAACACAGGACTCGATCTGATCCTCAAAGACAGCGGCATCAGTCGAATGACCCTCTACAACCACTTCAAGTCCAAGGACGAACTCATCGTAGCAGCACTGCGAAGACGCGACGAACTCTTCCGCAATGGCCTGATGAAGTTCGTTGAAGCTGGAGATCGAGATCCGGTATCACAGATACTCTCGATCTTTGATTGTCTTGATTCCTGGTTCAACGAGACCGATTTTCACGGGTGCATGTTTATCAACGCATCAGCGGAGTTCTGCGATACAGACTCCCCGCCCAGGCGAGTCGCCGCCGAGCATAAGCTCGAGATACTCCGTTATGTCAACGAGCTGTGCCAATCCGCAAAGCTCAACGATCCGGACGAACTCGCTGAGCAGATCAATCTATTGATCGAAGGTGCGATCGTGATCGCCCATGTCGTCGGACGCGTGAACAACAACAACTACGCGCCGAGCGATGCAGCCCAGAGAGCCAAAACGATGGCAACGAAACTGATTGAAGACTCGAAACAAGAGTGAACTCTTAATGGGCAGCGGTCACGCGGAGCACTTCTTGGATACTTGTCAAGCCACTACTCGCTTTGTTGATGCCGTCACTTCGCAGCGAGCTCATCCCGCGCTCTAAACACAATCGACGGAACTCAGACACATTGGGGTTGCGTGCGATCACATCGCGCAAGTTATCATCCACCGCGAGCATTTCGTAGATGCCCACCCGACCAGAATACCCTGTGTTTCGGCATTTTTCGCACCCCTGAGGCATCCACATCTCATTGCTTGGCAGCCCGTTCATCTCTAAGAACTCGGCCATCTCTTCTGATGGTGTTTCTTGGGCTTTGCAATGCTGACACAGCTTGCGGAGCAATCGCTGGGCGAGCACGCCGTTGAGGGCGGCACCGACAAGGAATGGTTCGAGCCCAATGTTCACCAATCGCGTCACGGAGCTGGGCGCATCATTGGTATGCAATGTCGAGAGCACCAAGTGACCGGTGAGCGCAGCCTGCACGGCGGTATGCGCCGTTTCTTGGTCACGAATTTCACCAAGCATGATCACATCGGGGTCCTGACGAAGCAGGGCCTTGAGTGCCTTGGCGAAGGTCATATCGATCTTGGCGTGGGTTTGGGTTTGGGTTATGCCATCGAGGTGGTATTCGATCGGGTCTTCAACCGTGGACACATTGAGCTTGGCTTTGTCGATATGTTGGAGCGATGAATAGAGCGTTGTTGTCTTACCAGAACCGGTCGGGCCGGTGACCAATAAAATACCGTGAGGCACAATAATCTGAGACTTCCAGATTTCGAGCGTCTTGGAATCAAACCCGAGATCTTCGAGTTTCACATTGATCGACTTCGTATCGAGGATACGCATCACGATCTTTTCGCCATATCCCGTCGGCAGCGTTGATACACGCAAGTCGAGCTTTCGCCCTTGCACGACGCATCGGATACGCCCGTCCTGAGGCACCCGTCGCTCGGCAATATCCAAGTCCGCCATGATCTTGAGACGCGATGTGATCGCGGCGGCCATACCCGGAGGCGGGTTCATTGACTCAAACAGAATGCCGTCGATGCGCAGACGCACCTTGATCTTCTTCTCACCCGGCTCGATGTGAATATCAGACGCGCCTTCTTTTACGGCGTTTTGGATGATGTAGTTCACATACCGGATGACGGGTGATTCGCCGGCTTGCGATTCGAGATCGACCGCGTCGGTGCTCTGGGTGGTCGTCACCTCAACATCAGACTCTTCGACATCCGCGAGAATCTCGGAGAGGTCCATATTCCCGGATGATTCACCGCCGACAAGTTCAAGTGCGCCGTGGATATCACCGGGCGTGACGAGCATGATTTTCACACTCGAAACCCGCAGGTTCGACCGGATCTCATCGATCGTAAACAGATCATTGGGATTGATCGTGCCCACAACAACTCGCGGGCCTTCGGTGCGCAGAGGCACCACCTGGTGCGCGACACAGAACTCAACCCCAAGGCGTTGGAGGATTTTTCCGTCGAACCCGCCATCGAGACCCTTTTCAAGGTCTATGCGTTCAAACATCACGCCGGCGTTCTCTGCAACCACGCGCTGAATCTTCTCTTCGTCCGCTCCTTGCTCAAAGAGCACGTCGATCAACCCTCGCCCGGGCGATTGCTTGATGACCGCCTGGGCCGATGTGAGTTGCTCTGCGGAAATCGCTTCTTTCTCGATGAGCATCTCGGAGAGTTCACTCGAAATACCAGTGTCGTCTTCCTCATCGGGCTTATACACCGAGAGCATCGAGTTGCCCACGCCCGGAGCGGCATTCCCACGCTTTCTCTGCAAGACCGCGGGGTCTTCGTCGATGCTCGCCCCTTCTTCTTCGCCATACCGTGTCTGGCTCGAAGGCATCGAAGGCAGTGGGCTGAAGGACCCTGGGCGTTGGTCGAGCGTGTGGCGATCGGACTTGCTTGGGGATGGGCGTGCGCGCCTTGAGGCGCGTTTGCCTTCTTTCGAATCCGAGTTGACCCCGAGCTCATTGAGAATGTCATCAATGTTTGACATCGTGTCCCTGACTGCTCAGTAATCGAGCTGCACTGTCTCTTGACTCATCGACAACTCAAACCGCATTCCGTCGGCTTCGATAATGACCGTTCGCCCAGTGATCTCAATCACCGTAAAAAAATCACCCATAGGCATCCCCGCACGCACCGGCAAACCTGAAACGCGAGCCGCCGGTCGTGACCCACCGATGATCCCTTGGAGCTTAAACCGCATCGCTTCACCGATCACATTTTCTCTTCGAAGCTCGATCTCACGCTCGCGAGCACGCTCTTGAGCAATCCGATCTCGTTCTTCTTGCGATAATCCTGTATCGATCTTTTCGACAGAAGTACCTTGGATTGTTGGTCGCGAGAATGGCGCTTCGGGGAACTCACCCGTGTCGGATATCTGGATAGAAACAGTGCTCTCGTCGAGCGTTTTCATCACCGATTCAAACCGCTCGACAAAGTGGGCCGTGTTCGATTCTGATGCGTAATCAATCGTGGTGATGTTCTCATCGAGCCCAGCCTGCATCCCGATGTACCGCATCCCATAGATCGCCACGCCACCAATGGCAAGCACACACGCCGCGATGACGAGCTGGGTATTGACTTTCGATTTGGATTCTGAAGAAGAAATCACCGAAGTCGGTGCTTGCTTAAGCGACGGAATCCCGGTCGAATCTGTCTCGGCCATGTTCAGGAAAATATTGCTCGCCGCTTCGCTCTTCTCGCCCGATCCGTTGAGATCAAGCCCAGAGCCATCGTTGAAATCACTCATGGCGACACTCCTTGAGCAACCTGCTCGTCAACCTGAAAGAAGATACTGAGCGTAAAGCTCGCTTCGATCTCGATGTCGTCCTTGGTCGAATCCTTGACCACCATGTCGACGATGCGTGTGATCCGAGGCAGCTTCTCGATCGCGAGCAAGAACTCATAAAACCCTTCGAAGGTCCCGCTCGTGCTCATCTCAAGTGGCTGCTCGCGGAATCGGGCAGCAGCGACAGGCTTGGTGCTCTTCAACGTCGGCGGCGTAAGCCCCGAATCAATCGCCAAAGCCGATACCTGACGCACGATCAGATCGATTTCTTTGCCTGAAGGCAACAACGATTCCATCTCGTCGATCCGCGATTTGATCACCTCGTTGGCCTGGGCCAGGTCATCGTTTCGGCGGGTCTCGGCGCGCAATGAGCTGAGCACCTCGCGCTTGTGCACGATCTCGGCCTTTGCCTGCTCGATGTTGGCGCTCTGAGGCTGAAAAATCACAAAATAACTAGCGATGGGCAACATCAGCACCGCTAGAAACAACACAAACTCTCGCGTTCCAAATCGCATCAGTACGATCTCCTGCTTTATTCTGAATCCGTCGATGAACCAGCAATGCCAAAGTGAACATTTCCGATCTCGACTTCCTCGGTACCATCCACAAGGCTTGCTTCGGCTTTCTCAAGCAGAATCATCGTCACCTTGAACTTGCGATACTTCTGCTTATCAATCGTCGTCTCGTTGATGTACTGCAACTCGACATCACCAAACAAAGGCGATGCTTTGATCGAAGCTAAAAAATCTGCGACGTCATCGTTATCCACAGCGATCCCCTCGGCTGCAAGCGAGAACTTGAACCTGGGCGGGAGCACCTTGGCGGGCTTGGCGCCTTTGGCGTCCTTGCCCTTGCCCTTGCCCACATTCTTGCCTTTGAGTGTGCGTGTTTTGGTGTCTTTGGGATCAGGCTTGGGCAACACAACCCTTACTCGTTCGCCTTCAAGATTCAAAACTGTCAGCGTCAATCCTTCGGGGATCGATCGAACGATCTCGCCGATCAACACCGAGCGAGGCACGCGGTCTTTGAGGGCTGTCACCACCTCGGCGCGTTCGATCAGCTCCACACGCTGGCCTTCGAGTGATTTGAGTTGGTCGATTTTGGCCGCCTCCTCTTCAAAGGCGGCCGCGACCATCTCTTGCTCGACATTCACTCGACGCCAACGCTGATGGTTGACGACAAACGCGCCGACCACACCGGCGAGCACAAGGACAAAGAGGAACAACGCGATAATATTGGCGCGGAGCTGGCTCTTTCCCTTGACGTATTCAGCCGGCAAGAAGCTGCCGCCCTGACTTGGATTATTACTCAGCTTACTCATCAATCGCCTCCACTTGTAGGCTCAAACGATTCTGACTACTCATCATTAAACTACAAATCCATGGGACTCAACGCCCCGCCAACAACCGTCGCCCATCCGGGCTGGGCTGATCGCAGATCAACCCCACTCGTCGGCACCCGACCAGATCGTGCCAGACACGCCATCGGATCGAGCACCTGCGCATCAAGCTTCAAGCTCCGAGCGATGTGCTCGCACACGGGTTGATGACAAGCCTGCCCACCAACAAACACCACACGCTCGACCCGCAACGACGGGAACAACGCGTTGTGATACCGCAAACACATCGAGATTTCATCACCAAGGATTTCTAAAGACTCACTCAGATCAATCTGAGGTCCACGCGTAAAGCTTGTCGGCGCAACAGCTGGTTCGTCGCTCAGATCCTGTGGATGATTCAGTTCTTCCGCCGGCGGCGGCATGCCGGGCATTCCGGTCTCGCCAACACTGACCGCACCGGCTCCAACTGTGCTCGGCACGAGCTCTGAGAGCCCAAAGCGAACCTCGCGGGCTTCGACCATTGTACAGCGGAGCTGATGACAGATCGCCTCATCAAGGTGACGCGATCCCAGCTCGATCGAGCGAGCAAAGACCATGTCCTGCCCGTGCATAATCAATACCTTTGTCGAGCCGCACCCGAGATCAAGGATCAGCGTCGGTTTGACGACCCCGCCCTCGGACCCGCCATCATTCCGAAGGTGCATCGCCTGGGCGAGCGCGTCGAACTCGGTATGAATCCCAACAACTTCCATCTTGGTGTTTTTGAGCGATCCCATGATCCGCCCGACGAACTCGCGTGAAGCTGCAAAGCAGATCACTTCGAGCTTGCCGTTGGCATTTGCACCCTTGACCGGTCGGCACCGGACGAGCAGCTCGCCGGGGGCGCACCCGAGTTGGGAGCTGAGTTGTGCGCCTGCGATCTGTTCGATCGGCACATCATCGCTTGGAATAATTTGGAGGTGCTTGCACACCATCTGCCCGCTGGGGATCAGGCTCGTGGCGCGAGTCGCGTTGATCTTTTCGCCTTTGAGAAACTTTGGCAGGGCGTCCATCTGGAACAAAAGCCGCTTTGCGGGGTTATCGAGCAGGTCATCGGGAGTTGGCATGAAGGCTGCCGACACGATCGAGCTTGGGTTGGACCCGGTGAGCTGGAGCACCTTGATGCCCGAAACCCCGAACTCGATAGACAGAGGGACCGCGCCCGGGCGCATGGCACCCACAGTCGACAACGATGATCCAAGCTTACCTTTGCTCAACTTTGAACCGAGCTTTCCTAACTTTGGCGTACGCTTCATAGACTCGATACCCTTCCCACCCGGCGTCGGTGTGGACAGGTATCTCAGATCAGCAAACGCTGTATCCGAAATATCCCGTCAACAGGGAGATCGACCGATCTCAAGTGTTAGTTCAGCAAGGCATCAGTACACGCAAATCTAGGGATCAACGGCGCACAACGGATCGCCCCAACCCGCACACTCGGATCATGTTCTCATTGAAGATCGTTTGCGATGCGTCCGAGAACGCGCCCGAGCTTTTCGAGCGATCCATCAAGATCCCACAGCTGCGCCCCTCGATCGCCAGCCGTATTCGAGATCACCCGGAGTTCGCCGGTCAACAATCGCTTGTCGATCCGGTAGGCGCTCAAACATGCTGCTGCGCCCTCCATCGCCTCAGCGATCGCCCCGGTCCGCTCAACCACCGCCGACGCACCAGAATCGGTGCCCGAGCACGACGAAACGCACGCGATGGGTCCGATATGGTCTGCGTACTGCCCGAGCCAATCCACCACGCCCGCATCATGGACAATCGCATCGGACTCATCATCAA
>CAJXXI010000109.1 GCA_913062615.1 uncultured bacterium | reverse complement strand
GACCGGATCTTCCGCCGTGATGATCTTTTTGTCAGGGCGGTTGAGCACATCGAGCGCGGAATAGAGCGTGGTGGTCTTACCAGAACCGGTCGGCCCCGTCACCAAGAAGATGCCGTTGGGTCGGCGAATGATTTTGTTAAAAGCTTCCAAATTCTCAGGCTCAAAGCCAAGGTTCACAAGCCCGATCCGCACCGCGTCAGGACGCAGAATACGAAGCACGACCGATTCGCCATGATACGCCGGGCACGCCGAGACACGGAAGTCGATCCCGACCTCATCGACATAAATTTTGATTCGCCCGTCCTGAGGCACTCTTCTCTCTGCGATGTTCATGCCCGCCATGAGCTTGAGCCGCGAAAGAACCGCGTTCTGCATGCGCTTGGGCAGGTTGTCGCGTTGGATACACACGCCATCAATCCGGTACCGCAATCGAACACGATCGGCCATCGGTTCGATGTGGATGTCAGAGGTTCGGTTGCGGACCGCTTCATCAAGGATACGGTTGACCAGCTTGACCACCGGCGAATCTTCGGACGACACATCGATCGAACGATCCATCGAGCGATCGAGCGAGCGGTCAATCGAACGGTCGATCGAGTCGGTGACGAGCGATTCGCCATCGGTCATTGAAGGTGCATTTGAGACACCCGGCACGGCAACCGCCCCGCCGTCGCCGCCTTCGAGATAGTTGCGGATCTGTGTTTTGGTCGCGAGCATGGGCTCGACATCCATGTTCAAACGGAACCGGAGATTGTCGAGCATCTCAAGGTCCATCGGATCATGGATCGCCAGGCGCATCTTGCCTCCGGATTTACCGAGCGCTAACACGAGATGCTTCTTCATCACGCTCTTATCAAGCGCTTCATCGTCAATTAGTTTCTTGATCTTCTCGTTGGTGAGGTCGACATACTTCATGCCGTACTGTGCTGCGAGAGCCTTGATGACCTGCATCTCATCGAGTGTGCCAAGATCGATAAGGGCTTCGCCGAACCGTTTACCGGTTTCTTTGGCGTGTTTGAGCCCCTGATCCGCTTGCTCGGCGTTGATCGCCCCTTGAGCAACCAGAATTTGTCCGAGTTTCTTGCGACTTCTTGCCATGTGTTTGCTCAATCCTCTGCGAAAAATAACGGAACATCCCTGATGGGGAAGACACTATAGGGGCACCAATCGTCGGCAGACATCAATACAGACACCTTTATAGGTGAGCGATCGTCGACCGATTCTTCATTTTCATGCCCGTCAAGGCGTCGGAGACTCTACGATTGGACTTGGAATGCTGTTCCCACCCAATCCCCAACGAGACGAGGTTCTTTTGATTCCTGACGAAGCGACACCCAGACTATTGATCACCGCCGGGCCGACCTACGAGCCGATTGATGCGGTACGGTTTATTGGCAATCGTTCATCCGGTCGGCTGGGCAGTGCGCTCGCCGACCATGCCCAAGCCCAAGGCTGGGATGTCACGCTGCTTCTGGGTCCAAATGCGATCTTACCGACCAATACCGATGTCGATGTGATCCGCTTTCAATCGACCGCCGATCTTCAAGATTTGCTCCAAACCCATCTCCCACAGGCAGATACGCTCATCATGGCTGCTGCGGTTGCAGATTATCGCCCTGCTGCTGACGAAGTTGATCTGGAAGGCAAACGCCGACGCGAAGGCGGAAACCTGTCCATCAGGCTTGAATCGACCCCAGACCTGCTTGCAGGGTGTTCCGCGATGGCTCGGAGCGATCAGTTGATGGTTGGATTTGCCCTTGAGCCTCGGGATCGGTTGATTTCTTCAGCGACCAAGAAGCTTGGACGAAAAAATATTGACTTGATCGTCGCCAATGCGCTCGAAACAATGGACTCGGACTCGATCGAGGCAACACTTCTGGGCAACGCCGATCGCGGGATATCATGCCAGCGATCGACACCCGGAACAATCACCAAAGCCGCGTTCGCAGCGTGGCTTATCGCAGAAATCACCCCGCTTGCAATACAACGCATGGGCACCCCAACGGAATCAACGACCAATGGCTGAGAACGGACCAAACGACCACGCCGACAAGAACCCAGGCGACGCTCCAGATGACTCTGGAAAAAATCCCAATCAAGATTCGGGCGACCGGAATGATGGGGATAAGGGTGGCTACTTCGGCAGCGGCAACCGGAGCAACCCAAACCAACCGCCACGCCCACAACAGGGCGGGCAATCTGGTGGATATCAGGGCGGCGGCAACCAAGGCGGTCGAGGTGGATACCAAGGCCAAAGTGGCGGCGGCGGGCACGGCAGCCAAGGCGGCGGTGGTGGCGGCGGCGGCCGCGGATACCAAGGCGGTGGTCAACAGGGTGGCTATGGCGGCGGCGGTCAGGGCGGTCGTCAGCAGGGCGGGTACCAACAACGCGATCAACGCCAACAGGGTGGTGGATACCAACAACAAGGCGGAGGCGGCGGATATCAACAAGGTGGCGGCGGAGGGTTCGGCGGCGGTCGATCTGATTCCCGAGGCGGATATGGCGGCGGACGCCCCCAAGAAGGCAGAGGCGGATATCAGCAAGGTGGCCAGGGTGGTGGATACCAACAGCAAGGCGGAGGCGGTGGCTTTGGCGGCGATCGGCGTGACGATCGCAGGGATGGACGACGCGATGATCGTGACGGCGGACAAGATGAACGGGTGAGGTACCCCAAGCCTGACATCATCGAAAAAGACAACTTCATTCTTTTGGTCAACAAGCCTGCAGGCATCGCGACACGCAAAGGCGAGTCCCCCACGCTTGTGGACATGGTCGAAGAACTTTCAGGTGCACGCAAGCGCATGATGCGTGTTGCACACGAGCTTGATGCACAGGCGTCAGGGATCGTGCTCTTTGTTGCGATGCGAGACAGCGAAGATTCGCCTCGCACGCAGACACACCCAGAAACAAGCTACCTCGCACTCGTCGAAGGTGTATTCTCCGAAGAAGCTGCCCAAATCGGTGAAACAGTGACGGGCTCTGTCTCCCACTCTTCAGGACTTGGCGCAACGCCAAGCCCCCCCATCCGTGTGGTCGAGAGTGGCAACGGGCTGAGCCTGCTTCGCGTTCGCGCGAGACCTGATCTGCCAGAACAGATCCGCGAGCACCTCGCCAAAATCGGACATCCAATCGTCGGCGATCACAAACATGGCTCGGCACGAGATGACCTGCATCGGCTCGGGCTTCATGCCAACGGCGTGCGGATCTCACACCCCGAAGAAGACAAAACCATGCGGTACAAGTGCCCCGCACCCGCATCGTTCTGGCTTGCGATGGGTGTGCAGCCGCCTGCGGATGCAGCGATCAATGCATCGGTTGAGCAAGACCCTTCGCATGTTAAAAAAGGATGGGATCATGTCGCGGGGTGGTACGACAACCTGATCGCTCAACGCGGCTCAGATCACCACACCAAGATCATCCTGCCAGGCGTGATGAACATGCTCGATCTGCAATCCAACGAACGCGTACTTGATGTCGCGTGTGGACAAGGCGTGATGAGCGAGTACATCGTGCTGCACTCAGATGTTGACGAAGTGCTCGGCACCGATATCTCTGACGCACTGATCGAAGCTGCCAACACCCGAGCAACCGATCGGACATCGTACAAGGTCTGGGATGCGTGCGATCTCTCGAAGCTCGAGCACGAGCCTGTTGATGCTGCGACTTGTATCATGGCGCTCATGAACATCGAGCATCTCGATACGGTATTTAAAGGCGTGTACGATCGGCTCAAGCCCGGCGGCCGATTTGTATGTGTGATCTCGCACCCCTCGTTCCGCATCACCGGCGGCTCGGCATGGGGCTGGACGATGGACGAACGGACCGGTCAGCAGGTGCAGTTCCGCCGAGTGGATCAGTACCTCGTTGATCAATCTCGCACGATCGTGATGAATCCGGGCGAGGTCTCCAAGGGCAAGCAAGCCGTCACTACCGTCACCCATCATCGCCCGTTGAGCAGCTATATCAATGCTGCAACGCAGTGCGGCTTGGTCATCGACGGACTCGAAGAATGGGCGAGCCAACGGACAAGCGAGCCCGGCCCACGCGCCGCAGCTGAGAACAACGCCCGACGCGAGATCCCGTTGTTCATGGCCATCCGGTGCAAGAAACCGGGCTAATACGATTAGAACTGACAAACTAAAAACGGGCGACTGAACAATCAGTCGCCCGTTTTCTTATTCTGATGTGCTCAAGTACGCTTTGTCGAATCAGTCCTGCAAGCTACGCATGTAGACGATGACATTGTTGAGTTCTTCGTCGGAGAGTGTTGGATCGCCGCCGCTTGGTGGCATCGGTGCATTGCCAGCACTCATCGGATCGTCGATTGTTCGTCCTGCGCGGATAAATGCGAGGAGTTCTGTATCAGAGGAGTTCTTGATGAACTCGCTAATGATCCAGTTCTTGCCGAGGTTCTCCACACCAACGCCGCCCTCGCCATGACATGCGAGACAGGTTTTGTTGTAGACAACCTTACCCTTTGCCTTGGCGAATGTATTTGCATCGATCGCGGGTGCTGCGGGCGTGCTTGATGACTCGGATTCACCGCCACCACCACAGCCAGCGAGCAAGGTGAGTGATGCGACGATCGAGAGAGCAGCAGTTGTGCGTTTCATATGTATTTCCTCCAAGCAAAAATCGGTCCTGCATCGCAGTATATGTCGTCCAATGCGGACAAGTATGTTGAGAATGAAAATCATTGGCTGAGGATTGATTGCAATTGGGATTGTGATTCCTATACTGTGTTCGATCTCAGGATTTGAGACTGAGAATCTGCGGGTGTAGCTCAATGGTAGAGCGTCAGCCTTCCAAGCTGAATGTTGTCGGTTCGAGCCCGTCCACCCGCTCTTGCTACGAAAAACGACCCGTCCGGGTCGTTTTTTTGTTGCCGATGTATAGCCGACGCTTGGAGATGGAAAATGATTTCGAGAACTTGTCCGGAACTGATGGCAACAGCGCGTGGGGATCAACCTGCCGACTTGGTCTTTGTCAATGGGCAGGTGGTCAATGTGTTTACTCGCCGAGTCGAGCATGTCAATGTGTCGGTCATTGGTGGGCGGATTGCTTGGGTTGGCAAAGGACTCATTGAAGCCAAGGAAACGATTGATCTTGATGGGCGATATCTGGCGCCCGGTTTGATCGATGCGCATATGCATGTCGAATCGACGATGATGATGCCTCGCGAGTTTGTACGCGTCGCGGCACCCCACGGCACCACCGGCGTCGTCTTTGATCCACACGAGATCGCCAATGTGCTCGGGATGAATGGCATCAGGCTGTTGATGGATGCGAGCGTTGGGTTGCCGATGAATATCATGTTCGCGGCGTCGTCGTGCGTGCCCTCGTCAGCATTTGAAAACTCCGGCGCTCGGCTCGAAGCAGACGATCTTGAGCCGATGTTTGATGATCCGCGGGTGGTTGCACTCGCCGAGATGATGAACTTCCCCGGCGTATTCCTCGGCGATGAATCCATCCTCGCCAAAGTCCAACTCGGTCTCGACCGGGCGATCGTCGACGGGCACTGCCCTGGGCTCTCGGGTGCCGCGTTGAGTGCGTATGTTGCATCGGGCGTGAGTTCTGACCATGAGTGCACAACACCCCAAGAAGCACTCGAGAAGATTGGGCTAGGGCTTCGTGTATTCCTTCGAGAAGGAAGCGCCGCACGGAATCTTGAGGCACTTGTCGGCGTGGTCAATGCTGAAAATGCGACACGGTTCTGCTTCTGTACCGATGATCGGCACGCGGGCGATTTGCATCGCGAAGGACACATAGATCATGCGGTTCGCAAAGCGATCACGCTTGGGCTTGATCCGGTGACGGCGTTGGCGATGGGATCGCTTCATGTCGCGGAGCATTTCCGTCAACCCGACCTTGGTGCGATCGCGCCCGGGCGACAGGCAGACTTGATTGTGTTCGATGACCTAAATGACATTCGCCCGACGAGTGTGTATTGGCAAGGCGCGAAGATCGCCCAAGATGGAGTGATCGGTGATGGTGTATTGGAAGATGCCCCGACACCTGATGATTCGTTCAGCAGGGGGTCGGTGAATATTGGCTCTGGCTTTGCAGCGGAGTCGCTGAAGATTCCTGCACGCGAAGGCACGAAACTGATCCGCGTGATCGAGGCAGACCCGCACCAACTCATCACCGGCGAGCGGCACATGGCCCCCACTGTTGAGAACGGATTGTATATTGCAGACCCATCACGCGATGTGCTCAAACTCGCGGTCATCGCTCGGCATGGGAAGAACGAGAACAAGAACAGCGGAATCGGGCTCGGGTTCGTCACCGGGTTTGGATTCACCAACGCCACACTCGCCAGCACCGTCGGGCATGATGCGCACAACCTTGCCGTTGTGGGCACGAACGATGCCGACATGGCGATCGCGGCGCGGGCACTCGAAGCTGCTGGAGGCGGGCAGTGCGTGGTTCAAAATGGCGAGGTGCTCGGTTTGTTGCCATTGCCCATCGCGGGGTTGATTTCTGACGCGGATGCGATGACGGTGATCGAGCAGCAAGACGCGTTGCTTAAAAGTGTGCGAGCGATTGGATGTCCGATCGAAGACCCGTTCATGCCTTTGAGTTTCTTGCCCTTGCCCGTGATCCCGAAGCTCAAGTTGACCGACCTTGGGCTTGTCGATGTCAAACGCCAACAGCTTGTGCCCCTTGAAGTCGATTAAACCTCATCATTCAATCGACCTATTCGGAACCGGATTCAGATTCAGGTTCAGGTTCAGGGTCAGGGTCAGGGTCGTTCTCTGTGACCACTTCGACAAGTTTGGCATACAACACACCTGCAGCGATGATGATGAGCCCAACGGTGATCGCGGCGACGATCCGCGAGGCTTGGTTGAGCGTCACGGTATCAATCAAGAGCACCTTGATCGCAACAACACCCAAAAGCACAAGCCCGCCCCATCGCAATGGCGCGATTTAAACCTGAATCCGAGCGCGACCGACGCGATCGCGAAAAGGCTCCACCAGATCGAGACGGCCGCCCATCCTGCGGAGTTTTGCTCAAAGAATAGCCTCATCGCTCGAACAACCTCGATCGAAGGGCTCGACAATAAAAGCATCCACGCAAGCCCGAGCGACATCGCGGTCAGTTGGGCACGGGTCATTGTCAGCGTATAGGGCGCATCGCGTACGACCGGAAGCTTGGGCAACAGTCGACCGCCCCAGAGTGCACACCCAACAACGATAATTGCTGAGCCGAACGCGAACGACAACACAGGCTGACCTTCGAATGCGTGTTCACCGAGCGAGAACTGATACACCGTCCAGGCGCAGGCGATCCAGAAAAGCAAAACAGACCCGATCTCGACGAGCGACCACCGGACCAATCGCGTGCCCAAATAGATCACAGCCCCGGCGTAAAGAGCGACAGCGAACAGCGCTTCGCTCTCGCCACTGGCATCGACGAGTTTGACGATCGCGATCGTCCCGCTGATGACCGCGAGAGAAGCGAAGGCGAGTCGCGCTCTGTATCGGGCATCGGGGAGCGCAGCCAATGCGATCCATGCGAGACCGACAACAATCATCGAGAACACATTGATATCCAGGGGCATTGAGCCAGTATCAAAGTCAAAGGCAAACTGCCCGAGGAGCACAATGCCCATGGCGACGCCGGATAGGACATAGGTGTTGATGCGCAGAGCGGGCATCCCAACCCGATAGCTGATCCATGCGCCGATCGCAGCGAGCACGAGCAAGGCCGCGCCGAGTGAATCTGCAGTGACCTCCGAGTGCACCAAACTCGCTGCGACGAGCCAGAGGGAGACGCACGCGATGATGTTGCCCTCGGTGCGATATCGAGATCGCCAGGCTGCCCCTGCACATGCCCCGGCGATAAACACCACCTGAGGCGACCATTGCGTAAATGCAAACCCATACCCAACGAGCGTTGCATCATCAAGCAGGTGCACGATCAGGTCGTATGACAGCAATCGAGCGATGGCGACAGCAAGCATTGCGAACCCGAACAATCCGACCGCGCGGAATCGGATCCGCTTCGCCGTTTCGATCGCTGCAAGCCCCACCATTGCCCATGCGACGACCTGCACCCAACCGCCCAACGCGGTCGCGATGGTGGCAACGCCCAGGAGTGTCGAGTTGATGATCATGGCTGCTGCGAGCGTAGAGCGAGGCGAGCCGTTGGTTGCGAAGATACTGTCTGGATGTCTTGAGTACTTCTTGCGTTTGCCCACAAGCACAAAGAGCACGATCAGGACACTGACCACCGAAAAACTCAACGGCGCGAGGATGTCGAGCTTGGGATCAATCTCGCGGAGGGTCAACGCTGCAGCCGTCACTGCCCATGCCGAGACGCCGAAGAGCGAGTTGATCCATCGGGCTTCACGCGAGATCAGTGCCCAAAGATCGAATGTCTTTTCGCCGTTGTCACCGACCAAGAATCCTGCAATCGAATCCGTCGGCCACTCGGTGCGATCACGCAAGGTGGTAAAGAACCGTGACGACGCGATGAGTTCGGCGACAGTCATCAGCCATACGAGCGAAACAAATGTCAGCGAACTCGCCGGCGAAAGAATGTGCATCTGTTCGAGCCAGAGCGTTCCCAAAATCCCGGTGCCCCACCACGCGATCTGTCTGACCCGCCCATACGCCCCGCCTCGCCAACCCGAGAGCGCGAGCCCTAACGCTAACAGAGCGATCAAATACGCTGGCATCACGACATAAGATGGTTCGCCGGTCGAAAGCAATACGGGCACCGCGAATGCGCCCACAAGCGAGAGAATCGCGAGCATGACACGGCTAGACAAAGAACCAAGCAGGACGCCGGTGATCGTCACGAGCACCATCAATACAAAGGCGACCGGTGTGTTGATGAGATCGTAGAGTTTGGCAGCCGCGAGGATCGCGCCGTACATTGTGGCGATACCCGTCGCAGATATTCCCGATGATGCCAGCGGGTTGATCTTTCGGCGGAAGAACTCGCCGACGCCAACAAGCACCACCCCGAACAACGCCGCGCCCCCCACACCGGATGGCGGGTGAAATCGCTGCGATCCAACCTTCGTCGACCGCGAGTTTGAGGAACATCCCCACGCCGACCACGACGATGAGCATTCCAGCAAGCGCGAGCCCTCGCGTGCCGAGCAGCCATTCGAGTTTCTTGATATCAAAGCTCTGTGACTTGGAAACCGGTTGTTTCTGCAATCGTTTAAACGCTTTGAGCCGAGCATCGGTCCGCGTGGTTAATGGTGGCAGCGAAACGCGCTTGGTCGGCTCAGGGTCGTATTGAGGCTCGGAGACAACAGAAGAAGTGGTGTCCGCCTTTGGTTTCCACAGGCTATCACGAGATTCTCTTGGAGGTTGAGAGATCGCTGAGGATTGAGTCTCAGGCTCGCTCTGAGCTGGCGGCGACACCGTTCTGTGGCGTTCGATTGCTTCTAGACGGGCCGAGAGTTGATCGAATCGGCGTGCAAGATCGTCGAGCGATTTCTGCAACTGTTCGACTTGCTTGCTTTGTCCCTCGTTCATACCGCTCTAGTCAACGAGGTGAGATGCCGCATATGGCATTGTGTCTCTCAGCTCTCTCGGGTCCCTGGTATTACGAGCCTCTTTGCCCCATACCGTGGGGGGCCAGCAGTTTGTTGTGGGTTTTGATGTCCGCTTTGCCCGCTTTTTTGAGCGACAAATGGCGTTGAATCTCGCTAGAATCGCCCATGAATGGGTCTAAAACAACGATTTCAGCCGATTTGAAACC
>CAJXXI010000108.1 GCA_913062615.1 uncultured bacterium | reverse complement strand
ACATGATATCGACAAGAACCTCGTCGACATCCTGCTTACCAGCAACGGGTTCACCGTTCATAACCTTGGCATCAAGCAACCGATCGACAACATCCTCAATTCCTTTGCCGATACCAAAGCCGATGCAATCGGGCTTTCTGGATTGCTCGTCAAATCAGTCAATGTCATGGAGGACAACCTCCGCGAACTCAACACCAAAGGCATCGATGTCCCCGTTATCCTCGGCGGCGCAGCATTAACGCGGACATACGCCGAGGGGCATCTTCGTTCGGTATACGTAGGCGATCTGCTCTACGCCAAAGACGCTTTCGACGGGCTCGACACCATGAACGCGATCGTTGCGGGCCAGATCGCACCGTTGCAAACCGCAGCGGACCAACGCCAAGCCATTCGCAAAGAATCCGTCGCAAAGCTTGAGTCTGGAGACATCGCAACACCAATCGCAACTGCGACACGGACACGCTCGGAAGTTGATCGAACCAATCCGGTACCCACGCCGCCGTTCTGGGGCTCGACCGTCAACGAGCAGCACAACCTCCGCGACCTGTTCGCCTACATCAACCCCACCGCCCTCTTCGCGATCCAATGGCAACTCAAACGCGGTTCAAAGTCCAAAGCCGAGTACGAGCAACTCCTCGATGAAGTCGCCCGCCCGAAGTTCAAGGAACTCTGCGCCCAGTGCTTGGTCGAGCCAGTCCTCCAGCCCAAGGTTGTCTATGGGTACTTCCCATGTACCTCCGCGGGCGATGACCTGATTGTGTACGACCCTGACGATCACGATCATGAGATCGAACGGTTCAGCTTCCCACGCCAGAATGCAAACAAGTTCTTGTGCATCTCTGATTATTACAAAGACCAATCCGAGTGCGATGCGATGGGATCGCGTGATGTAATTGCGATGATGTGCGTGACGATGGGCCCACAGATCACCGAGCACACAAAGAAACTCTTTGAAGCCGACGCGTATCAAGATTATCTGTATTGGCACGGGATCGGGGTCGAGACGGCAGAAGCACTCGCCGAGTTCTGGCACAAGCGAATCCGCACAGAACTCGGGTTCGGACACGAGGACGCCCACGATATCCCCGAACTCTTCAAACAGAACTACCGCGGTTCACGCTATTCCTTCGGCTACCCGGCATGCCCGAACATGGCCGATCACGAAATCCTCTGGCGGCTGCTCGATCCATCACGCATCGGGTGCGATCTCACCGAAAACCACCAGATCGACCCAGAACAATCCACCTGTGCCGTCGTTGCACATCATCCAGATGCCCGATATTTCAATGCCTAGAACGATCGCCGTTGCTTGAGCAGCAGGATCAAGAACACCGGCCCGCCGATCAATGAGGTGACGACGCCGATCGGGATCCGCCCGGCATCGGTCGCGACCACACGCACGAATGTATCTGCGCCGACAACGAGCGCAAAGCCGCACAACGCCGATCCAATCACCAGCGTCCGATGCGAAGGTCCCGCGAGCACACGCACGATGTGCGGGCAGACCAAACCAACAAAGCCGATCGGCCCTGCGAGCACAATACTGATCGCGGTCAATGCCCCCGCGCCGACAAGTTGACCAATCCGAACAGCCGCGACATGCACACCAACGGATCGGGCTTCGTCTTCAGAGAGGGCCATCGCATCGAAGGATCGCCCAGCCCACACACCCCATCCAACGATCACTAAAAACACCGCTGCCGCGATCCAAACATCGCGAATCTCTATATCTTCGCGAAGCATCCCCATCATCCATCGTGAGACAGAATACCCTCGATCGGGCATCATCGACGCGATCAACATGGTCGCTGCGCCGAGGATCACCGACACAATTACCCCGATCAAGATCATCGTCACCGGATCGATCAGCCCTCGGCGTTGTGAAAGCGCCCACACAAACACCAGCACACAGATCGCCCCGGCGAGCGCAGGGAACGCCGCCATCGAAGCGCCGATCGCGGCTCCCTGTATCCAGGTCGTCAGTGTGACGGCAAACCCGGCGCCGGCGCTGAGCCCCATCAACCCAGGTGCCGCCAGCGGGTTGCGGAGCAATGATTGCAACAACGCCCCGGCTAATCCGAGCGAAGCGCCTACGAGCCCTCCGACCGCGACGCGATTGAACCTCAGATCCATAATGGTTTGATTGTCCGAGAACCCCAGCCCGTCAAGCCCGTTGCTCCCGACCATCAGCCGGAGCACGGCGATACCGATGCACAACACAATCAGCACCAAGATGATCACGACCTCACGACGATTCATACCAGAGCCTAGACCCACTCCCGCTGCGAGGCAGATATACTTGAGGTATGAACGAGCCAACCATCCTCCGCAAAGCCGAGTTCGATCCCAAAGTCAAATCCTACTGGATACTGGGCCCTGTGATTGTGCTCAGTATCTTTATCATCACAATCCCAGTCGCGATCCTGTATGCACTCATCGCTCGGATGTTCATCGATCGCAAACTCGACAACATGAGCTGCACCCTCACTGAGCACACGCTCGACATCAGAATGGGGATCTGGAACAAGACCGAATCCACGATCCCGCTCGAAAAAATCACCGATCTCCAGCTCTTCCAAGGCCCGATCATGCGCTACTTTGGCATTCACGGGTTCAAGGTCGAGACCGCCGGGCAATCCTCCCCAACTGGCGGCGCATTGGTCAATCTTATTGGTATAGTCGATACCAAGGAGTTCCGCCAGGCAGTCCTCGACCAAAGAGACCGGACAAACGCCGGCACAAGCCAATCTGCTGCGATCGCCCAGCCCGCTGCCCCGACCAACGCTGACGCCAAGACCACTGAACTATTGGCCGATATCCGTGATTCACTCCATCGCATCGAGCAGCACATCACCAACAACGCTGACTGACCTTGGTGTATTTCTGGGCTATCATTCCCACCCGTGATCGCCAAGGACGCAATGGATGTTTCTAGGTCGTTTGAGCGGGTCTTTGGAAGGATTGTTCGTTGGCTGATAACACCATCACCTGCCGTCTTGTCACCCCTCATGCCGAGTTGCTCAATGAGCAGGTTGTCTACGCCTCAGTCCCCGCTTGGGACGGGCTGATCGGTTTCCAGCACGGCGGCGAGCACCTCGTCTCCCGCCTCGGGCTCGGTAAGCTTCGGCTCGACTTCCCATCCGATTCCGGTTCAGGCTCGCGCGAGTTCCTCATCGATGATGGGTTCCTCGAAGTGGGTGACAACGAACTGGTGATCCTCGCCCAGCGTGCGATCCCCGCTGAAGAAATTATCGAATCCGAAGCCCGCGCCGAACTCGCAGAAGCACAGGCACGGATCGTCCCCGAAGATGCGACCAACATGCTCGAAGCCGTCGAAAAAGTGACGCGTGCCAAGCAGTACGCAGCCCTCAAACTCTCAATGGCCCAGACCTCCAAAGCTGTCGGTATCTAAACAAAAGCTCAATCGAACACACAAAGCCCAAGCAATCGCATGGGCTTTTTCTTTGGCTCAATAGGCTGAGTTAGTTCGAATATTTAGACATCGCCCGCTGCATGTCGCGCTGATTCTCACGATCGGCGATCGCTTTGCGTTTGTCGTGCTGGGCTTTACCCTTGGCAATCGCGAGTTTGATCTTGACGAGTCCCTGCGAGAAGTACATCTCCAAAGGCACCAGCGTCACGCCCTTCTGGTCCACCTCGCGGGCGAGTTTGATGATTTCTCTCTTCTTGGCCAGCAGGATACGATCTCGCTTGGGAATGTGATTGAGCTGGCCGGCGGGTTGGTAGATCCCGATATCGATCTGATGAAGCGTCAGCCGAGGGGGCTCAAGATCGACGCTGATATACCCTTCCTTGAGCGAACAACTCCCCTCACGGATGGCTTTGACCTCTGAGCCTTCGAGCACAATCCCGACCTCCATCGTGTCAACGATAAAATAGTCGTAGAGCGCCCGCCGATTGTTATAGCTCGGTGGGCCTTGCTTGGATTTTTTCTTGTTCTTGGCCATATGCACCCCAAGCATAGTCAACGAGCAGCCCATACTCTCCCAAAGCAGTGCGTATCATCGCCCTATGGCTATTCGTCGCTCTACATATATCGTTTTATTTTTGATCGCCCTCATTAAGTTGACGGGGTGCACCCAACCTCTTAACGATCGCCTCACACTTGGAGGCTCATACCTCTCGCCCACATTGGGCAAACACTCGGATAATCACACCAGCCTCGAAACCCCCTCACAAAGCCTGCTCGCATCGACACCCAAACCACGCGCAGACTGGACCCCAACGCAATATATCTCTCCGATGGACAGCGTCGCCCATTCCCAGACTTTCTTGATCTTTGTACCACCGAAAAAAACTGATCGCCCCCGAATCTATGGACGATTCCCCACGAGACGCGACGCACTCAAATCGCACTCTTCACCCACGATCGTGCGGATCAACGACACCCTGATCACATTCTACGAGCTCGGCCGATCCTTGATCGGCGCGCCCTACGCCTTGGGCTATCTCACGATTACGGGAAAACTCACTGAGCCGGTGGCATCCCCAAGCCAATCGTACAAACGCACCGAAACCGCCAATACTTGGTCAACAGGATTTCCGACCCTACAAGCACCAACAAAGGAACCCGCTGATGAGTGATGCCAACCCACCGCGCTGGGCGTTCAAGCCAGAGCTCGAAATCTCCGCGCCCGATACCGCTGCCCTCCACACCGACGCTGGAGATACCGATTTCTTGCTGATTGATGTCCGAGAGTCGGACGAACTCGAAACCTCATCAATACAGGGCGCACTGCACATCCCGATGGGTGATATCCCCTCTCGGATCAATGAACTCGATGTGGACGAAGACACCACCATCGCCATATTGTGCCGATCCGGAAAACGCTCGCTCCAGGTCGCTCAATACATGCAACAGCAAGGGCTCGCCGGCACCCGATCCGTCGCCGGCGGAATTAACTGGTGGGGACTCAAGATTGATCCGACCATCCAACAGTATTAAACTTACACATGCCAACCGCAACAACCATCGAACTCAACCTTGCCCACTCTCCCGATTCTGACGATCTGGTGATGTGGTGGCCTTTGATTGGGGTTCGGAATCCTGACGGCACACCGATCGATGGCGATCTCGGTAAGCCTCAGGTCGAGACCGGGCGATTCAGGTTCAACCTGCTCGCCCGTGATGTCGAAGAACTCAACAAACTCGTGATCGGGTCCGATTCTGCATACGATATCACCGCAATCTCATGCGCCACCTATCCAGCAATCGCCGACCGATACGCCATGACCAGCTCCGGCGGATCCTTTGGCGAAAACTATGGCCCACGCATTGTCGTCGCGGCAGACTCCCCATTCCAGACCCTCGAAGACCTCAAAGGCGCCGACTGCACCGTTGGCATCCCCGGGATCAATACCTCGGCCTATATGGGTTTGCGGATGGCGATTGGGAACTTCGATTTTCAAGAACTGCTCTTTTCTGATATCCCCGGAGCCGTCGCCAGCGGGCAGGTTGATGCCGGATTGCTCATCCACGAGGCCCAGTTGACCTATGGCCAGATGGGCTTGCGTGAGATCGGGGACATGGGCAAATGGTGGCACGGGCAGACGGGCAAGCCGTTGCCATTGGGATTGAATGTCATCCGCCGAGACCTCGACCAACGCTTTGGCCCAGGCACCTGCCAAGAGCTCGCAATGGTCCTCAATGCATCTGTCCAATGCTGTGTGCGAATGGGTGAAGCATCCCGGCTGTATCTCCAGCTCAACAAAGGCGATCGCACCGAATGGGACGACCCAGAACTCGTCGATCGGTATTTGGCGATGTATGTCTCAGGTTTGACACTCGACATGGGGCAAACCGGTCGAGACGCGATTACGACCTTCCTTGGGCGGGCAGCCGACGAGGGATTGTGCGATCGGGTCGAAAATATTGATCCGCTGTAGGTTCTGATTTTTCTCGGTGCTAGACTCGTGCTCACCCGCCACTGATCGACGATTTTTCCGTGATCGGAGACTGTTCATGCCGACGAGTTTTTCTCTACCCGTCTCATCGAATCAGCCACATCGGCCAAATGAGTTCGGCTGCGCCTGTCCAAAATCAGCCTCAAGCCACAGTGACCGACCCAAAGACCAGCCCAAAGAAAAGTGTGGCGTGATCGGGATCTGGAATGACCCCGATGCGGTCCGCAAGGTCTATCTAGGCCTCTACGCCCAGCAGCATCGCGGACAAGAAGCTGCGGGCATCGCAGTCACCGATGGCGAGATCATCGAGGCACACACCGGGCAGGGATTAGTGGTTGACGTGTTCGACGCTGACTCAATCAAAAAGCTCGAACAGCAATACAACTTCACCGACGCAACCGATTCCAATCACGGCGTAATCGGGCACAACCGATATTCGACCGCGGGCGGCTCATCATCAAGAAACGCTCAGCCACTCGTCGAAACCACATTCGAAGGCCCAGTCGCAATCGCACACAACGGCAACCTCGTCAACGGCGACGAATGGCGCAAAGAACTCTCCCGCGTCGGAAGGCTCTTCCACACCACCTCCGATACCGAAGTCATCATCCACCTGCTCGCATCACCCGAGCAACGCGATTCTGCTGATCCGGTCGCCGCGACGATGCGCAACCTGCTCGGCGCATTTTCGTTGGTATTGCTGTTCCCCGATCGGATCGAAGCAGCCCGCGATCCATGGGGATGGCGACCACTGGTTCTTGGCGAGTTGCCTTCGGGCAAACCTGTGGTCGCATCAGAAACCGTTGCCCTTGATGTGATGGGCGCAAAGTACATCCGTGAGGTCGAGCCCGGCGAGATCGTCACACTTTCGAACAAAGGTGTCTCCTCGCGTCGATTCGCAACACCGTCCGAGCCACTCGCTCAGTGCATCTTTGAGCATGTCTACTTTGCAAACCCAGCATCCAATGTGTTCGGACAGAATGTCCAGATCTCGCGTGAACAGTTCGGCGCCAAACTCGCCCAAGAAGCCTTCGTCGAAGCGGACTTTGTTATGCCGATGCCTGACTCTGGTCGCAGCGCAGCCAACGGATACGCGATCGAATCGGGCATTCCCTACCGCGAAGGAATCGTTCCCAACCGGTATGTCGGGCGAACCTTTATCAAGCCCACCCAAGAGGAACGGGCTGCAGCCGTTCGGCTCAAGCTCAATGTGATCTCTGAGGTTGTTCGGGACCACAAGCTCATCATCGTCGATGACTCAATCGTCCGTGGGACCACCACCCGGCTCAAAATGATCCAGCTGCGTGAAGCAGGCGCCAAGGAGATTCACCTTCGAATCTCGTGCCCACCGATCAAGCACCCGTGCTACTTTGGTGTGGACTTCGCCGATCGGGATCAGCTCATTGCTCATGGACGAACCGTCGAAGAAATCCGCGAGTACCTCGGGGTCGACTCTCTGCACTTCCTGAGCCAAGAGGGCATGCTTAGTGTCATGAACCAGGACCCCAAGCACTACTGCACCGGGTGTTTCTCTGGCGAGTATCGGGTCGATATCGATCACCCGGTCGCGTGTGAAGTCGCGACTAAAGCCCAGTTGACTATGTTTAAATCAAACTAACGACGAATGGGCTAGCCGCCCCAAGACTGATCGATCGCCAGGTCGCCACGGGAACCGCCGGGGCGGAACACAAACCCAAAGCTTGTTTCGTTGCGGATATTGTTGTACTGGATAGTCGCGCCGAGTGTTCCGATCTGGAATCGACGCAGAACCTGTGCGTTGAATGTCTGGAAATCATCGACATCAAAGTTGTAGTTCAGGTCTGTCCTGATCGCGTATTTATCCGTCAGGCGATAACTCGCCGCGAACGATGCGAATGTCGCATCCAAGGGCTGAACCTCGCGATATTCAACCGAAGTCGTGAACCCCGGGCGATGCTCGACGATCGCCCCGATGCTTGCCTTGGCGGTGCGGTCTAGATCGAGATCGTAAAGAATCTCGCCCGCAAACGCGAGCACTTCTGTAGGCTTCCAGATCATGCTCGTCCCGAGGTATTCGCCCGGATTTGAGAGTTCTGGTCTCGATGAGAAGAACTCAGGGATCGGCGAGCTGCCAACATCTTCGCTCGTCCAGACATATTCCGTCCGCACCTTGAGCACATCAACATCGCGCCATCGTCCGACGCCGCCTCGTTTGGTCTGCCATGTTTGATCGAGTGCTGCGCGAAAAGCGGTGCCCTCGATCAACCCTTCGACATCGTCATCAAAGATCGGTACATCGGTTGGCTCAAAGTTCGAGTCACCGCCCCAGATCGTGATCGAAGGCTCGATAATATGGCGCATCCGATGCACATCAAAGAGTCGGCTCTCGGCGTTGCTATTCACCTTCGAAACAGTGGTCGAAAGCGTGACTCCCCCGCCGCCCCAATACCGGATATCCTCGTCTTGTCCAGGACTAAAGAGATCGAACGAGTCGTCGTACGCCGTCACTCGTCCAACAGCGAATGGAACAACTCGTATCGGCCCAAGATCGAATTTTGCCCGGAGTTCATGGCGTGTATCGAGCCGCGTGACGGCGGATTCATCGAGTCCCATTGCCCGGAACTTATCGCCCAGTGATTCACTCGCCAGCGTGCCAAAGGCATCATCGGCCAGTGAGTCATTCGTAAACCCATACGCACTCGCTGCAACCTCAGAGAATGCCAAGCGAAGCACACCAGCCCGCGCTTCAAACGAATAGGTCAACAATCCCGGTTCGTAGTCGGGAAAAAGATCTTTCGCAAACGAAACAAACCGGACCTCGGGCAGCTTGTTCACCGAATATCCAGGCGATTGAAGCTTGTGCTCGGGCACAATGAAATCATTGACCGTCGAACTGATCTCAATGGCAAAGTATGAATCATCGCTTCTTCGTTCGAGTTGCAGGCGATTACGGAAGTCTTCGGTCTCGCGCGGAGTCCGATCGAACAACGCGCCGACGAATGCTTCATCCGATATATAGCTCAACTCGGTGACGAGCGTCCACGCGTCTGTGAACTCCCAGATATCGTTGAGTGCAAAGATGCCTCGGGTTTCGCCGTCGCGGCTAATTTGCTTGCCCGATGCAACGACGTCTGTGCCGTCATCTGCAAAGAGCAAATATGAGAACAACCCCCCGCGATGTTCGCGTGTGTTCCAGTCGCCTTGCACACCGATCCCCACACCACGCTCAGCGTAGTAATCAAGATCAAGATCAACCTCGATCCCCGGCGGCGCATCAATCTTCAAAAGCGAGATCGCGTTCCAACGCGATTTCATCGCCAATCCAGAACGGTTCGAATCCGTAAAAGTCACCTGGCGCAACGGGAACGAACTCGGATCGCCCTTAAACCCCGGAAGCCAAAGCACGGGCACATTGCCCGCGTTGAGCGTCACATGCTTGCCCTCAACACTCACCGCAGGGCGCGTATTTCCCGTTGAAGCGTCTGGACTCTGGTTCAGTGTCACTTTGATATCCGATACGCCGATGGTGAGATCGGGCTCGAAGAACGCGGTGTTTGATATCTTTGCCTTTGATGCGGAGAACTCGTGCTGGGCGGTCTGGCGGATACTCTTCGCCCGTACATACAAGGGCATCGCTGTCTTCTGATCGGTCGTCCAGAATACCGCATCGAGCATCAATGCTTTGTTGTTGACCACGTCAAGGAACATGCGAGGTGAGCGCATCGACCATTGGTCATCGCCCGCAAAAACGCCGCCTTCGAGATAGATGCCCTCGATCTGATTTGCGCCAAGCCGAGTCACGCCTGTGATCGGCGATTCGCCCGCGGTAAAAATCACAACCCGCTCTGCTTTGAAATCAATCCATTTTTTATTCGCGGGGTCTTGGTACTGGATCGTCACCCCGCCGTCGGCGGTGATGGTTGACCCATTGCCCGAAGTTGCGCCGTCGATCACAATGCGTCCACCGATCGCG